>CAXDNE010000154.1:0-17485 GCA_963990595.1 uncultured Methylobacterium sp.
CGTGGGCTGGAGATGTGTATAAGAGACAGGGTCCTTGAGGGTGAGGGGCGGGCGCGGGACCGCCATCGGTCCCGCACCCGAGACGTCAGCCGCCCGCCTTCGCGGCGATCGCCTTCTCAAGGTCCGCGCGTTCCTCGCAGCCGCCGGGGCAGAGCGTCCCGAGCGCGGCGAGCTGGTCCCTGGCCTTGGCCATGTCGCCCATCTCGACATAGAGCTCGCCGAGGTATTCGCGTGCGGCCTTGAAGTCCGGCCTCAGCTCGAGGGCCTTCGTGTAATAGGTCAGCGACGTCTTGAGGTCGCCGGTCTTGCGCAGGGTGAAGCCGAGCAGGTTGTAGACGTCCGCTTGCTGATTATCCTCGGCCAGGTCGCGCAGTTCGGTCAGAGCGGCCTCGTAATCCCTGGCGGCGATCTTGGCCCGCACGGATGTGAGGTCGACAGAACTGCTCGACGAGTCGTCATCGACCGCGAAGGCTGGATGCGACGCAGTGAACAGGGTCGCCGTGAAGCCGGCCGCCAGCATGACGGCGCGCAGGAAGGCTTGGTTGGTCATGGTCTGGCCTCGTCGATCGAGAGGGTTCACGCTGCCGATGGGGTGAAAGCGTAGGCGTTGCCGTCCCTGACGAAGGTGCCGGAGCCCGGGAACGGGAAGTGCGAGCCGCAGATCGCGATCCTGTCGGCGATGATGCGGTCGATCAGTTTGCGGCGGGTCCCGACCGCCATGGGGCCATCCTGGTCGTAGCTGCCCTGCCAGTCGGGATGGGGCGCGAGCAGCGCCGGCACGTACATCGTGTCGGCCGAGATCATCAGCTGCTCCGCGCCGGAGGATACGAGCAGCACGGCGTGGCCGGGCGTGTGGCCCGGCGCGAGGACGAGCCGTATGCCCGGCGCGACCTCGGAGCCGTCCTCGACCTGACGCCAGTTCTTCCAGGTCGGGAACACGTCCGCGATCCGCTTGCCCGCGCCGCGCCGGCCCTCTGGCAGCTGACCGAGCCGATCCGGATCGGTCCACCACCGGTACTCCGTGCTGCTGACCACGAGTTCGGCATGCGGGAAGGTCGGCGCGTTCGTGCCCTTCTGCATCAGTCCCCAGACGTGGTCGGGGTGGAAATGCGAGATGAGGACGGTGTCGATCTGGGTGTGGTCGATACCCGCCGCCGCCATGTTGCCGGGCAGGTGGGTGGCGTTGGCCTGCCACTGCCCGACGCCGGAGCCCGCGTCGCACAGGACGTAGCGATCGCCCAGTTTGAGCACGAAGACGGTCAGCGGGATCGGCATGAAATCGGTCGTCAAACCGGCCCTGGCGAGCGCCTCCTTGGTCTGGTCGACAGTCACGTCCTTGATGAAGGCCGGATCGTGCGGCTTGCGCCAGATGCCGTCGTAGATGGCCGTCATCTCGACGGCGCCGACCTTGAACCTGTGGAAGCCGACAATCGGCTCGACCGGCGCGGCGCCCGCGGCGGGAATGACGCGCAGCGGCCGGTTCAGGCCGAACGCCGCCGCCGCGCCCAGGGCCGCACACGCGGCCCGTCGCGATAAAGTCGCCATGACCACTCTCTCCTGTGTGCGTGTCGGGTCTCGGAGCGTGAGGGCCTGCGCGTTTCGTCGGACAACCGATCCGAAGAGGAGGTTCTCTTCTGATAGGGAGCCCGGAAGACCGGATCCTCACTGTTGATAGGGACCGCGGGCGACGACGATTTATTCTCGACGATTGCGTCGGCCGGATCGGCGGCGATGAGAGCGGCGCGGGCCGCGAATAAAACGAGCGTGAAAGCTGTCTCTCGATCGGAGGCCCGCACCAGCGGCGCGACGGCACGATGAGCGAGTCAGGGCGATGACGAGCAGATGGATAGCCGCGTACGATCTGCCTGGGGCCGCGGCGGCCGCCCGCCCGGGCGCGGCGGCGCCCTCGGACGGGCTTGCGGGATGCCTGAGTCCGCTGGTCGACACGTTCGGTCACGCCTGGGCAACGATCGTCACCCGTCGCACGCGTCGGCCGATGTCGAGGGCCCCCGCGATCGCCGCGTGGCCGATCACCGCGGCCTCGGTCGCACACGACGAGGCACATCCGGCTCTCGACGCCCAGGCCAGCGACCGGTTTCAGCGGCTGGTTCTCCCGCAACTGGACGCGGCGTACAGCTTCGCCCGGTTCCTCAGCCGCGATGCCGAGGCCGCCCACGACATCGTGCAGGACGCGTTCCTGAAGGCCTGCCGCCATTTCGGCAGCTTCCGGGACGGCAACGTCAGGGCCTGGCTGTTCGCGATCGTGCGCAATTGCCACCACGACTGGCAGGCGGCACGGGCTCGGACCGCCCGCTACGAAGCGGAACCCGATACCGGCGAGGGGGAGGGCCTCGCGGGTGGCTCGGCCATCGACCGGGTCGTCTCCGAAGAGGACACGCCCGAGGCGGCCCTGATCCGCAAGACGGAGGCGGCGCGCGTCCGAAGCGTTCTTCTCGACCTGCCGCAGGCTCTGCGCGAGATACTCGTGCTGCGCGAGTTGGAGAACCTCTCCTACCGGGAGATCGCGACGGTGACGGCGGTGCCGATCGGGACGGTGATGTCGCGACTGGCGCGGGCCAGACGCGAGTTCGCGGAAGCCTGGATCCAGGACGCCCGGATCGGGAGGGCTTGCCCGTGATGACCCGCGACCCTGACGGCTGCGCGGATTGGGCCGTGACGCTGCACGGCTTCATCGACGGCGAACTCGACGCGGCGAACGCCCTCGCGTTCGAGTCCCACCTCGCGGCCTGCCCGGCGTGTCGCGCCGAGGTCGAGCGGTTCACGTCCCTGCAGCGAACCATCGGGCAGGATGGTGTCGCCTGGCCTGTCCCGGAGCACGTGCGCGCGCAGGTCGTCGACGCCGTCGCGCGCGCGGTCGCGCAACCGAAGCGCGACCCGCGTGGACCCATTACACAGATCCTCGGCTTCGTCCGGCGCTGGAGCTTCATCCCGTCGGCGGCCGCCCTGGCCGCAAGCCTCTTCCTCGTGCTCGCGGTCCCGCAGCCGGGTTCGTCGCTTCAAGACGAGATCGTGTCGAGCCACGTCCGGTCGTTGCTGGTGGATCACCTGACCGACGTGCAGACCTCGGACCGGCACACGGTGAAACCGTGGTTCAACGGCAAGACCGACGTCTCGCCGCCCGTCGTCGACCTCGCCGCGCGGGGCTTTCCCCTCATCGGAGGGCGACTCGACTACATCGCCGGGCGGGCGGTCCCGGTCATCGTCTATCGGCGGCACGGCCACGTCATCAATGTCTTCGCGTGGCCCGCCCGCGCGACTCCCGTGCAGACCTACAGTGTGCGCGGGTACAACATGGTCTGGTGGACGTCGAACGATCTCACATTCTGCGCCGTCTCCGACGTGGCAGACGCCGATCTGCTGCAGTTTCGACAGGATTTTCTTCAGTCCGGAGCCCGCTAGGGACCGCCCTGCCGTATCGCAGCGCTCCGGACCGGCCCCTGCGGAGGGAGTTTGACCATGACCTACGACCCCCGTGATCACGCGCTTCACGGCCACGACATCGTCGCCACCTTGTCGCTGTGGTTTCTCGTCGTGCTGGCGGGCTGCCTGGTCCCGCATGCGTTCGAGGCCGCCTCGAACAGCATGGTGCAGCACGTCTCACCATCATCAAGCCGAGCCATGCTGTGCATCGCCGATCGCGCATCGTGAACAGCGCGTCTGGACCCATCACCGTGGAGTCACGCCCACGCAGACGGCGCGGCGGCTGAGCGGGATGGAGCATAGCGCCTGGATTTAACCTTTTGTTAACCCTTCGCGCGACTGTAATCGCATGTCTCGACAGCACAACGTTGAGCAATCACGGACCTGGACTCGGATCATTGCCATCCCGATCACCGTGGATCATCGGCGGCTGCAGAGGCCATTTGAATACGGGGTTCCAAGGAGATGGGGGCGTTACTCTTGGCCGATACGGCTATCAGCCCCAAGGTTGAAGGCCGACGCCGCTATGCGCCCCAGATCCTTCTGGCAGCAGGTTGGCTTGGCCTCTTCGCCTATTGTGCAGCCTACCTCACCGAGGATTTACCATTCCAGACCCAGCCGGCCCAACTTGTCGGGGACTCGCTCGTCGATCAGATCGAGGATCTTCCGCGACAGATGATCGGGTCGGCCGGGTTCGAAGCGCCGACAGCCCCAGCGATTCCAGCCACCGGAATAGCGCCATCTGTCGAGAACAAGCCAGCGCTGGCGGTCGCAGAAGCACCGCTTCCGGCGCCGGCAGCAACGTCCCACCCCGCTTCGGTCGTCGCAGAGTATGTCGGGACCTGGGGGCCCACAGCGGACGGCTGCGGCGCCGTCGCACGCCGCAAGGGCTATCTGCCGGCAATCATCACGCCCGAGCACGCCAAGGCCGGCGATACCGTCTGTAGCTTCCGCGACGCTCATCGGACCGGAAATACTTGGACGATGGCCGCCGATTGCGGTGATCAGGCGCGCCGCTGGTCCTCCAGAGTTCGCCTTGTCGTCGAGGGCGACCACCTGACCTGGTCGAGCGCGTCGGGCTCCTCGGCCTACATCCGCTGCAACCGTCGGGCAGGCTGACCGCGCGAGCGGGCAGGCTCCGAGTGGCCGAGCGTTCGGAGCCCGTCCCTGAACGACCACCGGCACCTTCGACAGTGGCGGCCCGTTCGGCATGCGAGTTCTGGCCGGCGTCTGGGTCGCTGGAGCCAGAAGCCCGTCAGCCTTCTGCCGCGGAGCCACGACTGTTCAGCGAAGGTCTCCGCGTGAGCCGCAGCATGGATAACGCCCTTCCGGCGCTGCTGGCCGAGACCCATGTTTCCCACCTGCGCGGCGTGCGGCTCGCGGCCGTAGACGTAGACGGCAACCATCGCAGACCGTCAGCCTTCTGCCGCGGAGCCACGACTGTTCAGCGAAGGTCTCCGCGTGAGCCGCAGCATGGATAACGCCCTTCCGGCGCTGCTGGCCGAGACCCATGTTTCCCACCTGCGCGGCGTGCGGCTCGCGGCCGTAGACGTAGACGGCAACCATCGCAGAACTCCACGACCCCGCGAAGCGCTCGTCAAACGTCACGTCGTGTGTGCTTTTTCTCCACGGGCGGTCCGTCGGCCGGCCGGTGCGCACGCGTCAGCAACGCGAAGGCCAGCATCATTGCGCTGACGTGCCGGTAGCCAGCGCTGCCGCGAGCGGCGCCACGGCGCCACCCGGTGACGCCCACCGCGGAGAGGCTGCTGGCCGCCCCCTGCACAGGCGGCACCTCTGACGTCCCGGCTCGATCCTGGCGAGCGAGCTGCGGCTTCGTGATCAATGTGACGGCATCCGGCTAGGCGCCGAATGCCTCCGCGTCGCATCCGCGGTCCAGGTTTCGGGCCGTGATGGCCTGCTGCTGGCGCAGCCGATTCAACACCGAATGATGGGCGGTTCGGCGCGCGTTCAACTCAGTTCAGAACGCGCGCCGAACCGCCTCTCGGAAACCAATAATGAAAGAAGCCTAAGCGATTTACGTGCAGATTGACATATCGATAAAGGGTACAGTAATTGTATAACGCCTGACTGACCGGGCTAGGAGAGCTGGCATGTGCGACCAATCCGACTCGGACGACCTTAATTGCGATGGAGTTGCTGGCCGCCGCCAGTTTCTCAAAAAGGCTGGAATGTTTGCGGTGGCGACGCCGCCAGCCATAACCCTGCTCCTCAGCAGCGGCGGTACAAGCCCAGCCTGGGCGTCAGGTCACGCCAACAATGGATACGGGAACGGCGGCGGAGACGGCGTCCCCGGCCATAGCGGTAAGAGCGATAGCGGGCGCTGAATCACAGCGATGAGGCTGACGGGAGCATCGAGTCAGACTGCTGCTGTCAGCCTCTGACGACACGAGCGATCAAGTTGCGCAGGCCGTACCGCGCGACGCCGCGCTTACCCAGCCGAGCGACGTTCACGAGATACGAGCCCTGTGAACCGAATCGGGCGGAGATCCGGTCCGCGGCGAGCAATTCGCGCAGCCGTTGAAGTCGCGTTAGATCGCAGTCCCACGCGCCGGCAATCTCCACCGCGCAGGCGCGCTGGTGGTGACGCTTGACGGTGGGCGAGGGCGGCTCCGCGAGGGGCCAAGGCAGCCCGAAAAACCGATGCGCCGCGAGAAGCGTTGCCCCGACGACCGCTTGCAGGCGGTGTTCCTCAGCCCAGCACCGCAGCATATCCCAATCAGCGCTCTCGCTCAGAATCGCCACGTCGCGCGCCGCCCCGAGGTGCAGGTGCCTCCAGTAATAGCCCTGGTTATGGATCTGGGCGTGAAGCAAGGCGTGAAGGATGTAGCCTTCCGGTGAGGGAACTCGGAACGACACCCCGTGTCGCGAGATGCTTCGGGCTCCGTCGAACAGGTGCTGAGCCGACAGGAGGTCCTGAAACGGTGCGTCGAGCACGGCGCGATGCAGGTCGATCTGAGCGTGGCTTCCTGGTCGACTGAGATCGGCGATCGTATGGCGCACCGTGGACGGTGCCGACTCTACAAAGCCGGCTCGCTCCAGTGCCGCGAGCGCGACAGTTTCGTCAGTCTCGGGCACGAGCACGTCGATGTCACCGACCATGCGAATGGCCAGCGCCGCCTCAGGGTGCATCAGAGCTGCAGCCCCCTTGAGCAAGACGGGCTCCAGCGACACGGCATTGAGCACACCCACGACGTCGACGATCTCGCGGCGTATCGCAGCGTTCCGCTCATCGTTCGTGCTCGCGACTAGCGCGAGATAGTCCTGGACATCTGGTCGAAGCGCGGTTCCGATGCTTTTGAACAGAGCCTCCTGCAGCGCAGGGGTGAGCCGATGACGATCTCGATTGGCTAAACCGATCAGACGCAGCCAGTCTTCGTCGGACAGCGATTCAGCAAACGGCTTGGTTGCTTGACCCCGCAGAATCGTAGCAAGCTGATCGAGCGTCGCAGATGTCGGTGAAATCATGAGATGAGCTTCAACACGGCAGAGACGCCTGCCTCGAGCTCCGAATATCTCAGTGCGTAACAGGGGCGGCTCTTCACCCAGGCGATGAGGTGATCGACCTTATGCGCGGTCAGCCCGGCGCCGAGAGCGTGCAATCCCGGAACCAGGCGCCGCATCACGTCATCGGCATCGAGGCGCGTCAGCGATGTTGCGCTGCCTTCACCATACGACGGAAACACGAGGCATTCGGCCGCGAATGGCGCGCCGGGGTCAGCGAATTGGATGCCCGCGGATCGAGAAAACCACCGGACTGCGATGCCGTCGAGCCGCTGTCCTGCGATGGACCTGCCTGGCGCTTCCAAGAGCGCGTCGGCCAGAATCCAGGACCCGCGCTTGACGCAGAGCGGGAACGGCATGGCCCTGACGTCAAGTGTGTTCCGCGCAAGAACAACGGTGTCGTCGCCCAGCAGTGTAGCCCCCGCCGCCGCCAAACCGAGTGCAAGTGTGCTTTTGCCTAGTCCTGCCGCCCCCGGCAGGAGAACAGCGCGGTTGTTGTGCACCACTGCCGCCGCGTGCACAGCCCATTCGTCCTCGCTGGCGGCGAGGCTTGCCTCTGCGAGAACGAGGCGCAGGACGTTCAGCAGCGTCTCTGGGGTCACGTCCTCGTCCAGTTGCTCCCGGTTCGAGCCGATCCGGATGCGACCGTCGCGATGACCGATGTCGAACGTCACAGTACACGGCCCGGCACCCGGCTGCTCGAGATGCGCGAACGCCTCGCTCACGCAGGTCAGCGCCATTTGGTCCGAGAATCGACAGCGGAAGGTCTGGCTCAATACGCGGTACCGGCGGATCCCGATGGGTCGCTCTTGAAACCCAGCCCCGGCACGCCATCGCAGGATGCGTCCGCCAGCCTTGGAGCGTTCCCCGTCGGACCTCCAGATGACTTGCTCAACCTGATCGACATAGAGCTGCACCTCGGCCAGGCTCAGACCCGACTGTTCCACAATCAGTTCCGTTGCGGCCTCACGGGATCGGCTTTCGGTCAAGGCCAGCGCGATGACAGTTGCTGACTCATCGAGCTGATACAGACGCGGGGGATTCGGAACGAGCGCCAAGCTCGACCTCTCGCAGAGGTGAAGGGTTGTTCCTGAAGCAGCGTGGGTCCAATGCGTTAGCGGAGTCGGCTGCTCTAAATTCGGCACTGGCTGATGCCTCTGGGTCGGCGCCATGGCAATCCATAAGGTCGGTGTGCCCCATTGGATGCTCAATCGCAGCTATTATAGATAAGAACATGGCTCACGAATCCAGCTTTTTATTCTCTATTCGCGTGCCTCGTCCGGCATCGACACAGGCAGACGGATAAAGATCCGACTGTTCGTCTGCCCAACGCCTGGCCGGGCGGCGACGGCTCGTCGCTGTCAGCCGCGCGCGAACGTGCCCGGGGGAGCAATTGCTCACTCTCTCGCGGCGCCCGCCGCTTCAATCCGTCCCGCACGCTGTCACGAGGCTGCCAAGAGCTTCAAGGAAGTGGAAGAGCCACGCCGAACGACCGAATTGAGCGCGAAGCGGCCAGGCGAATCTGGCCGAGAGCGAGGTTCCTCCGGCGGCGTAGCGACGGGTCGGCCGCGAGAGCTCGCGACGATGCGATGACGGCGAGATTGTAGGACTCGTTCTCGGTCGTCGAGGCGGTGGCGATCAAGCCGACAGGGCTGGTCGCTGCCGCGAGGCTGGCCAGCACCACCGTGGGTTCGAGGGCGTTGAACGGCCGTTCCTCGATCCGGTCGTTGATCGCCGGCGTGCCGGCCAGGAAGGTCGCGTCGAGCTTGCCCCGCTCGGCGGGGCGGGCGACACGCACGACGTGGTCGATGTCGACGAAAGCGGCCGACCGGATATCCGGCAGCCGCCACGCGGACGGATCGACGCCGGCATGCGGCAGGTCGACGTCGAGATGCAGCCTGCGGCCGGCCGTCGGAATCTCCGGATCAGCGGACGCGCGGAAGGACCTGCTCGGCGAAACGGCGCATCTCCGCCTCGAAGGGCTGGAACTGCAGCATGAACAGCTCGATGCCGGCGGCGTGGAACGCGCGGATGCGCTCCGCCACGGTAGCGTAGCTGCCGACCAGACCGGCGGCGGTGCCGCCGTTGGTGCCGACATGCCGGTTGGCCGCCGCGTCGGTCTTGGCGAACATGACGCTCGCCGCGTCGGTGCGGGCGCGGGTGTCGGCGCGCAGTTCGGCGTCGCGCTGCGCCAGTGCGAGGAGCCGGGCACGCTCGGCTTCCGCCTCCGCGTCGGTCGGCCGGGCGATCACGAAGGCCGAGAGGCCGTAGCGCAACGGGCCGTCGGCCGCGGGACGCCGGGCGACGTCGGCGATCAGGGCCGCGACGTCGGGCAGCGGCTGGCCGTTGATGAACCAGACATCCGCGTGGTCGGCGGCCAAGGCCCGGGCGGGCTCCGACTCGCCGCCGAGATAGATGGTCGGCCGCGGCCGGAACGTGCCGGCGGGGCGGAGCTGATAGTCCTCAACCTGAAAATGCGACCCCGCGAATGTGACGCGCTCGCCGCGCATCAGCCGGTCCACGAGTCCGATCCACTCGCGCCCGTAGGCGTAGCGATCGTCATGCGCCGGGAACGGCAGGCCGGCCCGCTCGAACTCGGCCCTGTTCCAGGCATTCACGAGGTTCAGCGCGAAGCGGCCACCGCTGATGTGCTCGATCTGCAGCGCCATCTTGGCGAGCACCACCGGATGGTAGAGCCCCGGCTTGATCGCCGCGATGATCTCGATCCGACCCGTGAGCGCCGCGAGCGCCGCCGCGGCCGTCCAGGCCTCGAGCTGGTCGCGCGCCGCGTCGTACGGGTTCATCGTGTGCTGGGCGACGAGCACCGCGTCGAAGCCCAGGGCCTCCGCCTCCAGCACCAGGGCGCGGTTGCGCGCCCAGCTGGCATCGTCCGGCTCGTCGGGATCGTGGTGGGAGGCCCGGGAGCCGTGGACGGCTGCCCAGATGCCGAAGCGGGGCGCGCGGATCGGTCCTGCCATGGCCTCAGCCTCGCCCCACGGGCGCCTGCCAGATCGGCACGTCGGTGGCGTCGATCCGGCGGGGGATGAGCTTGGCCTCGTAGAACACGTCGGCGATGGCCTGCTGCTCGCCGAGCTGATGACGCTCGACCGGCTCGACCGCGTAGGTGCGGCGGCTGTTGGCGGCGGCCACGACCGAAGGCGGCAGGTCGCCCCAGATCGGAGCGAGAAGCGCCACAGCCTCCTCCGGGTTCGCCCGCATCCAGGCGCCGGCCTCGACCAGCGCCCGGTAGACCGTCGCGACGACCTCCGGCTGTGCGGCGACGAAACTGTCGTTGACGAGATAGTAGCGGTGGTAGCTCGTCAGGCCGCTCGCATCGGCGATGACGCGTACCGGCCGCTTGGCCTGCGCGAAGGCGAGGAACGGGTCCCAGATCGACCACGCGTCGAGGCTGCCCTGCTCGAAGGCGGCCGCGCCCTCCGGCGCCTGGAGATAGGCGGGCTTGATATCGGCGAAGCTCAGGCCCGCGCGCTTGAGCGCGGCGGCCAGCACGTAGTGGCTGCCCGAGCCGCGGGACACCCCCACCGTGCGGCCTTTGAGATCCGCGACCGTGCGGATCGGCGAGGCCGCGGGCACGATGATCGCCTCGGCGGCGGGCGCGCCGCGCTCGCGGGCGTAGAAGGTGAGCGGCGCCCTGGCCGATTGGGTGAAGATCGGCACCGCATCGGCGACGTCGGCGTGGATGTCGACCGCGCCCGCCGTCATCGGTTCGATCACGCTGGTGAAGAGGTGCCAGCTCGGGATGAACCCGAGCGGTGCCAAACGCTCGGCGAGTGTGCCCTTCACCTTCAGCACGGTGAACAGCACCGAGGAGCGCTGCATGCTGATCTTCACCTCGCGCGGCGCCGCGCGAACGGCCGGTGCGCCGAGCGCCACGGCGGCGGCTCCGCCGAGCCCGACGCGCAGGAGCGTGCGCCGGGACGGCGCGATAGGGCACAGGGTGTCGTCGGTCATCGCGTGCTCTTGAATTGTCTGATCAGCCGGAATTGGCGGTCGGAGAGATTCGGCCCGCCGCAATCCCGCAAGGATCCGCGCCGCTCCTCGACCTTCCCTATTGAAGGCCAGCGATGCGGTTGAGATCAACAAAACGGGTTTTCGATTTTCCGATGATTATCGGAAGCAGTATCTCTTCACCCGATCTCAAGCGGCAAGATCTTTCCGAAGACACGGCCACATTCGCCGAGGCCACAGGGATCGTCTTCCGCTTGGCGTGGATTCGACGAGGCACAGAAAAGCTCTCGCCCCGATCACCGCGGCCAGACGCGGCGCCAAGGCCAGACCGGAGAAGGGCTTTGCTTCAACGGCGCAGATCGAAGATCAGGCTGTTGCGATGAGCCATTCGCCGAGAAACTTACTTCTAAAAACAATCGGCGCCTGCGATTCGGCTTGTGTGCCCGGCTCAACTCATCGATTTCATCGGCAGATGCCGCCGGGCGAACTTCATCGGGAACTTGAGGCCATGTCGCAGACGAGAGCAGGCTGGGGCGCCGGTCCGAGCGGACGCTACGAGGATCTGGCGGACCGGTTTCGCCCGGTCTTCGCCGAGATCCGCGCCACCGCGGTGGAACGGGATCGCGCCCGCGTCCTGCCCCAAGCCGAGATCGGCTGGCTGCGGGAGGCTACCTTCACGACCCTGCGGCTCGCTCCAGAGGATGGCGGCCACGGTGCCAGCCTGCCGGAGCTGTTCGCGCTGCTGATCGAGCTGTCTCACGCCGATTCCAACGTCACCAACGCGCTGCGCGCCCATTTCGGCTTCACGGAGGACGCGCTGTGCTCCGCGTCGCCCGAATGGCGCAGCGCCTGGATCGCCCGGATCGGCGCCGGCGCGACGATCGGCAGCGGCGTCTCGGAGACCGGGCCGGCCAAGGTCGGCGCCTTCGATACGGTGGTGCGCCGCCGCGACGGCCATCATGTTGTCGACGGTCGGAAGTTCTACACCACGGGCTCGCTGTTCGCGGATTTCATTCACCTCTCGGCCGAGGACGCGGTGGGCGGGGCCGTAACGGCCGCGGTGCCCGTGCGGGCGCAGGGGGTGACCATCGTGGACGATTGGGATGGGTTCGGGCAGGCGCTGACCGCCAGCGGCACCGCGACCTTCCAGGGCGTCGTGCTCGATCCGGCGCTGATCAAGCCCGATCCGGCCCGCTTCCCTTACGCCATGGCGTTCTTCCAGCTCGTGCACCTCGCGACGCTGGCGGGCATCGGCCGAGCCGCTGCCGAAGACGTGGCGCGGCTCGTGGCCGAGCGCGCCCGGGTCTATAGCCACGGCAATGCCGAACGCGCGGCGGACGATCCGCAGGTCCAGGCTGTGGTCGGCCGCGTGCGGGCCAGCGCCTACGCGGCCGGCGCCGTGGTGCTCAAAGCCGCCGAAGCCCTGCAGGGGGCCTACGCGGCGCATCAGGCCGGCGACGAGCCGGCGGCGGACCGGGCCACGACGCTCGCCGATGTCGAGGTCAATCAAGCCGTGAGCGTTGTGACGGATCTCGTGCTGCAGGCGACGACGACGTTGTTCGACGCACTGGGCGCCTCGGCGGTGAAGGCGGACCTCGGCCTCGACCGTTACTGGCGCAACGCCCGCACGATCGCGTCTCACAACCCGCGGATCTACCGGGACCGGATCGTCGGGGCCTTCGCCATCACGGGCGCGCCGCCGCCGCGGCAATACCGCGTCGGGTCGGCTTGAGGCGACGGTGCCGCGCCACGACCTCGACCAAGCCCTGTCACGGCGCCAGCAAGGCCGCCTCCCTCGACCATTCGAGCGGCGGTCGCGTCGGCTGGGTGCGCGTCACCTCCGCCGACTGACGTGAACGCTGAAACTTGAGCCGGAGGAGCCATCGCGCCGACGCGGGCGAGCACCGCGATCCGCTCAGCGCCCCGCGCCCGCCGCGGCAGCGTCCGGTGGTGCGACAAGCGACCAGAGCCGCTCCGCCGCTGGACTTTGCCGAGCACGGGAACGGTACAGGCGGATTTCGACGGGAATGTCACCGTCCGGGTCGGCAGCGCGCACGAGCCGCCCACGCTCCAGATCATCCGCGACGATGCTGAAGGGCGCCCAGGCGAGGCCGTGGCCGTCGCGCGCCATCACGACGAGAACCGACGTCAGATGCGAGGAGAAGACCGGCTTCACCGAAGCCCCGCTCCGCTCGAGGGCCTGAGCGCCCGTCAGGATGCGGCCGAGCCCGGATTCCCCCGTGTAGGTGAGCAAGGGGACCGGCACGTCCGGCGGTCTCTGCAGGTCGAAGAGAGGACCCTGTCCGTCCGGTCGCGGCACGCTCACCGGCAGGAGCCTGTCGGTCCCGAGATGAACCGAGCGAAACTGGTCCGAGGCCAGCATGTGCGTCGTGGACGGATGGTCGTGGCAGAGCAGGAACTGCGTCTCACCGCGCAGCATCATCTGCTCGCAGGCGGCCATGTGCGCCGCCGTCAGGTTGATGGTCGCCTGGATGCGCTCGAAGCCCTCGATGGTGCGCACCCAGTTCGGGAAGAAGCTCACCGAGAGCGTCTGGGTCGACGCGATCCGCACGGTCGCGGCGGCCTGGCGCCCCGCTTCCCGCGCTTCCTCCCGCCCCAGATAGAGCCGCCGTAGCGTCTCCTCGGCCACCGGGCGGAACCGTTCGCCCGCGGCCGTCAGCGTCACCGGCAGGACGTCCCGCGTGAACAGTGGGGTGCCGACCCACTCTTCCAGGGCGCGGACGCGCCGGCTGAACGCCGGTTGGGTGATGCAGCGCTGCTCGGCCGCCCGCGAGAAGTGCCCAAGGTCGACCAGCGCCAGAAAATCTTCGAGCCAGGCGGCATCCATCCAGCACGCGTCCTACCGGGGCGGAAGCCGCGCCGCAGGGCCGACGCCCCCGCCGAGCAGCCCAGGATGGCGGCCAGGACGGCCGGGGTCAACGACGCCCGGCGAGGTCCGGCATCGCCTGATGCCGGAACGGCATTGGCGTTTTTCTGCTCACTGGCGTTTGAACACACCATGAGAACGACCCGCGTCTCGCGCACGGGACGCGAGTCCGTCCGATCATCAGGGAGGTCGGCCGTGGAAGCCGCAGCTCAGGCTGAACGCAAGCCGTGTCGCAGAGGCGCCTATGCCCAGGTCGTCGCCGGCCTGAGCGACGTGAAGACGATGGGTCGCCTCGGCGGCGAATCGCGGCGCGAGTGCGACGCGCTCGATGGCCGGCCGGTCCAGGATGACCCGGTGGACGGCGCTGCCGCGCTGGCGCCCCGCCGCGGTCTGCCGGCCACGGCCTGACTTCCGAAGCCCCACGGCGCGGCAGCGCCGCCGCGCCTCCTCCCTCGCTGCAGGACTTGCGTTGATGTCGCCCCGCACCCTCTACGACAAGCTGATCGACAGCCACACGGTGGCCCACCTCGATGACCGCACCGGCCCCGGCGCCGAGGTGCTGCTCTATATCGACCGCACCATCCTCAACGAGTACACCAGCCCGCAGGCCTTCAGCGGGCTCCGCGCGGCCGGGCGTCAGGTCTGGCAGCCAGGCGCCGCCCTGATGGTCGTCGACCACGTGAACCCGACCGCGCCGAACCGCAACGCCGAGATGCCGGATGCCGGCGGCGCCAACCAGGTTCGCTACTTCGCCGAGAACAGCCGCGACTTCGGTATCGAGCTCCTGGACGTGCTGCATCCGCTGCAGGGCATCGAGCACGTGGTCGCGCCCGAGCTCGGCTTCATCGTGCCCGGCATGGTGGTCGCAGCCGGAGACAGCCACACCACGACCTACGGCGCGCTGGGCGCGCTCGGCTTCGGCATTGGCACCTCGGATATCGAGCACTACCTCGCCACCTCGACGCTCCGGTACCGCCGGATGCGCACGATGCGCGTGACCCTCGACGGCGCGCTGCCGCCCGGCGTGACGGCCAAGGACGCGGTGATGGCACTGATCGCCCGGATCGGCGCCTCGGGTGCGACGGGCTACGCGGTCGAGTTCGCCGGCGACGGCCTGACCGCCCTCTCGGTCGAGGGCCGGATGACGATCTGCAACATGGCCGTCGAGGCCGGCGCCCGCGGCGTCATCATGGCCCCCGATCAGGCGGTGTTCGACTACGTCACCGACAAGCCGCGGGCGCCCAAGGGCGACCTCTGGGACGCGGCGGTCCGGCACTGGTCGACCCTGCGCTCCGACGCCGGTGCGGTGTTCGACCGCGAGGTGCGCCTGGCTGCGGCCGAGATCGAGCCGCTGGTGACCTGGGGCATCAGCCCCGACCAGGCCGTGCCCATCGGTGGCCGGATTCCCGATCCCGCCGCGGAGACCGATGCGACCCGGCGCAAGGACATGCAGCGGGCGCTCGCCTACATGGACCTCGCACCCGGGACCGCGCTTGAGGCGGTGCCGATCCAGCGGGCCTTCATCGGCTCCTGCACCAACGCCCGGCTCTCGGACCTGCGCGAGGCCGCCACGGTGCTGCGCGGCCGGCACGTCGCCGAGGGCGTGCGCGGCATGGTAGTCCCCGGCTCCTCCAGCGTGCGACGCGCCGCCGAGGCCGAGGGCCTGGACCGCGTGTTCATCGAGGCCGGCTTCGAGTGGCGGCAATCCGGCTGCTCGTTGTGCCTGGCCATGAACGACGACGTGCTGGCGCCCGGCGAGCGCTGCGCGTCGAGCACCAACCGCAACTTCGAGGGCCGCCAGGGCGCCGGCGGCCGCACCCACCTCATGAGCCCGGCGATGGTCGCGGCGGCGGCGATTGCCGGTCGCCTGACCGACGTGCGGCGTCTCGCCCGGCAGGGAGCCTGAGCCATGCAGCCCTTCACCACCGTCACCGGCCCGGCCGCGGCGCTGCCTGCCGCCAACACCGACACCGACGTGATCATGCCCAAGCAGTTCCTGAAGGGCATCGACCGCAACGGCCTCGATCACGGCGCGCTCCACACCCTGCGCTTCGACACGGCCGGAGCGCCCCGTCCCGATTTCGTGCTCAACCGGCCGGAATGGGCGGACACCCGCTTCCTCGTGGTCGGCCCGAATTTCGGATGCGGCTCCTCGCGCGAACACGCCGTCTGGGGCCTGCTGCAGTTCGGCATCCGGGCGATCATCGGCACCACCTTCGCCGGCATCTTCAACGACAACGCGGCCAACAACGGCCTGCTGCTCATCGCCCTGGAGCCCGAAGACGTCGGAAGGCTGTCGGCGCTGGCCGCCGAGCCCGCCCGCAACCGCCTGACCATCGACCTGTCCGCACAATCCATCGTGGCGGTCGACGGGACGCATTTCGCGTTCGACATCGCCCCGTCGCGCAAGGATGCGCTCATCCGGGGCCTCGACGCCATCGGCACGACCCTCGACCGGGCCGACATGATCCGCGCCTTCGAGGCGCGGCATCAGGCGGCGCAGCCCTGGCTGATTCCGCATGGGCGCTGACGGTCGGCGGACAAGGCGGTCACAGACCTTCGTCCGCTGCGCTCCACGGCGGGCGGTGATCCCGGCGTCGCGGAGCGACGCGTTCACCGGCGCGTCCGCCATCACGATCCGCGCCGGCCCTGCGAGCACCGGAGGTGGGGACGCGGTTCAGGACGCGTGCCGCGCGCTCGAGCGGCTTGGCCGAACACTTCGGCTCCGGCCGTCGGTCGACCAGCCGTTGGCGACGGACCTCTCCCATCGAGCCGCAGTCGGCCCTGACGAGCACACAGCGCCGCTCATCGCGTGCCCTCAGGCCCCGAGCAAAAGATAGAACAGACAGCAAACTCAACCCGTGTTAACGATCCGCTAACCATACCGCATCAGGTTGCCGCCAGCGACGAGAGCGTGAAGCCCGACACATAAGCGGGCAGCACCGTCTTGGGGCAAGAAGTGCAGCCTCGTCGACACAGACGAAGCAAGCCCGCTCCCGGCACACCGGGGCGGGCTTTGCTCGTTCCAGGCTTTGACTGGCATGCCAGCAGGGCGCATGCTGGGGCGTCCTCCCAAGGGACACCCACCGGCCTGGTCCGACAGTCCCCCTCACGGCCGGGTCGGTGGGCTCATTCCCGTCGACGGCAGCCCTTCGCGGCCCTGCCACCCTGCACGACGGTCCAGAGGAACGTCACTGCCGCGGCCGTGGCGCAGGTCAGGACGTCGAGGCCGCGTGCGGCGGGTCAGGTCATGAGCGACCCCGGCCGGGTCATTTGGCCAGAACGTTTCCCGATCGCGCGTGAGCGGCGTCACAGCCTCATCCAGTCCATGATCAGCAGATAGCCGACCGAGATCGCCAGGGCGGCCAGGAAAGCGAGACCGCCGACGCTGAGCGGCTCAGCGTTCGACGGCCTGGCGAAACCCGTCAGAGCGCCGCAGCTTCGGCAGATTCTGTCCGTCGCCTTGAGCGGGACACCGCATGTCGAGCACTTCGGCATAGCCCAGCCCTCTCGGCCCGAGCAGCGATGATGAGGATATCGCGGCGCGCCAGCGCAATCGCACAAAGCCGGCCCGGTCCGCCGGGGCGGGCTCTCTCGTGTGATGCGGCGACGCTCTAGGTCGCGAACCCATAACGGCTGGCACGGTTGAACCGCGGCGTCGTTAGC
>CAXDNE010000155.1:0-17320 GCA_963990595.1 uncultured Methylobacterium sp.
CACTATCCTCTTCGTCGGCAGCGTCAGATGTGTATAAGAGACAGGTGCGGGTGCTCGTCGAGCGCCGCGTCGGCACCGGCCTCCACGTGGAAGTCGAGATAGGCGATCAGGTCGGCTTGCGCGTCGGGAGGGCTCGGCATGGAGATGAGCATGTGGGATCGCCGGAGCCTGTGGACAACTCTCGAAACCCGTCGGCCGGGCAAGGTCTTGCGTGACCGAACAGCGCGGTGTCCGCGGGTGGGATCATCCGGACAGCCCGTCCCGTGGTCCGTCCCGTGCGGCAAAGGGAACTTTGCCTTAAGTCTGGGCGCCGGCAACTTGCCTTTCTAGCTTGGAATCGCTTGAGACGGCAGCGGGAATGCCGGCCCGTCGACGGATCGGGTGCTGGAAGAAGAAAAGGAGAGGCGAGGATGGCGCTGCCCGAACGCGAGAGCATGGATTTCGACGTGGTCGTGGTCGGCGCCGGCCCGGCCGGGCTCGCCACCGCGATCCGCCTGAAGCAGCGCGCCGCCGAGATCGGCGAGGAGATCAGCGTCGTCGTCGTCGAGAAGGGCTCGGAAGTCGGCGCCCATATCCTGTCGGGGGCGGTGATCGACCCGATCGGCCTCGACCGGCTCCTGCCCGAGTGGCGCACCGATCCGGAGCGGCCGCTGAAGACGGAGGTTCAGCGCGACGAGTTCATGATGCTCACCAAGAACAGCGGCATCACCCTGCCGAACGTGTTCTTCCCCAAGCTGATGTCGAACCACGGCAACTTCGTCGGCTCGCTCTCGAACGTGTGCAAGTACCTGGGCGTCCAGGCCGAGGCGCTCGGCGTCGAGATCTACCCGGGCTTCCCGGCCGCCGAGGTTCTGTTCGACGCGAACGGCGCCGTGGCGGGCATCGCCACCGGCGATCTCGGCATCGGCAAGTCGGGCGAGCCGCGCGCCGACTACACCCGCGGCATGGAGCTGCGGGGCAAGTACACGGTGTTCGGCGAGGGCGCCCGGGGCAACCTCACCAAGGGGTTGATCCAGCGCTTCGAACTCAACCGGTACAGCGACCACTTCAAGTACGGGCTCGGCGTGAAGGAGCTCTGGCAGCTCGCGCCCGGCAAGTTCGAGCCCGGTCTCGTGCGCCACACGATGGGCTGGCCCCTGCCCAACAAGGCCGGCGGCGGCTCCTGGCTCTACCATTTCGACGACAACCTGCTCTCGGTCGGCTTCGTCACGCACCTGAACTACGAGAACCCGACCCTGTCGCCGTTCGAGGAGTTCCAGCGCTTCAAGACCCACCCGATGATCGCCGAGACCTTCGAGGGCGCCAAGCGCATCGGCTACGGCGCGCGCGCCATCATGGAGGGCGGCTGGCAATCGGTGCCGAAGCTGGTCTTCCCCGGCGGCTGCCTCGTCGGCTGCTCGGCGGGCTTCGTGAACGTGCCGCGGATCAAGGGCTCGCACAACGCGATCCTGTCCGGCATGCAGGCGGCCGACGCCATCGCGGACGCCCTGAAGGCGGGCCGCGCCGCCGACGAGCTCACCGCCTACGAGGCCGGCTGGCGCGACAGCCCGATCGGGCAGGACCTGAAGGCGGTGCGCAACGTCAAGCCGCTCTGGTCGAAGTACGGCACGCTGGTGGGCGTCGGCCTCGGCGGGATCGACATGTGGGCGACGAGCCTCTTCGGCGCCTCGCCGTTCGGCACGCTCAAGCACGGCAAGCCCGACCATGCCTGCCTCAAGCCGCTCTCGGAGGTGACGCCGATCGTCTACCCGAAGCCCGACGGCAAGCTGACCTTCGACCGGCTCTCCTCGGTCTACCTGTCGAACACCAACCACGAGGAGGACCAGCCGCCCCACCTGAAGGTCCGCGACCTGGAGCTGCAGAAGCGCTCCGAGCACGACGTCTATGGCGGTCCCTCGGGCCGCTACTGTCCGGCGGGCGTCTACGAGTGGGTGGAGGACGCCTCCGCCAGCGACGGGGTGCGCTATCAGATCAACGCGCAGAACTGCGTCCACTGCAAGACCTGCGACATCAAGGATCCGAATCAGAACATCGACTGGGTGACGCCGGAAGGTCCGGGCGGGCCGAACTACCCGAACATGTGAGGCGGCCGGGACGGGCGGGGACGGCGCGGCGCCATCCTTTCGCCTTGCAGGGCTGGCGGGATGGGTTCAGTGTCCCCAGCGTTTTTTCGGGGACGCCCCGCCATTCTCGCGCCCGGCCCCTGGCGGGCCGGCGCCCAGGAGCCGCGATCGGTTCATGATGACAACACGCGCCCGCCGGAGCGTCTCGGCGCTCGCCCTTCTGCTCGCCGCCGGGCTGCCGCAGAGCGTGCTCGCCGCCCAGCCGAAGGAATCGACCCCGGTGCTCGATTACGAGCCCGCGGACTCGCTCGAGGGCAACTTCCTCTCCGCCTACATCGCGGGCGCCTCCCGGGACACGGCGGCGGCCGCCACCTTCTACCGCGAGGCGGTCAAGGCCGATCCGCGCAACGCCGAGCTGGTCGAGCGCGCCTTCATCTCGCTCCTGGCCGACGGCGCCCTGCCGGACGCGTTCCGCACCGCCGAGAAGCTGATCGCCCGCGATCCCACCAACGGGCTCGCCAACCTCTCCCTCGGGGTGCGCCAGATCAAGGCCGGCCAATGGGCCGCCGCCCGCCAGAACTTCGCCCGCAGCGGCCGGGGCGCCGCCACCGATCTCACCGCGACGCTGCTCACCGCCTGGTCCTACGCGGGCGCGGGCGACGGCAAGAAGGCGCTGGAGACGGTCAACAAGCTCCGGGGCGAGCGCTACTACAACACGTTCCGCGACTACCATGCCGGCCTGATCGCCTCGGTGACCGGCGACAATGCCGAGGCCGAGCGGCGGCTCAAGGCCGCCTACGAGGCCGACCACAACACCCTGCGCATCGTCGACGCCTATGCGCGCCTGGAGGCCAGCCTCGGCCGCACGGACCTCGCGATCCAGGCCTATTCCGACTTCGACCAGCTCTCGCCGCGCCACCCGCTGGTGCGCGACGCCCTCGACAAGCTCAAGGCCGGCAAGCCGCTGACGCGCCTGATCGGCAACGCGCAGGAAGGCGCCGCCGAGGTGCTGTACGGGCTCGGCTCCGCGGGCTCGACCCAGGGGGACGAGCTGCCGGCGGTGATCTACCTGCGGCTGGCGCTCTACCTCGCCCCCGACCACGCCCTCGCCCGGCTGACGCTCGCCGACACGCTGGACCGGATGAAGCAGCCCGAGCGGGCCAACGAGGCCTACGCGCAGATCCCGGCGAATTCCCCGCTCAAGCTCAACGCCGACATCCAGATCGGCCTCAACCTCGAGCAGATGGGCAAGGGCGACGAGGCGCTCGAGCATCTCGACGCCACCATGAAGGCCCACCCGGACGACATCGACGTGATCACCGCCCTCGGCAACGTCCAGCGGGCGCGCAAGAAGTACGAGGAGGCGGCCGCCACCTATACCCGCGCCATCGACCTGATCGGCGACCGGCCTCTGTCGAACTACTGGACGACCTTCTACTTCCGCGGCACCGCCTACGAGCGCGCCAAGCAATGGCCGAAGGCCGAGGCCGACCTGAAGAAGGCGCTCTCCCTGGTGCCGGCCAACCAGCCGGCCGCCAAGGCGCAGGTGATGAACTATCTCGGCTATTCCTGGGTCGATCAGAACGTCAACATCGACGAGGCCTTCAAGCTGCTGCAGCAGGCCGCCGATGCCAGCCCCCGGGACGGCATGATCGTCGACAGCCTCGGCTGGGCCTATTACCGCCTCGGCCGCTGGGACGATGCGCTGCGCGAGCTGGAGAAGGCCGTGGAGCTGAAGCCGGGCGATCCGACCATCAACGACCACCTGGGCGACGCCTATTGGCGGGCGGGCCGTCGCCTCGAGGGCAAGTTCCAGTGGCAGCACGCCAAGGACCTGAACCCCGAGCCGGACGACCTCGCGCAGATCAACGCGAAGCTGAAGGACGGGCTTCCGGAGATCGAGAAGCCCACCGCCACCGCCGAGACCGTGCCGGCCCCGGTGGCCGCCCCGCACAACGCCGAGAACCCGGAGCTGCCCAAGGGCGCCCCCCAGCCGCACGAGGCGCCGGGCGCCGCCGACAAGGCCAAGAAGTCGGGGGGCTGAGCGCGGCCCCGTGCTCTCCCGCCCCCTCTGTGGTCTGCGGGCTGCACAGGTTTGAGGCACGCGGCCGGTACCGGAGCGCGACGGCCTCCTCTCCCGTGTGCGGGAGCGGGTCGGGGTGAGGGGCGGGACCTCTCAGGATCGGGCACGCCAGCGATGCGCGTCCACCGCGCCTCATCCGGAAACCGCGGATCCCTCACCCCGTCCCTCTCCCGCACGGGAGAAGGGACCCGCGCCCCTTCGAGCCGGCAGGCGAGCCCACGGAGCCCTCAAACCTGTGTCGCCGGTCGCTCTGCAGGGGAGGGATCGCGCGTGGTGGCCGTCGGAGCAAACGGTCCCCGCCCCGATCGACAAAGGTATTTTGTCGCCCAGCTGATAAAAATCGACGCGCAATTCCCGTCGGTTTGACGCACAGTGCGCAGCCGTTCGCGGGCGGTCGCCCGCATGGCAGCATCGTCGCACGGCAAAAGCCGGCGGGCGGGCAGGGTGCCCGCGAGTCAGGGAGGAACGCCCATGCCGTCAGACATCGAGATCGCCCGCGCCGCGACCCTGAAGCCCATCGCGCAGGTCGCCGAGAAGCTCGGGATCCCGGATGACGCGCTCCACCCTTACGGCAAGCACATCGCCAAGATCGACCACGGCTACATCGCCGGGCTGGAGAGCCGGAAACCCGGCAAGCTCGTGCTGGTGACGGCGATCTCCCCGACCCCGGCGGGCGAGGGCAAGACCACCACCACGGTGGGCCTGGGCGACGCCCTGAACCGCATCGGCGAGAAGACCATGATCTGCCTGCGCGAGCCCTCGCTCGGGCCGTGCTTCGGCATGAAGGGCGGCGCCGCCGGCGGCGGCAAGGCGCAGGTCGTGCCGATGGAGCAGATCAACCTGCACTTCACCGGCGACTTCCACGCCATCACGGCGGCCCACAGCCTCGCGGCCGCGCTGATCGACAACCACGTCTACTGGGCGAACGAGCTGAACATCGACGTCCGCCGCATCCACTGGCGCCGCGTCGTCGACATGAACGACCGGGCGCTGCGCCAGATCACCCAGTCGCTGGGCGGCGTCGCCAACGGCTTCCCCCGGGAGGACGGGTTCGACATCACGGTGGCCTCCGAGGTGATGGCGGTGTTCTGCCTCGCCAAGGATCTCGCCGACCTGGAGGAGCGCCTCGGCCGGATCGTCATCGCCGAGACCCGCGACCGCAAGCTCGTGACCCTCAAGGACGTGAAGGCCACCGGCGCCATGACGGTGCTGCTCAAGGACGCCCTGCAGCCGAACCTCGTGCAGACGCTCGAGGGCAACCCGGCGCTGATCCATGGCGGCCCCTTCGCCAACATCGCCCATGGCTGCAACTCGGTGATCGCCACAAGGGCGGGCCTGCGCCTCGCCGACTACACGGTGACGGAGGCCGGGTTCGGCGCCGATCTCGGCGCGGAGAAGTTCCTGGACATCAAGTGCCGGCAGGCGGGTCTGGCCCCGTCGGCCGTGGTGGTGGTGGCGACCATCCGCGCCCTCAAGATGCATGGCGGCGTCGACAAGAAGAACCTCGGCGCCGAGAACATCGACGCCCTGGAGAAGGGTTTCGCCAACCTCGCCCGGCACGTCACCAACCTGCGCGGCTTCGGGCTGCCGGTGGTGGTCGGCGTCAACCACTTCCACGCCGACACCGACGCCGAGCACGCGAGGCTGAAGGAGCTCTGCCGCGAGCGCCTCGACGTCGAGGCGATCACCTGCCGCCACTGGGCGGAGGGCGGCGCCGGGGCCGAGGCGCTCGCCCGCGCGGTGGTGAAGCTCAGCCAGGCCGAGCCGGCACCGATCCGCCACGCCTACGAGGTGGAGACGCCGCTCACCGACAAGATCCGGGCGATCGCCACCAAGCTCTACGGCGCCGCCGACATCCAGATCGAGACCAAGGCGGCGGGCAAGCTCGCCACCTTCGAGAAGGACGGCTACGGCCACCTGCCGATCTGCATGGCCAAGACCCAGTACTCGTTCTCCACCAATCCGAGCCTGATGGGGGCCCCCGAGGGCCACATCGTCGGGGTGCGCGACGTCCGCCTCTCGGCCGGCGCCGGCTTCGTGGTGGCGATCTGCGGGGAGATCATGACCATGCCGGGCCTGCCCCGGGTGCCGGCCGCCGACACGATCCGCCTCGACGCCAACGGCCAGATCGACGGGCTGTTCTGAGGATCGGCCGCGCCCGGCCTGTCCCATGGCGGGAGGGCGGGCGCGGGATGCGCCTCACACCGTCCCGAACAACGCCACCGCCAGCCGGGAATGCGCCTCGCGCAGCATCCCGGTATCGACCCCCAGCGGCTGCCCGTCGATCACCCGCCAGCGACCCGCCACCATGACCCGGTCGGCCCGGGTGGCGCCGCACAGGACCAGCGCCGCCAGCGGATCGTGCGCCCCGGAGAAGCGCAGCTCGTCCAGGGTGAACAGGGCGAGGTCCGCCTCCCGGCCGGGTTCGATCCGGCCGATATCGGAGCGGCCGAGGCAGGCGGCCGAACCCTCGGTCGCCCAGCGCAGGGCGTCCAGGTGGGTCACGGCCTCCGCCCCGTATGTGAGCCGGCTCAGCATCACCGCGTGGCGCACGCCCTCCATGAGGTTCGAGCTGTCATTCGAGGCCGATCCGTCGACCCCGAGGCCCACGGGCGAGCCCGCCGCCTCCAGCTCGCAGGTGCGGCAGCGGCCCGACGCCAGGGTCATGTTGGAGGTCGGGCAGTGGCACACGCCGACGCCGGCCCGGCCGAGCCGCGCGATCTCGGCAGCGTTGAAATGGATGCCGTGGGCGAGCCAGACCCGGTCGCTCAGCCAGCCGACCGCCTCCAGGTACTCCACCGGGCGGCAGCCGAACATCGACAGGCAGTAAGCGTCCTCGTCCAGCGTCTCGCCGAGATGGGTGTGCAGGCGGCTTCCGTGCCGGGCGGCGAGGTCCGCGCTCTCGCGCATCAGGCGCCGGGTCACCGCGAAGGGCGAGCAAGGGGCGAGCCCGATCTGCACCATCGCCCCGGGGGCGGGATCGTGGAACAGGTTCAGCACCCGCTCGCAATCGGCGAGAATCGTGTCGTCGTCCTGCGTCAGTGCCTGAGGCGGCAGGCCGCCCTCCCGGTCGGACAGGCTCATCGAGCCGCGGGTGACGAAGGCGCGGATCCCGAGAGCCCGGGCCTCCGCGACCTGGATGTCGACCGAATCCTCCAGGCCCTCCGGGAACAGGTAATGGTGGTCGCCGGCGGTGGTGCAGCCCGAGAGCAGCAGCTCGGTATAGGCCACCCGCGTGGCGAGGCGGAACGCCTCCGGGGTGATCCGCCCCCAGACCGGGTAGAGCGCCTTCAGCCAGGGGAAGAGCGGCTTGTTGATCGCGCGCGGATGGGCGCGGGTGAGCGTCTGGAAGGCGTGATGGTGGGTGTTGATCAGCCCCGGGATGATCACGTGGCGCGACGCGTCGAAGGTCTCGTCCACCGGCGACGCCGGCCGGGCCCCCGCGGCCACGCGCTCGACGATCCGGGTGCCGGCCACCACGATCCCGCCGCCGGCTCCCTCGGCCAGGATGGCGCGCGGGTCGCGGATCCACAGGCGGCGGGCTCCCGGTCCAGCTGCGTCGCCCATGTCTCCGACCGATCCATCCACCCGACCGGGGATGCGTAGCGGAGCGGCCGGAGGGCCGGCAAGCCCGGACGGCGTCTCGCACCGGGTGACGGCCGGGCCGGACCGGCATCTCGGGACCGCCGATCAGGGTTGACGGGCCCGGGCCACCTTGGGAAACGTCACGGTGACTGACCTATCACCCGTTGGGAGCGGCCGGGCCGTGACACGGACAGCCCCGCGCGAGGCGGGCTTCGCGGCGAATTCCGTCCCGGGCGGCGCGCCGGCCGCCCTCGGCAGCGACGACCTGATCGAGCTCCTGTTCTTCGCCTACCGCGACTTCGTGGGCGATCCCGACCGGATCCTGGCGGATTACGGCTTCGGCCGGGCCCACCACCGGGTGCTCCACTTCGTCGACCGCTATCCGGGCCTGACCATCGCCGAGCTCCTCGACATCCTGCGCATCACCAAGCAGAGCCTGAACCGGGTCCTCAAGGATCTGATCGGCCAGGGCTACATCGCGCAGAAGCCGGGTTCCAGCGACCGCCGCCAGCGCCTCCTCTACTGCACGGAAGCGGGCGCGGGACTGGCGGCCGACCTCACCCGGGTCCAGGCCCGCCGCCTCGCCCGGGCGCTCGCCGCGCCGGACGCGCGGGGCTCCCCGGAGGACTTCCTGATGGCGATGATCGAGCCGGAGGACCGCCCGGCGGTCCAGCGCCTGATGGCCCGGCGCGGGGTCGCGGCCGATCCCTGCGGGACTGGCGGGGGCGGCGCGTGACGGTCGCCGCCCGGGCCGACCTGCCCGACGAGGCGCCGCACGTCCTCGTGGTCGACGACGACCGCCGCCTGCGCGAGTTGCTCGCCCGCTACCTCACCGACCAGGGGTTCCGGGTCACCGCGGCGGCCAGCGCCGCGGAGGCCCGGGCCCGGGCCCAGAGCGTCGTGTTCGACGCGATGGTGCTCGACGTGATGATGCCCGGCGAGAACGGCTTCGACTACGCCCGCAGCGTCCGCGAGACCT
Organism: uncultured Methylobacterium sp.; assembly: GCA_963990595.1. Taxonomy (GTDB): domain Bacteria; phylum Pseudomonadota; class Alphaproteobacteria; order Rhizobiales; family Beijerinckiaceae; genus Methylobacterium. The sequence goes on from CAXDNE010000155.1 coordinate 8,711, forward strand.
CCCGGGTGCCGATCCTGATGCTCACCGCCCGCTCCAACCCGAACGACCGGGTGATGGGCCTGGAGATCGGCGCGGACGATTACCTGCCCAAGCCCTTCGAGCCCCGGGAGCTGACGCTCCGGTTGAACAACATCATCAAGCGGGGCGTGCGCCCCCGCGCGGTGGCCGCCGAGGCCGTGACCTTCGGGCCCTTCGCGTTCCGGATCGATCGGGGCGAGCTGCGCCGGGACGACGAGCTGATCCGCATCACCGATCGCGAGCGCGAGATCCTGACCATCCTGGCGATGGCCGGGGGCGCCAATGTCGAGCGCGAGCAGCTCGCGGGCTCCGGCGGCGCGGCCATGGAGCGCACCGTCGACGTGCAGATCAACCGCCTGCGCCGCAAGACGGAGGTCGATCCCGCCAACCCGGTCTTCCTGCAGACGGTGCGGGGCGTCGGCTACCGGCTGGCGGTGGACTGAAACCCGGGCGGCAGGCCGCCGGCCACGGTGCGTCCGGATATGGGCGGGGCGCCGGAGCGCAGGTCCGGATGCCGCGTCACACGGGATGCGGCTCGTCGGGCTTCAGCTTGAGAGCCTTGGCGATCCGGGTGGACAGGCTGCCCACGATGCTGAGGGCCGCCTGCGGGCCGGCGCGCGCGCGCACCGCCTCCAGCGCCTCCTCGGCACTCGGCTTCATCACCGCGTAGACCATGACGTCCGACGCGGCGTCGCGGGATCGTCCCACCGCGACCGAGACGAGGAAGGTCGTGTAACGTCTCCGCAGGCGCCCAGGCATGTCCCAGCATTTGGCACGTTGGCTAACCATCGCCAATGCCCGATTCCGGCCGATGATCCGGGCGGGCACACGATACCCTGCGCCAACCCGGGCCGGGCCTCTCAGATCAAAGCAAGGTCGATGCCGGGAAGCGGCAGCCCGTCGAGCCGCATGCGCCAGTGCTGCCCGGGAACGAGCGGCAGGGCGTCGGTCAGGGTGCCGGTGGTGATGATGTCGCCGGCCGCCAGCGTCGGGGCGGATGGATCATTAGCCAGCACATCAACAAGGTGGCCGAGGGCCGCCAAGGGTCCGGCGCCCCGGGGTCCGGGTCCCAGGATGGCCCGGCCGCCGCCCCGGTCGGCGACCGCGCCGTCCCGCAGCAGGTCGACCGCGAAGGCGCCGAGCCGCTCGATCCAGGCCGGCCTGTCCCCGGGGGCGATCCGCACCCGCTCGCCGACCACCAGCAGCCCGTGCAGCCCGAAGGCCGCGACCGTGTCGGGGGCCGCGAAGAGCCAGCCGGGAAACAGCGACTGCACGATCTCGAAGCCGCTCGCCGCCCAGTCGACGCAGCCGATCAGGGTCGCGGCATCCATGCCGGGCTCCGGGGCGCGGGCCAGTCCGAACACGATCTCCGGCTCGATCCGGGGCTCCACGAAGGCGCAGAGCGCCACCGGCTCCGGAAGCGCGGCGCGGTCGCGCAGCGTCGTGTCGTAGACGTAGCCCCAGATCGGCGCCCGGACGCCGTAGCGGTCCCACATCGTCGTGTTGGTGAAGCCGATCTTGCGGCCGACCACCCGCTCGCCGCGCGCCGCGCGCAGGCGCCGGACCTCCTCGGCCACCCGGTACGACGCCGCCAGGTCGAGGGTGGGATCCCACCCGGTCAGCGGCGCGATCGCGCGGCGATGCTCGTGGGCGGCCAGGATGGTCCGGGCGTGGGTCGCGGCGGGGACGGGCTCTGTCGGAGGCGCGGTCATGACCGGGCTGTAGCATGCCGGCCCGCCGCCGGGGACAGGGCGGGCCGCGCGGCGTCTTGCCGGCTACCAGACCACCCGCTCGATCACCGCGTCGGGATGCACCGCCTGTCGGCCGAGCCACGCCGCCACGTCGCCGAGGCGATGGTGCTCGGCCGTGACGCCGAGCTCCTCCGCGTGGATGCCCCGGGCGACCAGGAGGCTCGCGATGCCGAAGCCCCGCGCCCCCGCGATATCGGTGCGGATCGCGTCGCCGATCGCCAGAACCCGGGCGGGGTCCACGGCGGCGCCGCCGAGTTCGCCGCCCTTGGCGAGGGCCGCCTCGTAGACCGGCCGGTGCGGCTTGCCGGCATAGATCACGGCGCCGCCGATCTCGGCATAGGCCGCCGCGATCAGGCCCGCGCAGGGAATCAGCCGGTTGCCGCTCTCCACCACGAGGTCGGGATTGGCGCAGATCATCGTGAGCCCGCGGGCGGCGAGGCGCTCCAGCTCCGGACGGTAATCCGCCGCGGTCTCGCTGCGGTCGTCGAACAGGCCCGTGCAGACGACGAGATCGGCCTCGTCCTCCGGGACGAGGGTGAGGTCGAGGCCCTGGAAGATGCCGAGATCGCGCTCCGGGCCGAGATGCCGGATCCGCGCCCCGGGGCGTTCGGCGATGAGGTCGTGGGTGAGGTCGCCCGAGGTCAGGATCGCGTCGTAGGCCTCGCGCGGCACGCCGAACCGGTCGAGGATGCGCCCCACACCGTCCCCGGGCCGGGGTGCGTTCGAGACGAGAACCACCCGGCGCGGGCGGGATCCCGGAAGGCTGCGGAAGCGGATCAGCGCCTCCCCGGCGAGCCCGTGGGCCTTCTGGCCGTCATGCAGCACGCCCCAGACGTCGCAGAGGATCAGGTCGTACCGGTCGGCGACCTCGGAGAGGCCCTGAAGGGTCGGGATCGGTGCGGGCGTGGCGGTCATGGTCTGTCCGGGTTGGAAGAGGCGGGAGGATGTCCGGGCGGGGAAGACGCGCCGGGTTTCCCGGGATCCGCCCGCGACCGCAAGGGGTTCGGGCCGGGTTCGGGCCGGGTACGGGCAAGGTGCCGGGATCGCGCGGCCTCCGGCGCGGTCCGGCCCTGAGCACCCCGTCCGGTCGCGGCCTCCGGCGCGGCGCGGCCCCTAGCGCCGCTCCGGTCCCAGCCGGTGCTCGGCGAAGAAGTCGAGCATCGCCCGGGAGGCATCGGGGCCCTCGCGATCCGTGTAGCTGCCCTCGGGGCGGCCCCCCGACCAGGCATGACCGGCGCCACGCACCCGCCAATCCTCGACGATGACCCGGCCGGATTCGTCCCGGTAACGGGTGCGGGTGAAGGGATGGCCGCGGCCCTCGATGGTCTCGGACCGCGCCGTCAGCCCGGCGATGTTGGCCTGCGCCAGGACCTGGTCGGCGTTGCGCACGCTGACCGTGCCGTCCTCCTCGCCGTGGAAGATGATCGTGGGCACGCGGGTCGCCGCGGCGGGCGCGCCGAAGGGGGTGGTCGTGCCGAGGCCCGGCGCACCGACCTGCATGGCCATCAGGGCCGAGCCGAGATCGCGGGCGCAGCCGGCCGCGAGGCCCGAATGCACGCCCACCGCGGCGTAGAGGTCCGGATAGGCCCGGGCGATGTTGAGGGCCGCCGCGCCCCCGGCCGACAGGCCCGCGATGTAGACCCGGGCTGGGTCGATGGGATGGGCCGCCGTCACGGCGCGGGTCAGGCCCGCGATGATCGCCGGCTCGCCCGCGCCACGGCCTTGGTCCCGGGGCTCGTACCAGTTCCAGCAGCGCTGGGCATGGGCCTGACGGCTCTGGGCCGGATAGGCGACGTACACGCCCGCGCGCTCGGCCAGTTCGTTCATGCCGGTGCCGGCGGCGAAATCGTCCGGGTTCTGCGTGCAGCCGTGCAGCATCACGATCAGCGGCGCCGGCGCGCCCGGACGACTCGGGATGAACAGCTTGTACTCGCGGGTCCCGGCGGCCTCGGCATGGCTGAGGGTCACGAACCGGCCCCCGGGCGCGCTCGGCCGGCCGGCCGGGGGCGGGGCGGGCTGCCGCAGCGGGCTGCCGAGCCCCTTCAGCACCGGCGCGAGGCCGCGCACGACCTGCCCGACCACCTCGCGCACCCGCAGGCCGGCTTCCGCCGCGGCATCCTGGGGCGTCTCGGCCCGGGCCTCGCCGCCGGCCTCGCCGCGGTGCGCAGGAAGCGGGGCGGCGGGAACCTGGGGCGGCGCCCTGTGTCCGCCGAGGCTGCGCTGGATCAGGGGCGTCGCCTCCTGGAGGCGGCCGAGGCCGGTCAGGCGGGTGGCCTCGATCATGTCGGCGACCGGCGACGGGCCGGTCTTGTCGTCGCGCTCTCCGTCGCGGCTGCCGAAATCTTCGGTCATGCGTGCGCGCCTCGCTGCCTCAATCGTCCGGTCGCGGTCCGGACCTGCGCCGCCGCATGGGCGGACCTCCACCGTCCGGCGAGATGGGGACCCGACGGGGATTTGTGCAATGCAATAAACGCCGATGTGCGATGCGGCAACACCCGCCGGGGCGGGGCAGGCCCGCGGGTCAGGCGGGATCGTCCGCGCCGATGTAATCGGCCCAGATCGCGGCAGGACCGAGGCTCGCCCGGAAGCTGTCGTGGCGGGCGCGCTCCGCCTCGGTCAGGCGGCTCCGGTAGGACCGCACCGCCGCCGGGCCTTCACGCCGGTCGGCCGATCGGGCGATCGGGGCGGCGATCTCCGCCTGCAGGAGCCCGAGGCTGGTCTGCTTGCCGCCGAGGAGCTCGACATAGACCTCGGCCAGGATCTGCGCGTCGAGCAGCGCCCCGTGCTTGGTGCGCCGGGTGTTGTCGATGCCGTAGCGGGCGCAGAGGGCGTCGAGGTTGTTGGCCGCACCCGGATGCTTGCGCCGGGCCATCGGCAGGGTGTCGACCACGTCCTCCAGCTGGATCGGCGGCGGGGCCTTCGCGCCGAGCCGGGCGTATTCCATGTTGAGGAAGCCGACGTCGAAGGGGGCGTTGTGGATGACGAGGCGCCCCTCGGCCAGGAAGGCCAGGAGTTCGTCCACGATCTCCGGGAAGATCGGCTTGTCGGACAGGAACGCGTCGGACAGGCCGTGAACGTTGAAGGCGCCCTCCGAGACCGGCCGCTGCGGGTTGCAGTAGCGGTGGAAGGTCCGGCCCGTGGGGATGTGGTTGAGGAGTTCGACGGCGCCGATCTCGATCAGTCGGTCGCCGCCCTTCGCTTCCGTGCCGGTGGTCTCGGTATCGAGGACGATCTCGCGCAGCATGGGTTCGGCGACTCGCTGGAGCCCGGAGGAGGGAGAGCCGGACCCTAAAGGGATAGGCCGGCGCGGTTAACCCGCCGTGCCCAACCATCCCCGGGCCGCTCACCGGGACGTGTTGCGGTACACGCAGTCCCGCCCGCGATCCTCGTACCCGCCCGGGCAGGCGGCGACGCAGGCGCCGGCCGCGACTTTCATCGGCGGCGGGCAGGCGGCGGCGTACTGGGCCCTGGCCGGCGCCGAGGCGAGCAGGGCGAGGAGCGCCGCGGCCAGGAGGCCGCCGGACCGAACCGGATCGATCCCTCTGAAGCGCCGCGCCATGCGCGTCCATCCCGCCATCGGCTCACTCCGGAACCACGCTGGCAGATAGGCGACGGCGTGGCCGGATCAGCCTCCGGCCCGGTGCGGCGGCGCACTTGGCCCCGTGAGCGCGGTCACGATCCGCGCGACCGCGGCCTCGGCGGCGGGGAAGCCCCGGCTCGTGTCGATGACGAAATCCGCCCGGGCCCGCTTCTCGGCGTCCGGCATCTGCTTGGCCAGGATCGCCGCGAAGGCCGCCTCGGTCATGCCGGGGCGGGCCAGCACCCGGGCGCGCTGGACCTCCGGCGGGGCGCTCACCACCGCGACCGCGTCGCAGCGCGCCTCGCCGCCGGTCTCGTAGAGGAGCGGGATGTCGAGGACGACGAGGGGCGCCGCACCGTGCCGGGCGAGGAAATCCGTGCTCGCCGCCCGGACCAGCGGGTGGACGATCGCCTCCAGGGCCGCCATCCGCCCGGGCGCGTCGAGCACCGCGGCGCGCAGGCGGGTGCGGTCGACGCCTCCCTGCGGATCGAGCACGCCGGGAAAGGCCGCCCCGATCGCCGCGGCGGCCGCGCCCCCGGGCCCGTAGAGGGCGTGCACGGCCGCATCGGCGTCGTGGACCGGGACGCCGAGCCGCGCGAACATCGCCGCGGTGGCCGATTTGCCCATGCCGATCGAGCCGGTCAGCCCGAGCACGACGGGTCCCGGACCGGTCTTCGGCCTCATCCGGACAGATCCGCCACGATCCGGTCTCGCAGGCCCGGCGTGACCGCGGGGCGCAGGCCGAACCAGGCCGCGAAGCCCGGTACCGCTTGGTGCAGCAGCATGCCGAGCCCGTCCACGGCCGCGAGACCGCGGCGCCGGGCGGCGGCGAGGAGGTCCGTCTCCAGAGGCGCGTAGACGATGTCGGCCACCGCGGCCCCCGCCGGCAGGGGCGCGAGGTCGAGGTCGAGGGGCGGCTGCCCCTTCATGCCGAGCGACGTGGTGTTGACGAGGAGGCCGGCCTCCTTCAGCGCCGCCGGCAGGTCGTCCCAGGCCAGGGCCGCGCCGGTGCCGGGCGCCAGCGACGCCACCGCCTCGGCCCGGGCGGCGGTGCGGTTGGCGACCAGGATGCGCCGGATCCCGCGCTCGGCGAGACCGACCACGATCGCCCGCGCCGCCCCGCCGGCCCCGAGCACCACGGCCGTGCCGCCCGCGCGTTCCGGCCAGCCCGCCCCCAGGCTCTGATCGAGATGGGCGCAGAAGCCCGGCGCGTCGGTGTTGTCGCCGCGGATCCGGCCGTCGGGCTCCACCACCAGGGTGTTGACGGCACCGATCCGCTCCGCCCGGGGCGTCAGGATGTCGGCGCGCGCGAAGGCGACCTCCTTGTGGGGGATCGTGACGTTGCCGCCCCGGTAGCCGGATTCCGGCAGGGCGCGGACGAAATCCGAAAAGGCCTCCGGGCCGACGTCGAGACGCGTGTAGGAGCCCGGGATCCCGTGCTCGGCCAGCCAGTAGCCGTGGATCAGCGGCGAGCGCGAATGGGCGATCGGGTGGCCGACCACGAAGGCGCGCAGGGGTGCTGTGCTCATGCCGCGCAGGTCCCGGCGAGGCGGCAGGCCGGGCCGCCGGCCTCCTCGATCTGCAGGGTGGCGTGCCCGATGCCGAAACGCGTGCGCAGGCCCTCGGCGGTCTCGTTCAGGAAGCCGTTGCCGGGCAGGCGGTGGCTCTGATGGTCCTCCTGCATCACCAGATGGACCGTGAGGGCGACGCTGGTGGTGCTCATGGGCCAGATATGCAGGTCGTGGAGGTCGGCGACGCCGGGCCGCTCGAGCAGGAAGCCGGTCACCGCATCCGGGGAGATCTCCGGCGGCACGGCGTCCAGCGACATCGCCACGCTGTCGCGCAGGAGCCCCCAGGTCGCCCAGACGACCAGGGCCGCGACGACGAGGCTGACGGCCGGGTCGAGCCAGAGGAGCCCGGTCAGCTGGATCACGAGGCCCGCCAGCACGACCCCGGCGGAGATCGCGGCATCGGCCGCCATGTGCAGGAAGGCGCCGCGGATGTTGATGTCGCCCTTGGCGCCGCTGGCGAAGAGCCACGCGGTCAGGCCGTTGACCAGGATCCCGATCCCGGCGACCACCATCACGGTCACGCCCGCCACGGGCTCGGGATGGACCAGCCGGACCAGGGCCTCCCAGATCACCGCCCCCATGGCGATCAGCAGGAACACGGCGTTGAACAGGGCCGCGAGGATCGAGGAGCCGCGGTAGCCGTAGGTGAAGCGCGCGCTGGCGCGCCGGCGCACCAGGATGGCGGCGATCCAGGCCGCCGCGAGGCCGAGAACGTCCGAGAGATTGTGGCCGGCATCGGCCACGAGCGACATGGAATTGCTGAGATAGCCGTAGATCGCCTCGATCACCACGAAGGCGGTGTTGAGCCCGATGCCGATGGCGAAGGCGGGCCCGAAATTCTTCGGCGCATGCGCGTGACCCCCGTGGCCATGGCTGCCGTGGGAATGGCTGCCGTGGGAATGGCCCCCCTGGGCGGGGCCGCCATGCGCGTGGTCGTGTCCGGCCAAGACGGTGCTCCCTCAGAAATCCAGAACCCCGGCGGCGCGCAGGCGCGCGAGGAGCGGCAGCAGCGGCAGGCCCAGCACGGTGCTGTGGTCGCCCGCGACCTTGTCGAACAGGTGGATCCCCGGCCCTTCGAGCTGGTAGCCGCCGACGCTCGACCGCACCCGCGCCTCGCCGGCGCAGTCCACATAGGCCGCGATGGCCCGGTCATCGAGGGGGCGCAGGGTGAGACGAGCGGTCTCCACGAAGGCGTCCTCGACCGCGCCCGCGAGGGCGACGGCGGAATGGAGCGCATGGGTGCGGCCGGAGAGGCGGGCGAGCTGCGCCCGGGCTTCCCCGGCATCCGCCGGCTTGTGGAACACCGTGCCGTCGAGGTCGAGCACCTGGTCGGCGCCGATCACGATCCGCCCGGGGAAGCGTGCCGCCACCGACGCGGCCTTGGCGCGGGCGAGTCTCAGGGCGAGGTCGGGGGGCGACAGGCCGGCGCCCTCCGCCTCCAGGGCGCGCTCGTCCACGTCGGGGGAGGCGGCCTCCACCGGCAGGGCGGCGCTCTCCAGCAGGAGGCGCCGGGTCGGGCTGGTCGAGGCGAGGAGGAGCGGTTGCGGACCGGTCCAGGGCGAGCGCGGCATCGCGCCAGTGTCACGGATCCGGGGACGGGTGCAAGGGCGGGCTGGGGCCCGCCCCCCCCCCCCGGGGGGGCCCCCGCCGGGGGGGGGGGGGGGGGGGGGCGGGTTGAACAAGAGCCCGC
>CAXDNE010000156.1:0-17307 GCA_963990595.1 uncultured Methylobacterium sp.
CGGTCCTGGCTGATCCTCTCAATCAGCCCGGTCCAAAGCCAGCCGGTCAGGTCAGAGGGCGATCGCCAGAGCGGTCATAGGCTATTGCGACGGCATGTCTGTCCAGATTTTCGTTGGCGAAACTGAGGGCACTATAGCGAGTGAGGCACGAGGCGACCGGAAATTCTATTGGGATACAATATTTGTGCCTGACGACTTAGGGGGCGATACTTACGCCGAGATAACTCAAGACCCTTTGAGAGGCGTGCCGCCTAAAATGTCGGTGTCACAATCATACAAGGCCCTCAAACAGTTTCTTGAGTATAGAGTAAACAAGGGGACCAACGCACTTTTTACAGATTTCGACAACTGATCCGGGCGGATATGGGCCTTGGCGCGGCTTCGAGCGCGCGGCCAAGCAGAGGGTGATCTTCTCTCGTTGGGTGGCAAATGACGGCTGTTCAACGTAGATGTAGCAGCTTCCCTCCGTGCCGATGCAGCCTCGCTTTTTGACCTGCGCGAAGTCATACTGTTAGTTCATTGCGGGTCCATCTTGTAGAAGTCGCTCACATGCCTCGTAGTTATCGGCAGCAGCCTGCCATCTAGCTACGTCCTTGTTGCTACGGAGCGGGATCCATGCGGCCATTAGTCGTCTGGCTGGCTGTTCGTGTCCTATCGCAAATCGTTGGCGAAGGGCCGGAGGCGGCTGCTGTCAGCCTATCGTCCACCTAACCCGCGGCCTTCTACCGACAGGCCACGAACACGCTGAGCCCCTTGGCATGCTCAGCCAGATCAGCCGGGGGCAGCGCGGCGGTATCGGCCCCTGTCGCATAGGCCACGCCGTTGCTCTCCAGAAACGCCCCTGCCAGCGAACCTTTGATCGCGAAGTTCACGTTCTGCGGGATATCGCCATTTGTGGCCACCATCACCTTCAGTGCGTTCAGCTTCGCGCTCACTACACCGATCAGGTTGCCGGAGGCGTCCACGAGCGGGCCACCCGAGTTGCCCGGCTGCACGGGCGCCGAGATCTGGAAGTAGCGGCTGTCATCGGCGAGCCCGGTCAGAGCGGTGACGTTGCCCAGCGTGAAGTTACCCGAGGTCGAGAGCATGCCCGACAACGGGTAGCCGAAGACTGCTACTGCCTCGCCGAGGCGCACCCCTGTGCGCAGGGCAGCGATCTTCACCGGGGTGATTTCCGCCTTCAGAAGCGCAAGATCGTTCGTCCGGTCCTGAGCCACGAGCCGGGCCGCTACAAGCCCGTTTGGTCCACTCACCTCGATAGCTGCGCAGTCCTGAACGACATGGGCGTTCGTCAGCAGGTGGCCAGCGCGGCTGATGAAGAAGCCGGTGCCCGACGAGGCCGTGTGCGGCTTGAGATCTGGCTGCTTAGGAGCAACGGCGGGCGGCGTCGGAACGACTAGCGGCGAGGGCGCGGCCACCGCAACCGCCGGAGGAGGAGGGGCTACGGCGATTGGCGCCGTGAACGGCGCGCCCGACATGCTGGCGGCCAGCGACCCCGAAACCAGCACCGCGACGCGCTCCATGTGCAGGTCGGTCTCGGCGGACTTCCAGGCCAGGAAGAAGCCGAGCGTGCCCGCCCCGTCCCGGTGGAAGCGCATATACCAATCCAGCCCGTCCGTTCCGGAGGCCGATATCGCGAAGAAGTCCGGGCGCAGTACCTTGTAGTTCACCCGCGTGCCGTCCCCGGCGAACCGTTCGAGGGCGGTGCGATAGCCGTCCTCCAGCGCGCTCGAGGTGGCGATGTAGGTAAGCGTCGCGCGCTTGGCGGGATCGGTCCAGGTCACGCCCGAGCCCGTGCGCTCCTCGCGCAGCCCGAGGCCGAACGGCACCCAGATCGGGTGGCCTCGGTACGGGTGCGCCGCGGCACGAAATCCCCAGGTGCGCAGCAGCGGCGTCGCCTCACTCATGAGCGCGGCAGCTTGCCCCTCATCGATCACCCCGGTGACGGGTAGCCCGCTCTGCGACTGGAAGCGCAACACCGTCTCAAACAGTCGCTTGGAGAAATCGACGTTTGGCACGGCGACCTGATGGCCGGTGGCGGTCAGCAGCACCTGGAGTCGGATGCGCTCATTCACCGGCTGGGACTCGAAGGCCGCAGCGGCGACCTCGTACCGGGCAGGGCCCGCAGGCACAGTGATTGCTGGCGGTGCCACCGCCAGGGGTCCGAGCCAGGGCGTCGGATAGCCCGCTTCGTTCAGGTGATGCCGTAACGCGGTCGGGAAGTCGGTCTTGCGCTTCCGCGCGTCCGGGCATTTAGCCAGGGGCAGGGCGACTGTGCATTCCTCGTAAGGCCACTCGGCATTGCGGTCGTAGAGTTGCAGCATGCGCACCCACGCGGCCTCACCGCGTCCGACGAGGATGCTCTGCGCGACCCAGCCGCCAAGAAAGTTGTTGTCATGCCACCGCTCGGGGTCGAGGCTTGCCGCGTGCTCCATCCCCGCGAGCCGCTGGCGCTGGTAGCCCGCGAAGTTGGCGTGGCGGGTCACATCCTCCAGCCGTCCGGCGCGCACCCAGTGGATCTGGGCGGGTGGATTGGACGAGGCATAGGGGCCGAAGGCGTACAGGAAGCTGTTATCGCCGTTGAGCAGTTCGTAGGTGCCGTCTCCGTCGAGATCCTCAAAGGCGTAGCCGCCGCTATCCAAGGTCTCGCCGTCCGCGACCAACCAGCGGCCTGTCCGCGAGTCCTGCGTGGCGATCTTCGTCACCGTACAGCAGTGGGCGCCGCCCCAGAATGATGAGACGACGACGCTGAGGCGCGGCGAGATCGGGTCGAGTCGCACGGCGGCGACCTCGGCAAAGTCGGAGTTCGAATCGTCGTCCGTCCCACGGGTGGACTGATCGAGGGACAGGGCGAAAGCCGACTGCCCATCCTCACGGCCTACAGCCACCGGGTGGCGGTCGCCGTCCTTCCCCCTGGCGCTGCTGAGCATGACCGACAGGGTGCCGACGCGCAGGACGCTGTCGCGTTTTCCGTCGTACTTGGCGCTCGGCCCGGCCGGTGGGCGCGGCGGCGTCCAGACCTGCTCGACGTAGCTATCACCGCGCGAGAAGATAAAGTCGCTCGGCAGGCCACCCGCTCGGGTGAGGCGCTGGCGCAGGGCGCGCGGATCGGTGGCGTTCTCCGGCCCGGCGACGACCGCGAACCAGCCGTTGGCCGCGCGCACGACACGCACGCTCGGGAACTGCCAGCGATGGTAGCGCGCGACGCCGATGGCGGTGTCGAGGTCCGGTCGGCTGGCCAGAACGACCCAGCGGGCATTGCCGGACAGGGCGAGATCGCCTGCATTGGCAACAGAGGGCAGCGCTACCAGAAGGAGCACCGCGACAAAAACGGCCCACACCCTGCCCATGCCGACCTCCAGGTTGCAAACTGGCCGGATCAGGGCAGCGGATCAATCTTAAGTCGAAGGCTATCCCAACTTCACGCGGCGAATCGGTCGGCCTGTGTCAAATTTCTTCGCTTGTGCGACGCCGTGGAGACGCCCGACACCACGCAAACCGCCAGCATCTTTGGCACACCCCTGGCACACCACCCCTCGAAAGATCAGGGGCGCCAGATCGGCTAAGCAGCTAAGTAGCTGTCGGTGAAAGGGAAGATTCTAGGGCGTCACATAAGGTGCGACCGGAAATTGAGCAGAATCAGTTACTTAGCGCATAGTCCGCGCGACCGAAATTCGACTCAGCGCCAACAAAGATCCGATTTTCGCGCCCCGGCGCCATTAAAGTTCCGACTTCCCACGCGGCCAGCCCGCAAGGCACCCAACGCAGGCCGTGAGAATGCTTGCCTGGTCACACGGCGTCATTCACGCGCGGGAAACCGATCCAAGCATGTAGGTCGGGAGTTTGCTGGCGCACAGCTGAGACTTGGTTGGCGATCAGTCGGGTCATATGGTCGTAAGCCCTTGAAGCTTGATGGGAAAGGCCGCTCGCGAACGCCGATCGTGATGAACTGCGAGGCGATCCGGCCGGCTTGGCATCGGACCCAACCATGGCCACCGTCGTTCCGGCCGGATGGCCGCTTACCGTCGGTATTTGTGGGGCGGATCAGGTCACTCGACGGCGATGAGCCGGGATGCGGCAACTCCAACCGTCGTGGGCTTGTCCCGCCCGGTCTGGGCTTCGCACCGCATCCATGCCCCTCTCCCGGGCTCGCATCCGTCCCCATCGCTTTCGACCGCGCAGCTCGCCGCTTCCAGGACGTAGCGGTTCACCCAGCAAATTCCTGCCGGGCGGTTCGGGACCGTGTCGGATGAATGGTGGCGCTTGGTTGCGGCTTGGGTGGCGGCGGATCGAGGCTAAAGTGGCGCGCGGTCGGCCTTTACCCGGTCAAGCGCATGCCCCAGCTCACGATTTCCGTTTCTGCCTCGCGAATGTCCAGTGACGCAGATGATGAAGGCCTCGTCCGTAGGATCACCACGATGCGGTGCGGAGGTTGGCTACCCCCTGTCCTGGCTGTGAGCGGCGAGGACGCCCGCCGGCACAGGCCCGCAGGTCACGTAATGCGGGCATCGCGGACAAGCCCTCTCGTCAGGTTCCGAGGGGAAGTCGCACGCGAGGATGCCCTCCGCGATCAGTCGCAGCTTGCGCTCGCGGTTCGTTCGCTTCCTCGGGGTCAACGGGATGTCCATCACGCCGTCCCCGCTCAGGTGGATGGCCTCGACCCTAGCGCCCGCGCCGTGGCGCAGGCCGGCAGCCATGAGGTAGGCGGCGTAGACGAGGTCGTCCTCCTCCTCCTTCCTCCGTCGGCCGGTCCGCACCCTTCGGTAGACCGTGGCCGCCCCATCGCCGCGCACCTCGTCGGGCAACACGACGAGGCCGAGGCCGCCGAGATCGATGGTGACGGGCTCGCGCAGCCCGGGGACATGTCCTTCCCGGGTTCGCATGAGCGCCTCCACCAGTTCGAACCCCATCCGTCGGAGCTCGTCGGCATATCCCTCGGTCGGTCCCTTCTCGGACCAGACCGCGTCGAAGCGCGCCCGCACCGCCTCAAGCGGGAGGCCCCAATTCCGCGCGTCCTCCCTGAGCCAGCGCAGTACCTCGTGCACCACGTCGTGCATCCTGACGAAGGGGGTCGAGCGGCGACCGCCGGCCGCGCCCAGCACGTGCGTGTAGAAGAAGCGGCGGGGACACCGGTCGTAGAGTGAGATCTGCTCGGCGGTGAAGGAGGGCGACCCCTCCCACGCGACGCCGATCCGGTGACGGTCGGGCTCGGGCGCCTCGCGCAGGTGCAGCGGCGGATCGGGCACGTCCCGCACGACCTCGGCGACCTTGTCGAGGAAGGGCGAGAGCGGGCGCCCGCTTCCGTTCGTCTTGCGGCGCGCCGCGAGGAGGGTGAGGTGACGCCGTGCCCGGGACGCCGCGACGAAGAACAGGCATTCCTCCTCCTCGGCATGACCGCGCCGGACCGCGTCCAAGCCCGACAGACCCTCGGCGCCGGCGACGAGCCCGTCCGGGGGCGGGCAGCGCGGGGTCCGGCCGCCGCTCGGAAATCCCTGGCCGACCATGCCGGGGATGTGCACGGCCTCGAACTCCAGGCCCTTGCTGGCGTGGACGGTCATCAGGCTGACCCCGTCCATCGCGGCCGCGGCCGCAGGCATCTGGCGGAGATCCCGCTCCTCGGACAGGAGGACCAACCGCCTCGTGCGGTCCAGCAGGCGCTGGATCGGGAGCCCCTGGCCCGGCGGCAGCTCGCGGCAGAACGCGAGGAACTGCCAGAGGGCCACCATCCGCATCCGGTCCCGGGTCCGGAGCGGCGGGCGGAGATCGGGCAGCAGGTACCGGCGGTCGAACAGCAGGCGGCAGAGCGCCTCCCAGGGGTGGCTGGCCGCGCCCAGGCCCTGAAGGTCGGCGCGGAGGTTCGCCAGCGCCGTCGCCGCCGGGGCGCCGAGCGGGACCGCCGATTCCGTCGCCCATGCCATCGGCTCCTCGCACCGCGCGAGGACGCGCTGGAGGCGGCCGACATCTTCGAGCGGCATCGCGTACCGCGGCATGCGCGCGACCCGGGCCAGGGTGCCGGCCTTGGGATCGACCAGCAACGCCAGGACGGCGAGCAGGTCGCGGATCTCGTTCCGCTCGAACAGGGTGCCGAGAAACAGCACAGGAACGTCGCGCCGTTCGAGCGCCGCCGCGACCGCGGCCAGGCGGGCGTTGCCTCGGCACAGGACGGCCTGGTCCCGGAAGTCCACGCCGTGGACCTGGCGCAGTTCGAGGATGCGGGCGGCGATCGCGGCGGCCTCGTCCTCGGGGCGTTCGACCTTGCGCGTCTCGGGGTGCGCGTGCGAGGGCCCCGCGTGGGCGGTGAGGTCGAGCGGCAGGACGCCGCGCGAGGCCGCCATGCCGGTCGCGAAGGCCGAGAACGTCGCGACGACCTCCGCCGACGAACGGTAGTTCACCGTCAGGCGCCCGATACGGGCACCGGGAAAATCGGCCCCGAAACCCGTCATGTTGGCCGACGAGGCGCCGCGGAACCGGTATATGGATTGGCGGGAGTCCCCGACGACCCAGAGCCGCTCGCCCCCGCCCGCCAGCGCCTTGAGCAGCCTGACGCTCGCCCGGTTCACGTCCTGGTACTCGTCGACGAGTATGTGGCGGTGCTTGGCGCGCAGGATGTCCAGGGCGCCGTGGTCCCGCTCCAGCAGGAGCGTCGGCCGCATGACGAGATCGCCGAAGTCGAGCCGGCCGAGCCGCCGCATCTCGGCGTCGTAGACGCGATAGACAGCAGCGACCTCGATGGCCTTCTCGGCGCGCAGCCGCTCCTCCCCATCGTCGCCGGCCCGCTCCGCCATCCGCTCGGCAAGGGCCATGTAGTCGTCGGGAAGGGTGAGCTCGTCCTTCGCCCGGGACACCGCGGAGAGGATGTCGCTCAGGTCGAGAGTGGGGTCGTGCAGGTTCCGGAAATGACGGAGCGGCAGCCGCGGGACGAGATCTTCGAGCATGCCGACCGCATCGGCCTTGTCCACGAGCCGCGGATCGTCGGGCAGGGCCTCGCGGTCGTGGAACTGCCTCAGGACGTCGAGGCCGAAGCCGTGGAACGTGCCGATCCAGGCCGCGGCGGCCGCCTCGGGCAGGCGGGCGGTCAACCGCTCGACGAGCTCGCCGGCCGCCTTGTTCGAGAAGGTGAGGACGAGGATCTCGGATGCCGCCGCCCCCCGGTCGAGGAGCCATTCGATGCGGCTGACCAGCGTGCGCGTCTTCCCCGTCCCCGGTCCAGCCTGCAGCAGGTACGGGGTGCCCTCATGGAAGGCGGCAGCCCGCTGGCTGTCGTCGAGCGGAGGCCTGGCCCCGGCATCCGGCTCGGCCCGTGGCAGGTGCTCCGGCAGCAGCAGGCAATCGGCCAACTGCTGGGCGACGAGGGCGTCGGGCAGCCCGGTGAGGCGGACGATGTCGGCGGCACCGTGCCCATCCTCCAGGAAGAGGCGTCGTGCCAGGCCCCGCGGCAGGACCAACTCGCGGGCGAACAGGTCGGCCTGCAGCTCCCGGCGCTCGCGCCGGCCGTAGCCCTCGACCTTCTCCACGCCCGTGGCGGTGGCCTCCACCGCGCGGCTCGGGTCGATGTCGCCGTCGACGATGACGTCGTCGGGATCGTGCAGGACGGCGTGTCCCAGCTCGTGCCCCGCGAGCAACGCGTTGGCCGTCGCGTCCCCGCGGTCCTCGCAGGCGATGGCCGGGAGGGTCGGATCGTAGAGGCCGCGCCCGCCGCGGAGGTAGGCATCGCCGGGACGCAGCCAGCTGAGATCGATCTCGTGGGCATCGATGGCCGCGACCACGAGATCCAGGGGGCGGAGCGGATTAGCGCCGCCCTCGACAGCCGCCGCGTGGACCTGCGCCGCCCGCGACCTGACAACCTCGAACGCGTCCACGGCGGCGATGCCCTTCCTAAAGCGATGCCAGGTGCCGCTTCTGCTCGTCGCTCAGCCCGGAGCTCTCGATGGCCTCGGCCAGCGATTGCTTCTCGACGGCCTCCGGCTTGACGTCCGACTTGAACCGCGCGGCCACGGGCACGCGCGCGGGCCCCGCGAGGAAGCGGGCAAGCTCGTCCGCACCGGTCCCGAGCGCCGCGGCCAGCCGTGCCAGGAACCCGGCGCTCAGATCCTCGACGCGGATGAGCCGGTCCTTGAGCCGCCCGAGGAAATTCAGGTTGCAGCCGAAGCTGCGCGCCACGCCGCGCAATCCGCCGTCTTCCTGCACGGCGAAGGGGTCGCTCCCGCCTTCGGCCGCCGACACGACCGTTCGGACCGGGTCGGCGGCCGGTGCGGCAGAGGTGGGAGCGGCGCAGGTGTCGGCGGCGCACGCCGCATGGGCCCGCGCGAAGGCGGCATCCGCGACGGCGGCGAGGGCGTCCGGGTCCTCCCCGAGGGCGAGCAGCTCCGCCTTAAGCTCCTCGGGAGAGGCCGCCAGGATACCCTCGATGTAAAGGTCATCCAGGGCGTCCAGGAATTTTTCGTCTTTGGTCGTCTCTCGGTTCATGATCTCCATCCTTTCGGGAAGCGGAGGGAGAGCGCCTTCCTGATGCGCTTCTTCGCGTAGTCGAGATCGCCCTGGTCCAGCCCGGTGCGCTCCCGCAGCGCCTTGCCCGCCAGCTCATCCCTGAGGGCTTCGAGCACCGCGAGCTCCTCCGGCTGGTCCCGGAACATCTCGAACACCTCATCGATGATCCTCGCCATCTCCTGGGCGTCGATGATGGCGTCCTCGGCGCTCCCGGCCCTCGGCTTCTCGCCGAGCCGGGCGCGCATGTAGGCGTCGACCTCCTCAGCGTCGTCGGTCGTGACCGACCGCTTCTGCTTCTCCCGCTCGTGCGAGACGAGGCTGCGCATCACGCCCACGAGGTAGGCGACGACGTTCAGCTCCCGGCCGCACTGCCTCGTGCCGAGCAGGGTCCGGCAGATCGCCTCGTTCAAGAGGTCGCCCGGGTTGAGCGTGGTACCCCCGCACAACCGCTTCGCGATGACGACCAGTTTCTTGCGGTCGTCGCGCGACAGGTCGCGGTAGGCCGCCCCGAATTCCTCCGGGCTGAGGTCATCGCCCACCCGTTCGCCCCCGGCTCGCCTCCGCAGCCGGTCGCCCGGCCAAAGGTCCGACCGACATCCCCTATGCCCCCTGCACGCGATTTTCAGAATCCGCGCCGGCCAAATTCTGAGACGCGAGCTTGGCCGGCATAGCTCGGCAGGATGCCACGGACGCAGGGGTTTTCAACCTCGACGAGCGTCCAGCCAAGGAGCGACCCCATGAACCACTTTCGACACCCGCCCGACCTCGACCCCTTCGCCAGCGCGCTCGACGCGGTCATGGCCGACATTGCCATCTCGGTGCAGCTGCCGCCCGGCCTGCACGCGAAGGCGGGCGGCCGCTACGAGGCCATCCGCGACTTCGCGGAACGCCCCGGCAGCCCGCTGAACGGGCGCATCCTGCGCTTCTACCCGCAGGGCAGCATGGCCATCGACGCGACGACGTCGACGCGCGGCACGGACGACGAGTACGATCTCGACATCGTCGCGGCGCTGGATCTCGATCCGCATTCCGGGCCGGACGCTGTTCTCGACCTGCTGTACCGCTCGCTGGAAGGATATCCGACCGGTCAAAAGGTCGAGCGCCAGACCCGGTGCGTGACCGTCCGCTACGCCGACCGGATGCACGTCGACGTGACCCCGGCGGTGCGCCTGGGACACGGCGCGGAGCGGGTCAGCCACATCTTCCACGCCCACCCGGACAAGCCCGCGTCCGAGCACTTCCACGTGCCGATGAACGCCTATGGCTTCGCCGAGTGGTACCGGGCGCGCACGCCGCTGGAGCGCCGGTTCGCGGCCGCCTTCAACAAGCGGCTGCACGAGGCCTACGGCATGGAGGTGCGGGCGGACGCCGAGGTCGACGAGATCCTCGACCAGGTGCCCATCATCGTGAAGGCGGTGGCGACCGTCGCCCTGCAGCTTCTAAAGCGCCACCGCAACGTGGCCTACGCCGGAGCCACGGGGCGCATCCCGCCCTCGGTGATGCTCTCCTGCTTCGCAGGGCAGGCCTCGCAGCCGGGCCTGCCGCTCGCCGACATGGTGATCCGCCTCGCCCGCACGGTGGCGAGCGCCCTGCGCGCGGCCAGCGCCCGCCGCGAGCCCATCAGGGTCGTCAACCCCGTCCACGCGGAGGATTGCTTCACCGACCGCTGGCCGGAGAACCTCGCCCAGCAGGACGAGTACGCCGCCAAGCTCACGGACCTCGCCGACGGCCTGGCGTGGATCAAGCAGCACGGTTCGAGCCTGGAGGACATCCAGGAGTGGCTGCGGGAGCGCTTCGGCGGCCACGTGGTCTCGACCTCGGTCCGCCGCTTCAACGACCGGACCGGCCGGGCGGTCCAGTCCGGGCTCCACGCCTACACGCCGCGGGGCGGCCTCTACGTCCCGAGCCGCCCGGCGCTGGTCGGCGTCGGCGGCGCGGCCGCCGCGGCACCGGCCCGGGCGAGCGCCCACACCTTCCGCGGGGGGCGCCGGTGGT
This sequence comes from uncultured Methylobacterium sp., assembly GCA_963990595.1. Taxonomy (GTDB): domain Bacteria; phylum Pseudomonadota; class Alphaproteobacteria; order Rhizobiales; family Beijerinckiaceae; genus Methylobacterium. Next base: position 10,483 of record CAXDNE010000156.1, read on the forward strand.
GAGCGTCTTCCCCTCCATCGCCGACCAGGACCGGGCCATCCGGGCGTCATGGCCCTCGTTCCGGCTCGTCGAGCGCTCCGAGCGGGCGGCGACCTGGCTCGGCACGCTCAAGCCCTTCATGCTCGCCTACGAGGTGCGGGTCTCGTACCGGGTCCCCCTCGTCATCGAGCGGATCGCCCCCCTGCGGCAGCAGCCCGAGGTCCGGGTGATCTCGCCGGCCCTCCGGCGCCGCCCCGGGGACGGCGAGGGCCCGCTGCCGCACGTCTACGTCGACCGGGCCGGCGACCCGGTCCTGTGCCTGTTCGACCACGAGATCGGCGAGTGGACCCCGTTCCGCCTGATCGCCGAGACGACCATTCCCTGGGCCCTCGACTGGCTCGGTTGCTACGAAGGCTGGCGCGCGACCGGACGGTGGTCCGGGGGCGGCCGGCACGCCGAACCCCCCGCCGCCAAGGAAGCCGGACGATGAGCTACGTTCCCCCGCGCCGCTCCGACGGCACCCAGCAGGACCGCAGACAGCCCCTCCCGTGGCCCAAGGACCGGCCTTTCCGTATCCTCTCCGTCGACGGGGGCGGCATCTGCGGCATCCTCCCGGCCGCGGTGCTCGCCGAGCTTGAGGGCCGATTCCTCGAAGGGCGCTCGATCGCCCGGCACTTCGACATGATCGCCGGGACCTCGACCGGCGTCATCATCGCGCTCGCGCTCGCCCACGGCCTGACGGCGCGCGAGATCCGCGACGTCTACGTCGAGCGCGGCGGCAACATCTTCCCGCCCCCGTCGCGGATCGAGCGCCTCACCCGGTTCGTGCGCCAGCGCTACCGCTACGTCTACGAGCGCAAGCCGCTCGAAGACGAGCTGCTGCGGATCTTCGGGGAGACCACCTTCGGCGAGGCCCGGACCCGGCTCTGCATCCCCGCCTTCGAGGGGTTCCACGGCGAGCCGTTCGTCTTCAAGACGCCCCACCACCCCGCCTACAGGAAGGACCGATCCGAGCGCATGGTCAGGGTCGCCCTGAGCACTGCGGCCGCCCCGACCTACTTCGAGGCGCTGGCGAACAACGGCTACGTGATGGTCGACGGCGGCCTGTGGTCGAACAACCCGACGATGAACGCGGTGGTCGACGCGCTCGCCTGCTTCGACATCGACCGCGGCCAGATCCAGGTGCTCAGCCTCGGCTGCGGGGAGACCGCGTTCAAGGTCGACGCGAACAAGACCTCCGGCGGCATGATCCAGTGGCGCGGCGTCATCCAGGCGGCCATGAAGGCGCAGTCGCACAACGCCATCGGGCAGGCGGGCCTGCTCATCGGCCGTGACCGGCTGACGCGCATCGACGCGCCGGAGAGCACCAACCCCATCGCGCTGGACGACTACCTGCGCGCGAAGGCGGAGCTGCCGGCCATGGCCCGGGTCCTCGTCGAGGGCGCCGGGCGCGAGATCCACCGGAACCTCCTCCTCGACGAGGTCGAGCCGTACACCCCGTGCCCGGTCGTCTGAGGCAGGCGCAAGCGCGGGCGGAAATCTGAAACCCCATCCCGGGCGGCATCGCTGCCAGGGACGCAAAGGCGGCTGTCGCCCATCCCGGGCCCCCGCGTTCCAGAGGCAGGCGGATGCCCAAGAATATCGTGGTCTTCTCCGACGGCACCGGGCAGGACGGCGGCGTCCGCCCCGAGCAGCGGATCAGCAACGTCTACAAGATGTACCGCGTTTGCAAGGTCGGGCCCGAGAGCGGCATCGACCCGGCGGAGCAGGTCGCCTTCTACGACCCGGGGCTGGGCACGGACATCGGCGCCACGGCGCTGACGGCGCCCGTGCGGTTCGTGCAGAAGATGGCGGCCTCCCTCTCGGGGCGCGGCATCACCACGAATATCGCGGACTGCTATCGCTTCATCGTCGACCACTATGAGCCGGGCGACCGCATCTACCTGATCGGCTTCAGCCGGGGGGCCTACACGGTCCGCTGCGTGGCGAACCTCCTGATGTACTGCGGGGTGCCCGCCACGGGTGCCGGCGGCGCTCTGCTGCGCTTCCGCAAGATGACGCGGGACATCGCGCGCGAGGCGGTCGAGACGGTGCTGGAGCACGGTGCCGGCCACCCGCGCGCGGACTTCGACGCGGAGCGGCATGAGCTCGCCCGCCGGTTCCGGGCGCGGTACGGCTCGGACCATCCCGAGGGCGGCGGCAAGTCCAACGTCGAGCCCTACTTCGTCGGGACCTTTGACACGGTCGCCGCGCTCGGCGTCGCCGGCCCGAAGCGCACCCTGATCAAGGCCGGCCTGGCGGCCGCGGTCGTCATCCCGCTCGGCATCGCCATCGCCGTGACCTCCGCCCTGGTCGGGGGCATCTCCTACCTCTTCGACGGCCCCTTCTGGAAAGCGGACCTGATCACCGCGGGCATCCTCGTGGCCGCTTCCGTTGCGGTCGCAGGGGCGGTACGGCGCCGCGTCGCCGCGGCGAAGACCAAGACCATCGTGGACTGGCCCGGGCCGGGAAGGTCGAAGAGCCACGTGGCGGAGTGGAAGGGCGAGAACTTCGACCGCCTCCTCAGCGCCCAGGTCGGCTACGCCCGCGCGGCAATCGCCATCGACGAGAGGCGCAAGGACTTCGACCGCGTGAAGTGGGGCCCGACCGAGGTCCGACCGCCGCGGGCGCCCGGCGCGCCCGACCAGTTCCGGCAGTTCTGGTTCGCCGGCAACCACTCCGACATCGGCGGCAGCTACGAGGAGACCGAATCCCGCCTGTCCGACATCGCGCTCCGGTGGATGCTGGAGCAGGCCGTCGGCGTCCCGGACGGCCTCAAGGTGGACGGGATGCCGCCCGTCGCCGATCCGCGCCACCCGGTCGAGGTGATGCGGATCCCGCGGCTGCGCCTGCACCCATCCGCCGCGGGCGTGCAGCACTGCGAGGTGGCCGGCATGCGGGACGCCATCGCGGCGCGCGTCTCGGCCTCGTGGGTGCCGGGTTGGGTACGACGCTGGGCGGAGGGCAAGACCTGGGAAGCCAAGGACCGGGAGATCAGGCACGACGCCACGGTGCACCCGAGCGTCGACGAGCGCTACCGGCTCGCGTCCGTGGTCCAGTGCGACGGGGTCGCGCCCTACCGTCCCGCGGCGCTGGCCGACCACGTCCGGTTCAAGCCGTTCTACGCAGGTCCGGTGGCAGCCTCACCGGAACCTCTGGGAGCGGTCGGGCCGGGGGGCCCGAGCGAGGGGCAGGTGCCTGAAGGCTTGGACCGGGACACCACCGGGCGACCGAACGGCAGCTTCACGTCGCGGGCCGTTCGGATCGATCCGTCACCGGGAAGGCCGGCCGCGCCGCCTTGACGCCACCGGGCGCGGTGGCTCCCCGGATCTGCGGGAAGGTCGCGCGCAGCAGCTCGGTGCTGGCGACCGTACGGGCAATCAGGTCCGGCCAGGCGCGCGGCGCCGAGAGCTCGGACGCCGAGACGGTGTCGGCAACCTCCAGCCGTCCGGCCACCTCGCGCCAACGCAGGCGTCCGCCGAGCGCGGCCTGGATCGCCACCTCCCGAGGCGGGCGGCCCCCGCGGGTCAGGACGACCTCCACCGCCTCCCGCTCGGGTTGGACCTCGATCCGGATCGTGAGGTCGCCGGAGGCGCTGGACAGCGTCAGGCCGCGGCTTCGCCCGACGAGCTTGAACGTTCCCCGCCGCCCGAGCGCGCGGAGCAGCGCGGCCTGGAACGCGAGCACGCCGCCGCCCGCCGGGTCGTCGGGGTCGCAGGCCAGCGCCAATATCGAGCGCGCGCCGGCACGGTTGACCAGGTGCGTGACGGTTCCGTCCTTCTGGGCGACCCGCAGCGTCTCGACGCCGAGCTTTTCCAGCGCGGCACCGGCCTCGTGACCCGACCGCGCCGCCCCGGCGATGTCGGCGTAGATGTCCGCGGGGGCCCAGATCCTGCGGAACCCGTCGAGGGAGACCTCGTCGATCCGGCGCCAGCCGCGCCCCCCGGAGCACACCCGCAGGTGACCTCCGTCGATCAGGCCGTCGACCGTCTCGACCCTGCATCCGAGCACCGTGGCGGCCTGGTAGCGGCTGAGGCCTGGGAGCGTCCGCAAGGCCGCGCGCGCGGCCCGCATGCCGCCCCCGCGGTCCCGGCGCGGGTCGGGGACCAGGAGGTCGCCGACGGTCGGTCCGAGCCTTCCCCGCGGGACCGCATACCCTTTCAGGATCGCCTCGACCGACCGCGCCGGGTTGGTCTTGCAGGTCCGCCTGAGGTCGGCCAGCCGCAGGTGGCCGTCCGGCACGTCGGTCGCGGGCTCGACCTTGTGCAGCAGGCGCGCTGCGAGCGTGGCCACGTCCTCGGGCCGGAACCGGTCGCGGTCGCGGCCCGTGCCGATCCTGACGAAGCGGGCGATGACGCCGGCGCAGACGAGGGCGTCGAACGTGTCGCGCGGGAGCCCCAGCGCGTCGGCGGCCCCGTCCCGGTCGAGGCATGAGGCCAACGTTCGCCTGACCGACTCCGCCTGCTCCGGGCTGAAGGAGCGGTACCGCGCACGCGCGATGCCGAACTGCCGCTCGTGGATGCCGAGCGCCTCGGACAGGCGCCGCAGGCGCTCCTCCGTGAGGCCGAGCTCGGCCGCCAGGGTCGGGACCGGCAGCCAGCCCGCCTCGCCGGCGTACCAAGCCTCGCAGGTCGACGGCGAGAAGTCGCCCCGCTCGATCGCCACCCGCCGCATGCAACCGGCGAGGATCCCGATGTGCGAGCCCTTCTCCGCGTTCAGGGCCGAGCCGAGCCAGCCGAAGCTCGCGCGCTTGCCGCGCCCGTCCTTGAAGGCCGCGCGCGCGGCTGCGACCGCGTGGAGCAGCATGACGAGCCCGTCCTCCCCCTTGCGCAGCACGTCGTACCCGGCCCGGTTCACGGCGGGCAGGTCGAAACCCTTGGTCACGCCGACGACCGGGCGCGTCCGCAGGGTTCCGCCGAGGGCGACCCGGCCGACGAGCTCCACGGCGTCGAGCACGTCGCCCAGAGTGGGAAGGTCATCGAGCAATGGGACCGCCGGGGGCCCGGCGGCGCCCAGCCGGGCGAGGATGTAGCCCTCCAGGGACGGCCGCGGGACCGTGCGCCGCGGCACGCCGTGTCGCGGCAGCGGCGAGCCGGTCGGGGCGTGCGTGAACGACGCCGACCACCATGGGACGGGGTGGCCCGAGGCGTCGCGGTCGACGATGTCGATATCGTGGTCCGGGCAGCGCGCGAACGCCGGCAGGTCCCACCAGGCCCGGTGATGCGGGCTCTCGGCGAGGCAGGCCGGACAGAAACGGCGCAGGCCGATCTGCCAGTGCCGCCGCCGGACTTCCTGGCCCATGATCACGACCGAGGTCGGGGTGACCACGGGGGTGGCATGGATCAGGTGTTCCTTTCCCGTGATCGGGAAGGACAGCGCGAACTCCAGGCACTCGGCGGGCTGGATGTCCCGCCCGTTCAGCCCGTGCGAGTTCAGCAGGACGGCGACGCTGCCGATCCCGCTCATGGCTCCGAGGCGTACGACGTAGCCGTGGGCGGGCTCGCCCGGATGGGGCGGCCCCCAATCGGGGAGCGGAGGCTCGAAGCGTCCGTGCAGGTCGGTGAAGGTCCTCATGCCGGCCACCTCACTTGACGAAGGCGCCCTGCGCCGGATCCTTCGGCTGGAGCGTCGACTTGGGGACCTGCGTCACGCGGGCCGGGGCATGGTCGATGTCGTCGCGGAACGGGTTGAAGGTCATCCCGACCGGCCTGATGAGGTCCCAGGCATCGGCGAAATGTCCGACCTCGACCCGCTCGGCGCCGTCGTTGAGCGCCCGGCACCCGGCCGCGAAGATGAAGTCCTTCAGCCGGCCGATGATGCCGTCGGTCACCCAGTAGAGCCGCGAGGCGAACCACTGCGAGCCGAGGCCCGACTTCGCCGCGAAGGGCAGCCGGCCGTCGATCTCGGCGCAGAGCAGGCGGAAGAGGGCGCGCTCCTCCTTGCTGTCCCAGGAGTAGGGCAGCATGACGTGGTGCGGCAGGCCGCCCCGCCCCTCCAGCTGCTTGTCCGCCGCCATGATCCCGTAGGTCTCGACGAGCCCTGCGGCGGCGACGTTGAGCGTCCCGAGGTTGAGGATCTTGCGGACGAGTCCCAGGCAGTCCTTCAGGGCGCCTGGTCGTGCGGTGGTGAAGGCTTCCTGAACCTCGTCGAGGAGGACCAGCTCGACCTTCTGCTTGACCAGGGCGTTCAGCACGTTGCCGAAAAGTGAGTCGACCTTCATTCGGGTGACGTCGCCGGCGTTCAGCACTCCCGCGAGGGCGGTCACGAAGCCGGCCTTGTTGCAGCCGACCGGAAGGTCGACGTACGCCACCCGCCGCACGATTCCCTCGGAGCCGGTCAGGTCGGCCGGGAACCCGCGGGCATATCGCTTCAGGGCATAGCTCTTGCCCGTCCGCGGATCGCCGGCGAGCACGAACAAGGACCCGGTGTCCGGCAGGCCGTCCTTCACGGGCCTGTGGAAGCGCGCGACCGCCTCGGTCGCGGTCTCGAAGCGGTCGTGCCCCACGAAGAGGTTCTTCATGATGAGCTGCCGCTCGGCAGCCGGCTTCGCCGCGCGCTCGGCGCGGCGAAGCCGCTCGTCGTCCCGGAGGGTCTCACTCATCGCCCGTACTCCAGTTCCTGTCGGCCCTGAGGGCCGCGAGTTCCTCGTCGAGATCGTCGTCGGGCTCGGGGGCCCGCGCCGCGGGAATGGGCGCCTCCGGCGCCGTGGCCGGCGCGGTGGCCGCCGGGCCCGGCTCGGGCTCGTCCCGGACCGGGGGCGGCGGGATGGGGCGGGGGGCGGGGGTCGTATAGGGATGTGGGGGTGGG
>CAXDNE010000157.1:0-17205 GCA_963990595.1 uncultured Methylobacterium sp.
TCAAGCTCGCAGCCCTGCGAGTCTGGCTGCGAGCTTAATGAGTCCGCGACCTAGCCGTTCACGAGCAGGATCAGCAGACAGGCAACAGCCGAGCCCACGACCGCGATGCCGAGCAGGACCGGGCTGGCGAGCTGGTCCAGGGTGTCGACGCCCTGACCGCGACGATGCTCCGGCCGGTTTGCGGCCGCATTACTTGCCGAGCTGGTGTACAGATCTGGGTACACTGGATAGACAGGTGCGCTCATAGCGAACTCCCTCCACGCGAAGGGCAGACTCCTGTCGCCTAGTCGCTGGCGATCAGCCCTCTGCTCACGGCGAATCGGATCAGGTCGTCATCCGTCATCACGAAATCGCCGAGCTGCCAGTGCTGAAATTCATCGCCGCACGGCGTCACCGTGGTCCCAACGGTGCGCAGGGCTCTCACGGCATCCTGGGCGTGGGGGAGATGAGCGATCCGCTGCCGTCTCTGACCGAAAAGACCTCGTATCCATAGGATCAGCATGGGCGGGCCGTCTGCGGGCATCGGACTCGCTCCCCATCAGCAAAGATGGCGGGAGACTACGCCGATCTGAAGAAATCAGAAATTAAATTCTGCACATTCTGATTCGAAAGCTGCATTCATAATCCTGCTGTCGACGCGGCCGATTCGCGCCTGATGCTCGCTCCATACCGCTCTGCCTGCAGGCGGCTTAGGCCGATGATGATGGCGACGCCGCCGCGGTAGACAGTCCAGGTACCGTCCGGCATCGCCAGAATTCTGATCATCGGCGCCAACCCGTAGTCGAATTGTGGATAAGCTTAGCCGCTCGCGCACCGGTGGCAAGCCGGAAACTGCAAAGCGTCGGTCGCGCGTTCAGGGGCTCCGTCGGAGTTCAGCCCACCGGCTCACCGCGACGGACGGTCCGCGCCCGTGACCGCGGTGGAATCCGCCTGTGCGCAGACCGCCGTCGCCTCGCCGAGCCTTCGCCATGACGGCCAGAAGCGTGCCGGCATGATCCCGCAATCCGTTCAGGGACTCGTGATGCCGAGACGAAAGCGAGCGACGGCGCGGATGGCGGGCGAATGGCGATTCGCGCATCTTCGGTCTGCCGTTGGGTCAAGCGGCATCACGAGGTTCGAAATCGGAGGAGCCGATGCTTGGATTGGCAATCATCACCACCTTGTCGCTCAATCACCCGGCCCATTCCTGGTACCCGCTCGAGTGTTGCTCCGATAAGGACTGCGCCCCCGTGGATGACGTCGAACTCGTCGAAGGTGGCTACCGGGCGCAGGGACTCTTTGTTCCGAAGGATCGCGCCCGCCCCAGCCTCGACGCCCGCTATCACCTCTGCCGCTATCACAACTACGTCATCTGCTTCTTTGTCCCGCTGAATGGGTAGAGACCGACGGACGTCATCTCTTCTGCGAAGTGGAGCGCCCGGCGGCGCCGAAGGGATTCGAACGTGAAGCCAGACTGTTATCAGCGGACGGCCCAAGCCGTTGCGCTGCAAGCCCACCCGCTCGCAGAGCCGTCATGGTTCGAAGCGTGCACGCTGCGGCCGCCGATACGCTCTCTCAATGAAGCGCGCGCCGGTCGGCAGGTGGCTGCCCAAGATCGCGTGAGCCCTATTGTAACTAAGCGTAGCCGGTGTCTAGAATGATCGCGGATCACCAAGAGCTCAGCGCGACTGAGTCCGGTTTTGATCCACGGTAGGGAGGTGGTTATGCTAGCATTCGCATGCCTCTTCACAGGGCTTGCCGTGCTCGGATCGCTGATCGGCGCAGGCACTGTTGGGACTTCAATCGGCGCGCATCACCTGACAAGCTACGGCTGGGCGTTGTGCATTAACGCGACGTCGCTTGCTATGCTGTTGCTTTATATGCGCTTTCACCAAAACAAGACGCCTTACTCCTAGGCGCCCCAGGACCGGGACGGAACTCTTGGGCGAGGCGCTCGTGCGTATTCGGGTGCGGCGCCTCTTCTACGATTTCTGTGATGTCTTGCCGCCAGAGTCACCGATCGAACTGGCGCTTTGCGGTGCCGCGCCCGACCCCAACCCCAAGAGACCAAGATCGGCTCTCGGCAACTGAGCAGCCTCGGCGCCTGGATCGGTCCGGTCTCATCTTGAGATCCGGATGCGGAAAAGCCGATACCGAAGGCAAACAGCCTTCGATCCAGAGCCTCACCGTCAAAGCCGTTCAGCTCGGCATCCGCGTGGCCGGGGTCGGGGCTGAACACCGACGTGATGTCGCTCCGGCGCAGGATCGCCTGAAGCTTGTCACATGCGCCCCAGCGGGGATCGGTTGGCGCTCAGGAGAAAAGAAGCCCGCTGCCTTTCTCTGACACAGGCTCGAATGTCCTGTCAGGAGCGTGCGAGGCTTCCATCAGATTACTGTTATCGACTTATCAGATCGCTGAGAGGAGACTCATAACCATATGGAATTATAGCCGTACGTTAACAGCCGCGAACGACAAGATCATTCTCGAGGGTCTGCCGGCATCGACAAGTGTGGCTATCGGAAGCTGAATATAGACCGATCGATTTCCGGCGACCAAAGGCGTTGAGATCTTGCGACTGCATTTATGAAGTTTACACTGATTTGTTTTTCGGCAGTGTAGTGTTGATCACGCGCATCGCAGATCGTAGATTAAGGACACCCAACTCTTCGGGTCGTTGCGGCCCCGCGCGCTCACGGGCATGGCTGAATGCGCCGCACGCGTTGAGCGGGCGCTCATTTTCACGGGATGACTGGCCGATATCCTCGCGGTCCAGAGTTGGCCTCGCCGGGATCGAAACCCAGTCGGCCTGTCCCCCGACGCCGATAACAGCAGACGGCGCGGGCCGGGCGTGTCGTGAACGCCGGGACCGTTCGTCGGGCTCGGTTCATTCCGCAGCGTCGGCGAACCGCGCGCGATTGCGCAACATCAGATCCACCCCGGCCATGCCAACACGCTCAATGAGTACGTCCAGGATCGCCTCAGGGTCGTCCGGCAACACGACGGTTGCCTGAGGCGGGTCGGAGGCGAGGCTTGCGGGCCGCCTTCTTCCGAGATCGACCCTGGTCTCGGGCGCAGCCGGCGTTCGCGCCTCGGCAATGGCGCAGGCCGCCTGAGCCGGCGCGACGGCGCGCGCAGGCCGGGGCTTCCGGTTGGTCTTACGGTCCGATCGTGCAAGAGCAGCGCGCAAGGCGAAGAAGGCGGCGAGGGCTGCGCCGTTGATAAACAGGCCCCATCCATAGCTCTCGACAGATTGTCCGCCGATCGGATGGCCGACATGGCCTATGCCGATCGCGGCACCCAGCACTGCCAAAGCACCGAAAACAAGAGCGAATACAAACATAGCTATACAGCAATACGCGTCCGAGACCCCGTTAGGCCTCACCTTAATGGCGCTCCACGAGTTTCGGTTCCAGCGGGGGCCGCGGCACGGCGTGAGCGCAGGCCTTGCCGCCGAGTTCCGAGGCTCGGCCGGCAAGGCGACGCGTCGCGCACGCGTGACCGGCCCGGCGATTCAGGGTGGGCGCCCGTCTCACGCCAGGTTGACCGACTTGCCCGCGCCTGCCGTGGGCTCGTCACGACCCGGGGCCGGCCGAACAGGTCCCCGACGCGTCAGGCGGAGGTCCCGTCGAAGGGACCGAGGTAGTCCCGCTTGCCGACCGGAACACCCTTGTGCCGCAGGATGTCGTAGGCCGTGGTGACGTGGAAGAAGAAGTTCGGCAGCGCGAACTGAAGGACGTAGCGGTCGGCGGTCAATGTCTGCCTGAAGGCGCCGCCGCCGAAGGTGATCGCCCGCGTCGCGCTGCCCTCGAAGGCCAACGGTGCGAGGGTGCCGAGGTAGGCGACGGTCTTCGCGCAGCGCTCCCGCAACTGTTCGAACGTCGTCTCCTCGTCCGCGAAGGAGGGGGCCTCCGACGCGGTGAGCCGCGCTCCGGCGAACTTCGCGGTGTCGGATGCGCGCTGCACCTGGCCGGCCAGAGTCAGCATATCGGGCGCGAGCCGCGCTTCGACGTAGGACGCGAGGGCCTCGCCGGTCCCGGAGGCGTGCGCCTCCGCTCGATCGAGCAGGGTCGAGAGAATCGTCAGCCTGCGCGTGAACACGGGGACCGACGCCTCGTACAAGGTCAGGGACATCGCGAACTCCTTCGGGATCTGGCGTCGACCTTCGACTCAGCGGAGGCTGCCGGTCGCTGCGCACGCGCGGCGGTAAACTGCCGTGCTCTAAACAGCGACGCCTGCGGCATGCGAAAAGCTGAGCTCGAGCGCGGTGCGGTTCGTCACATGACGTCTGCGCGGGGCGCGTTGTTTGAACCGGCACCGGTGTTGGAAGCGTCTCTTCCGGGATCGGTCGGACGTGAGCCGTGGGCGCGACGCCGAACGTCTGCTCGCGCCCCCGACGCGCGCCTTGAACCATCTCCCGACCGACCCGCGTTCCTGCCGCCTTCCGGACCTTCCGCCTTGCCGGTAGAGCTTGGCCCGTGCTCTGAAGGCGGAAGTTCGCGCAGTCGTGGTGGACGAGGTCGTGCATGGCAGGATCGCGCGCCTCCGGGCTCTGCTAAACCCGCCGGCAGCCTGAGATTGATCGCACGGGCCGCCCGCCCTTACGCTGGACGATGATCGCTCGTGAGCGGACGCTCGACCCGTCCGTCCCCACTATGCCGGGCGGGTGCGCAGCTGCCCCTCATCGTCGCGCCTGCCGATCGCCGCCGAGCTCGCTCGGGCGTCAGTGGCTTCCGCCGAGATACGCCGCGCGCACGGCCGGATCGTCGCGCATCTGCTGCGCCGGCCCCTGGAAGCGGATCCGGCCGTTCTCCAGCACATAGGCGTGGTCGGCGACGCCCAGCGCCGCCATGGCGAACTGCTCGACGAGCAGCATCGTCACCTGCTCGGTCTTGAGCAGCCGGATGATCCGGAAGACCTCCTCAACGAGCTTTGGGGCCAGTCCCATCGAGGGCTCGTCGAGCAGCAGGATCTCGGGCCGCAGCATCAGCGCCCGGCCCATGGCGAGCATCTGCTGCTCGCCGCCCGACAGCGTGCCGGCGAGCTGCGTGCGCCGCTCCTTCAGCCGCGGGAACATCTCGAAGGCCCGCTCGCGGTCGGCCGCGACGTCGCCCTTCGGCCGGGCGCCGGTCAGCCGCGGGAAGGCGCCGAGGGTGAGATTGTCCTCGACCGAGAGTGTCGGGAACACGCGCCGACCCTCCGGCGAGTGCGCGAGGCCGAAGCGGGCGACGTCGTGGCTGTCGAGGCCGCCGATCTCGCGCCCGTTCAGGCGGATCGAGCCGGCCCGCGGGCGGATCATGCCCGACAGGGCACGCATCGTGGTGGTCTTGCCGGCCCCGTTGGAGCCGATCAGCGCCACGACCTGGCCCTTCGGGACCTGAAAGTCGAGGCCGTGCAGGACCTCGACCTGGCCGTAGCCAGCCGACAGACCCGTGACCTCAAGCATGGGCCATCTCCTCGTCGGCGACGGGACTGCCGAGATAGGCCTCGACGACCTTCGGGTCGGCCTGGACCTCGCGGGCGCTGCCCTCGGCGATCTTGTTGCCGAAATCGAGGACGCTGACGCGGTCGCACAAGCCCATGACCACGTCCATGTGGTGCTCGATCAGGATCACCGTGATGCCGGCATCGCGGATCTTGCGGATGATCGTGGTCAGTTCCGCGATGTCGGGGGCGGTGAGGCCCGCGGCGGGCTCGTCGAGGAGGAGCAGGACCGGGTCGAGGGCGAGCGCCCGCCCGATCTCCAGGAGGCGCTGCTTGCCGTAGGGCAGGTTGCGGGCCTCGACCTGCGCCAGGGCGCCGAGGCCCACGAAGTCGAGGATCGCCATGGCGCGGGCGCGCTGCTCGCGCTCCTCCCGGCGCCGCCGCGGCGTGCCGAGGATCGCGTCGAACAGGGTGCCGCGGAAACTGTGATGGAGCCCGACCAGCACGTTCTCCAGCGCGGTCATCTCCCGGAAGAGCTGCACGTTCTGGAAGGTGCGGGCAACGCCGGCGGCGGCGATCTCGGAGGGCGTGCGCCCGTCGAGGCGCTTCGTGCCCTGGCCCCGGGCCAGGGTGACGCTGCCGCCGGTCGGTCGGTAGATGCCGGTGAGCACGTTCATCATCGTGCTCTTGCCCGAGCCGTTCGGCCCGATCAGGCCGTGGATCGTGCCGGGCCGCACGGTCAGGTCGACGCCGGCCAGGGCCTTGAGGCCGCCGAACTGCATCAGCGCCTGCTCGACGGAGAGGAGCGGATCGGCGCCCGTGCCGCCGCTCTGCGCACTGAGGGCCGCGCCCTCGGCGTGCAGGCTCTTGCCCTCGGCGGTGTGGGCCGGGCGCAGGGCCGGGATCTTTTCGCGAAGGAAGCCGACGATCCCGTCCGGCAGGTAGTACACCACGAACAGGATCATCAGGCCGAACACCGTCAGGCGGTAATCGGTGACGGATTCGAGCGCCAGCGTCGCCGGGAAGAAGGCGATGCAGAGACCGACCGGCACCAGCAGGGCGAACCGGTTGTCCTGGCGGCGCAGGAAGGCGAGGGCGCCCACCACCAGGGCGGCGAGCGCGATGGCGCCCGCCATGATCCGCACCAGCCCGATATCGGCCAGCACGTTCGGCATCATCACGATGATCGCCGAGCCGATGATCGGCCCTGCCCGCGACTTGCGGCCGCCCATCGTGACGGCGAGCAGGAACAGCACCGTGAGCTCGAACCCGTAGGAGTTCGGCGCCACGTAGCGCTCCGACCACGCGAACAGCGCGCCCGCGAGGCCGGCCAGCGCGGCCGAGATCACGAAGGCGTAGACCTTGTAGCGGTAGACGCTGACGCCCATGCAGTCGCAGGCGATCGGCGAGTCCCGCAGCGCCTCGAAGGCGCGGCCATAGGGCGAGCGCACCACGCGGTTGACGACCAGGATCGTGGCCAGCAGTGCCGCGCAGACGAGGTAGTAGAATTCGAGCTTGCGCCCGGCCGCCCCCCAGGGCGCCTGGAGGCCGAGGAGCGAGAAGTCGAGGACCCGGGCCGGCGGCAGCGTGATGCCGAGGGGGCCGTTGGTCAGCGGCGTCAGCTCGTTGATGAAGATCTGCACGATGGTGCCGAAGGCCAGCGTCACCATGGCGAGGTAGGGGCCGGTGACCCGCAGGGCCGGCACGGCGAGCAGCACGCCGAAGGCCGAGGTCACGCCGATCCCGGCCAGGATGCCCCACCACACGCCGAGCTTGAAGTGAAAGAACAGCACCGCCGCCGAATAGGCGCCGACGCCGAACAGTCCGGCATGACCGAGGCTCACTTGGCCGGTGTAGCCGACCACGATGTCGAGCCCGAGGATCAGGATCGCATAGATGGCGATCACCACCATGAGGTGGATGTAGTACGAGCTCGTGACCACGTGCGGGAAGGCGGCGAGGCCGATCACCAGCAGCACGGCGCCGAGGACGCCCATGTGGCGTGACAGGCTCGGGGCGGCGGCCGGTGCGGGAACTCCGGCGGGGGCGAGGGTCTGGGCCATGGCTCAGGCTGCCGTGAGGGATGCGCGGGCGGTCACGCTCAGACCTTCTTGATGACTGCGTTGCCGAACAGGCCGACGGGGCGGATGGAGAGGACGACGAGGAGCAGGATCAGGCCCGGCACGTCCTTGTAGCCGGTCGAGATGTAGAAGCCGGTCAGCGTCTCCGCGACGCCGAGGATCAGGCCGCCGACGATGACGCCGAGACCGGATTCGAGGCCGCCGATGATCGCCACCGCGAAGGCCTTCAGGGCCAGGACGGAGCCCATGGTGGCGCCGGTCAGCGTCACGGGCGCCACCAGCACGCCCGCGAAGGCCGCCGTCATGGCACTGATCGAGTAGGACAGGGTGATGACCTTCTGGGTGTTGATGCCCATCAGCCCGGCGGCGTCGATGTCGTTGGAGGTGGCGACGACCGCCTTTCCCCAGATGGACTTGCGATTGAAGATCTCCACCGCGAGCATCATCAGCAGTGCGCCCGCGACGATCAGCAGTTCCATCGGCAGGATGCGCACGCCCGCGATCTCGAGGGCGGTCTCGGGGAGCGGCGAGGGGAATTTCAGGTCGTCGCGGCCCCAGACGTTCTCGGCGACGTTCTTGAAGATGATGCCCAGCGCGATCGTCGCCATGATCCACCCGTACTCGGACTTGATCTTCACGGCCGGGCGCACGCCGAGGCGTTCGACGACGGCGCCCAGGGCGAAGCCGAAGACGAGGACCAGCGGGATCATCAGCCAGTAGCCGACGAACGGCACCAGGGTCAGGCCGAACAGGGCCCCCAGCGCCAGCGCCTCGCCCTGACCGAAATTCAGCGTCTTCGAGGTCGCGAAGGTGAGCTGATAACCGAAGGCGATGGCGGCGTAGATCATGCCGACCGCGACGCCTGAGGCGATGAGCTGGAGCAGGATGGCCATGGATGCGCTGTCACCGGAGGGGCGGTCCGGTCGCGCGGCGAGCGCCGCGGGACCGCTTTGATCGTGCCGGCAGGCCGAGACGCCGCCGGATCCGGAAGGAAGGCCGCGCCCGAGGGGGCGCGGCTCCGGAACCTCAGTTCGAGGACTTCTCCTTGACGCGGACGACGCCGGCGTTCTTGGCGTCCTCGTCCTTGGCGTAGACGATCTTGCCGTCCTGCACCTTCCCGAACACGACCATGTTGCGCGAGATCGCGTTGTGGTCCTTGGCGGTGAAGGGTTTGTCGTAGGTCGTGACGACCCCCTCAACCTTCTCGTTCAGGTTCTCGAGGGCCGTGCGGATCTTCGCGCCGTCGGTGCTGCCGGCCTGCTTGATCGCCGCGGCGAGCAGATAGATCGAGTCGTAGGCCTGGGCGCCGGCCACGGGGGTCGGAATCTTCGTCACGCCGTAGGATTTGTAGTAGTTCTCCAGGAACGCCTTACGCTTCGGCAGGGTCTGATCCTCGATGAAGGTCTGGGGCATGATCACGCCGTTGCCGTTCGCGCCGGCGATATCGATGAAGCTCTGCATCGAGGACGGCCAGCTGGTGATCATCGGGACCTTCCAGCCGAGCTTGGACATGCCGTTGGCGATCTGGGCCAATTCCGGCCCGATCCCGTAGGCGAGGATCACGTCGGCGCCGGCCTGCTGCGCCTTGAGCAGCTGGGCCGTCATGTCGACGTCCTTGATGTTGAACTTCTCGACCGCGACGGGCTTCACGCTCTTGGTGGCGAGGTACTTCTCGATGTCCTCGCGGCCGAGCTGGCCGTAATTGGTCGAGTCGGCGAGGATCGCGATCTTCTTGTGGCCCTGCGCCAGGGCCTCGTCGACCATCAGGCCGGCCTGGAGCACGTCGTAGGCGGAGTTCCGGAACACGTAGTTCGCGTCGTAGTCCGGCTCCTTGAACTGGTTGGTGATGATCGTCCCGGTGGCGACGTTGTTGAACACCGGGATCTCGGCCTCCTGATAGAAGCGCTGGGCGGCCAGCGCGACGCCGGTGTTGATGAACCCGACGGTGGCGACCACCTTCTCCTTGTTGATCAGCTCCTGCGCGACCTGCGCGCCGACCTCGTTCTTGGCCTCGTCATCGCGCTCGATGAGCTGGATCGGGCGCCCGAGCACGCCGCCGGCCTTGTTGATCTCGGCGGCGGCGAGCTTGGCGCCGTCGCGCATCGAGACGCCCATCGAAGACGAGCCCCCGGTATAGGGGCCACTCAGTCCGATCTTGATCGGGTCCGCGGCTCGTGCCGGCACTGACACTATCGTCAAGAACAGCACCGCGGCTGCGGCGCGACCTGCGAAGACCATCGTTCCCTCTCCTAGCTTCCGCTCGCGCGGGGTGCCCTTCACCGTGGCACTCAGAGAGGCAGGTCTCTTTGACTCAGGTCGGGCCGTCAAGCTGCGATTTCGACTGATCCCGCACGATTAATACAGATTGTACGTCCTGGTCGTCAGAAAAGCTACGTACAGAGAAATTCCGTCCGCGCCGCTCCGACGTTCGGATTAAGACTCGATCGTGTTCGTGGCGATCGCGCGTCCGCGCTGATTCTTGGACACGACTCCCGGCAGATCGCGTCTGCTCGCTCCGGCGAACCACGCGCGCTCGGCGCGAGACAATCGGCGGGGTCCGACCGCAGCCGATCCGTTTCGGGCATCAGCGGGGGAGGCGGGTCTTCCAAGTGAACGTCTCGATGGATCGCCATGCCCGACGCGGGCCGTGTCGACCGGCCGTCGGACCCGCATCGATCGTCACCGCAAACGATCCGGAGCAACCCTGTGCTCCTCTGCTGCTCCCGATGGCGCAGACCGAGGCATCATCGTGCCGGATCGACATAGATCAGTGGAAAGCCTTGAACGCGATAATCGTCTCCGAATCCTTCACGCCATCGAGGCGCAGGAGGAATTCGTTGACGAACAGCCCGATATCCACGTCGTTGTCGACATGAAATTTGGCCATGATGTCGAAGCGCCCGGCCGTTGAGTAGATCTCCGATGCGATCTCCATCGCGACGAGCGCGTCGGACACGACATAGGTCTTTCCGATCTCGCATTTAATTTGCACGAAGAACGTCTTCATTCCTGTCTTTCTCGACACTGCGATTCAACTGCCGCGCTGCCCGGAGACACCCGGGCATCCTGTTCGGTCAACCCGCCCGGGAGCGTGGCGTGCGCCCGTCGTATCATGTCCGGCAGCCCTCGCGTTCAACCCGTCGCTGGCAAAGGTGCCCCAGTCGCGCCTGCGGTGTCGGGCCGGCTCACGGGCCCCTTCGCGCTGATGTCGGGCTCCGAAGTTCGGGTGAACGTGAAAGGCCGGAAATGGCCTGTCGCGAAAGACTCGGCCCCCCGCTTGTCTGGTCCCGTCGTGTTCGCAGCAACGCGGCACGCCCGTCCAAACGCCATCATGAATGCATTCACATGATGGATAATGACAGATTCCACGCCAAACATGCGCTTGGCGCATAGGCGCGGCTCAACCTGAGCGCTTCCGCAACTCGCGGTTGCTTGGCAGAATCATCGAAGCGTCGCAGGCGTGTGCCCGCGCCTCACGGTGGAGGATGGAATCTCCGTGTGTGGTTTTGTCTCACGCAGCAAGATGCGACGCCGCTTTAGGCTCCCGAAGCAGGTTGAAACGGCCGGCGGCGCGCCATGGTTGCTGAAAGGCCGATCCTCCTGCAGCGGCCAACTCTCATGACGCGGTTGAGCAAGCCCCCATAAAAGGGAACAGAACCTTCGAAGGCGCGAGATGAGGACTGCGAAGATCCGGCAATCTCGGAGAGACACGCAAGCCGGTAGGAACGGGCGGTTTGGCCAGCACGAACGGCTCCATCTCACCAAGACGAGACGCAGAAAGCGTCGCACACGTCTACGCGGAGAAGAGGTCATGGCACACGATCGGATCGGACATACAGCACTCCGAGCGAAGCGAACGACCGCCGAGCACGCCGCCAGCCTAATTGCGCCCGGAAGCACCGTCGGCATGAGCGGGTTCACGGGATCCGGGTACCCGAAGGCGGTCCCGCTCGCCCTCGCGCGGCGCATCGAGGCTGCGCATCAGGCTGGCGAGCCGTTCCGTGTTCGCGTCTGGACCGGCGCCTCGACGGGCCCGGAACTCGACGGTGCCCTCGCACGCGCCGATGGGATCGAGTTCCGCCTGCCCTACAATTCCGATCCGGTCGCCCGCGAGAAGATCAATCGTGGCGAGATGGCCTATGTGGATATGCATCTGAGCCAGGTCGCCCCGATGGCTTGGCAAGGCTTTCTCGGCCCCCTCGACACGGCCGTCGTCGAGATCTCAGCCATTCGGCCGGACGGATCGCTGGTTCCATCTTCCTCTGTCGGCAATAACAAGACTTGGCTCGATCGCGCGCGTCAGGTGATCCTGGAGGTGAACCACTGGCAGAGTGCCGCCCTGGAGGGCATGCACGACATCTACTACGGCACCGCGCTTCCGCCGCATCGCCTGCCGATCCCCCTGGTCCGTCCTGACGATCGCATCGGCGCGCCGACCTTCCGCTGCGATCCCGATAAGATCGTCGCCATCGTTGAGACGGACGCGCCCGATCGAAACCTGGCCTTCACACCCCCGGATGCGGCCGCGCGCGGTATCGCCGGGCATCTCATGGAATTTCTTCGCCATGAAGTCGCCCGCGGCCGTTTGCCGTCCGCGCTACTTCCGATCCAGTCGGGTGTCGGCAATGTCGCGAACGCTGTTCTGTCCGGCCTGCTTCATGAGCCGTTCGAGGACATGACGGCCTACACCGAGGTCATCCAAGACGGCATGCTCGACCTCCTGGAGGCCGGCAAACTGCGGATGGCGTCAGCCACGGCCTTCTCGCTCAGTCCGGAGGCTGCGGCTCGGGTCAACGCGGACATGGCGCGGTTTCGCGACCGCATGATCCTTCGCCCCCAGGAGATCAGCAATCATCCCGAGTTGGTCCGCCGTCTCGGCTGCATTGCCATGAACGGCCTGATCGAGGCGGATATCTATGGGTACGTGAACTCGACGCATGTCATGGGATCGCGCATCCAGAACGGCATCGGCGGCTCAGGAGACTTTGCGCGCAATGCCTACCTGTCGATCTTCATGACCCCCTCAACCGCGAAAGCGGGCCGGATCTCGGCCATTGTCCCACAGGCCTCTCATGTCGATCACATTGCCCAGGACGTGCAGGTGCTCGTGACAGAACAGGGCTTGGCGGATCTCAGAGGTCTCTCACCGACGGAGCGCGCGAAAGTCATCGTCGAGAACTGCGCGCATCCCGACTACCGCGACGCCCTGCAAGATTACCGCGATCGGGCTCAGCGCGGCTCCTACGGCGCGCATGCGCCGACGCTGCTCGGGGAGGCCCTCTCCTGGCACCAGCGGTTCGTCGAAACCGGGTCGATGCTCAAGACCTGACCGGTCGTGTGGACCAGGCCGAGCGAGCGACAAGTGCCAACGGGCAAGGTGACGTTGTCGCGAGCGACCGGATCGCGACCACACCGCACGATATGAGGACTGCGCGCGGTCTCGATCCGGAGCCCGGTATCGGCGGTCCGTGAACCGATCGCGGGTAGAGAGCGGCGCCGCGCGGTAGCGCGGCGCCTGTCGGCTGTCAGTAGCCGACGTAGCCACCGGCACCCTGGCCCGGACGGGCCGCACCATTGCCGGTCATCGCGGGGCCGCTCTGCTGACGCTCAGCCTGTCGGTTGGCCAGGGCGCGTCCAGCCACACAGCCGCCGACCGCGCCGAGAACACCGTGCCCGGCATAGTGCCCGGCGATGCCACCGACGATGGCCCCCTTGATGCAGCCCTTGGCTTCGGCCGCCTGGCTGGCGACCATGAGGGCACTCGCCGCCATCGCGGCCATAGCGACACGCTTCATCATCGTCTTCATTCCCATTACGGTCCCGTAACCGCAACGAAGATGTAAGTGATCATGCGCATCCTGGAAGGGGACGGGACACAAAATTTGGTGATCCCGCGCGTCTTGAATTTTTCAGGTCTTGATCAGTCGCGGCGGAGTTCTCGGACATCCTGCCGGTTTGCGCACGATGAACCTTTGCTGAACGACATCGTGGCGATCGAGAACCCGCCGAAGACATGGATCCTGGCTCGGCAGAACCGCCGGCGCGAACGGTCGGGCGATCAGGCGATCGTCGGAACGATGCCGCCCTCGACCCGGAGCGCCGCACCGTTCGTGGCCGCCGCGAGCGGGCTCGCGAGATAGGCGGCGATCTCGTCCGGCTCGATCAGGCGCTGGATCAGCGAGAGCGGCCGATGCAGGCGGAAGAATTCCGTCTCCATCTCCTCCGGCGAGAGGTCCGGACTTGAAGCGACGCTCTTCAGGAAGTCGCCGATCCCCTCGGAGCGGGTCGGGCCCGGCATCACCGTGTTCACCGTGACGGCGCTGCCCTTCGTGAGCTGCGCCAATCCGCGCGCGATCGTCAGCTGGGCGGATTTCGTGACCGCATAGTGGATCATGTCCGTCGGTGGCACGAGGCCGGATTCGCTCGAGACGAACACGATGCGCCCCCAGCCGCGCTCGCGCATGCCGGGGAGATAGGCCTGTGCCAAGCGCGCGCCGGACACCACGTTGGCCTCGAACAAGCGGTGCCAGTCCGCATCCGTGATGTCGGCGAAGTCCTTGGACTCGTAGATCCCGAGATTGTTGACCAGGATGTCGATCGCGGGCGCCTCTCTGGCGAGCGTCGCCGCTCCCTCGGCCGTGCCGGCATCAGCCAGGATGCCCCGCACCGGTCCGGCCCCGCGGATCTCCGCCACGGCCGCATCGAGCTTGCCCTGCTGCCGACCCGCGACGACCACCTCCGTCCCCTCGGCGGCCAGATGCTTCGCGATCGCGAGGCCGATCCCGGCGGTCGAGCCAGTGATCAGGGCGCTTCGTCCTCTGAGTTGCAGATCCATGATGGCCTCGTTGTCCTTCGTCCGGCAGAGATGGACCCGGGGCGGATTGGTGAATAGTCCGCACGGAGGCACGACGGTCGTGCCGCGAAGGCAGGAATAGGGCAGCCGATGGACAACCGGCTGGGCGAGATGGAGGCGTTCCTCCAGGTCGTTCGCCGCGGCAGTTTCGCGGCGGCAGCCAAGGCCCTGCGCCAGACGCCGTCGGCGGTCAGCCGGTCTGTGGCGCGCCTCGAGACGCGCCTGGGTGTCGCCCTGCTGCGGCGGACCACGCGCGCCCTGACCCTCACGCCTGAGGGAGAGAAGTACCGCGATCGAGCCACCGCGCTCATGGAGGACCTCGAGACGCTCGAGCGCGGGCTCACGGACGACGCGGCCGAACCGCGTGGCAGGCTCCGGGTGAACGCCTCGGTCCCGTTCGGCACGCATGTCATCCTGCCGATCCTGTCGCGCTTTCTCGCCGAGCAGCCGCGGATGAGCGTCGATCTGGCGCTGACCGACGAGGTGATCGACCTCGCCGCGACTCAGGCCGACGTGGCGATCCGCGTCGGCCCGCTGCGCGACACCCGCCTGCGGGCCCGCCGTCTCGGATCCAGCCGGATGGTCGTGGCAGCGTCGCCCGCCTACCTGGCGGCGCATGGGACGCCCGAGCACCCGGACGACCTGACCGGGCATAACTGCCTGAACTTCAGCTTCCGACGCTCCGTCGACACGTGGCCGTTCCGCGTCGGCGCCGGCGTCAGCCAGCGTCCGATCCAGGGCAATTTCTTCGGCAATTCCGGCGAGGTCGTGCGCCTGATGGCGCTGGGCGGTGCCGGCATCGCGCGGTTCGGCCGGTTCCATGTGTCCGCGGACATCGCCGCGGGCCGGCTCGTACCAGTGCTGGACGCGTTCAATCCCGGGGATGTCGAGGAGATCCACGCCCTCTTTGTCGGGCATGCCCGGCTGGCGCTGCGCATCCGCGCCTTCGTCGACTACCTCGCTGCTCACGCGACGGTGGACGGCTGAGTTCAGCGCCGCCTCGCGAGGTCTCCAGGCCGGCGACGCGCGGCGTGCCGAGCCGGGATGCCGGCGAGCCCAACGCCGCGAGCAGTCGCTCCGCCGTGCAGGACGCGCCCGGCTCGATATCCACTCCGAGTTCGGCATCGCAATCGCCGATGCAAGCTGCGAAGCCGCGATGGATCGACGTTGCGTGACCGCAAAGGGCGCCGCGCTGAATGTCGGCGCTCCCGCTCAACAGTGCTCGCGCTCTCAGACCGTCGCGGTGCTGACGAGAGCGGGCTCCATCGCCCGCTCGCGTCCGAGCCAGCTGCGCCGCATGGGTTTCAGGACGAAGTAGGCGAGCACGGCGGTGATCAGGTCGAGGATGATCGCGATCGAGAAGACCGGCACCCAGTTGCCGGCCGCGTCGTGGATCAGCGCCGCGACAGGACCGCCCAGGAGCGATCCGACGCCTTGTGCCATGTAGAGGAAGCCGTAATTCGTGGTGGCGTGCTTCGTCCCGAAGGTATCGGTCAGGATCGAGGGAAAAAGCGAGAAGATCTCGCCCCAGGCAAAGAAGACGACGCCTGACAGCAATGCGAACGCGTAAGCGTTCTGCCGGTTATAGAGCAACAGGCAGATCGCAGCAGCCTCGAGCGCGAACGCGATCGCCATCGTGTTCTCGCGGCCGATATGATCCGACACCCAGCCGAAGAAGGGCCGCGTCAGGCCGTTGGTGATGCGGTCGAAGGTCAGCGCGAAAGGGAGCGCGGCAAAGCCGAACACAAGGGCGTCAGCAACGCCGAACTCGCGGGCGAAGTTGGCGAAATTCGCTGTGACCATCAAGCCGCCCGTCGACATCATGGTCATCATGGCGAACATCAGCCAGAACAGCGGCGTGCGGAGCATCGCCCTCGGTTCGGTGTCGGCTGCCGCGCTCGCGCTTCTTGCCGGGTCGACCAACGGCACCTCGCCGGCCTGTGGCGCGCGCAGGCCGAGAGCGGCGAGCACCCCGACTGCGCCGAGGATGCACCCGAAGACCAGAAGCGTGTGCCGGAAGTCTGTGGCCGCGATCATGTCGGTGATCGGGAAGGTGGTGATCATGGCACCCATGCCATAGCCGGCCGCCACGATGCCGGCGGCGAAGCCCCGGCGGTCCGGGAACCAGCGCACCATGAGGCAGACGATGCCGACATAGACGATGCCGGTACCGAGGCCGCAGAGCAGGCCGTAGGTGGCGTAGAGCGCCAGCAGGCTCTCGGCTTTCGAGGCCGCGACCCAGCCGAGACCGCTCAGGGCGGTCCCCAGCGCGATCATCAGCTTCGGACTGAACCGATCGATCAGGTAGCCCTGCACCGGCGAGAAGAAGGTCTGCAGCACGATGACCAGCGTGAAGGTGACCTGCACGGCGGCGAGCGAAGCACCGGTGCTTGCCTGGAAGGGCTTGACGAACAGCGTCCAGACGTATTGCGGGCTCGATATCGTCATCATGACGATCAGGCCCAGCAGGAGCTGCAGCCAGCGCCGACGCGACACGACTGGATTCATCTAGACCTCCCGGCGCCTTTTAGATGATGACATCATCAGCGCCGGCTGGCGTCAATCATGCGCCGCAGCGCAGCTCAATGCGCAGCGGCGCAGACCCTGATCGACAGCGCGCTGCCGTCGCGACCCACGGGCCCGATTTCATCAGTGGCCGGCACAGGCTGCGTTAAGGCCAATGGCGGCGCAGTTGCGACACGTATCCGAGCGCGGCGACACAGAACGGAGTTCGGGCTCAGGCAGCCCCGAACGACCGCGATACATAGGCTGGCACTGCGCTTGGCCCAGTGCCGTGCCCGTGGCACCCGAAGCCGCTAGGTCGCGGACTCATTAAGCTCGCAGCCAGACTCGCAGGGCTGCGAGCTTGA
>CAXDNE010000158.1:0-17053 GCA_963990595.1 uncultured Methylobacterium sp.
GAGTGCCCGGGCCTGACGGCCATCACGGACCACCGCCCGCGCGGCTGCCGGCGTCCGCGTCATCGCGGAAAACGGCGCGGGAGCGGGGGCGGCCCTAACCTTCTCACGAGCAGCGTCGATGCTCGCGCAGTCGAGGCCTTCCCCGTCGCGCTGAGGCTCACCGTCCTGGAGATCGAATAAGCAGCGCGGCTCGCGGACCGCCTGCTGTCCTGTGGCGACCGACGCGGGCGCTCGGTTGAGCCTCGGATTCGACCCGGTTTTCGACTCAGGTTAGGCACATCCGCGTAATGCGCGCCGCGGTCATCGCGCGCCCGAAATGGCCCGTGCCGCCGGACCGAGCGGCGAGAGGCCGCCGACCGGGCGCTATGGCCCACCCGCAACAGTCTTTGAAGATCTGGCGGCCTATACGGGCTGCTGGACCGTTTCGGACTGCAGGCCATGGACACAGCGACGGGGCAGACCAAGGGAAGGGCTGCCAAGCCTGATCCGAGTGAGAAGCCGGCAGACATCTATGACCCGCACTTCCCGAGCCGTCAGCGGTCGAAGGACGCGGCGGAGCGCGTGCGCACGGAAACGTTCGACCCGCACTTCCCGCCGCTCAAGCAGCACTGACTGATAAAATTCAGGGAACTGGCGTACTATTCCTGCTTTGCTGTCCAGGAATGGGGGGCGCGCTGTGGCCGAGATCCGCATTTCCGAGGATACGGACGGGCTTTGGACCGTGTACACGTCGGGGCTGGTGGTCACCGATCTGACGCGTGAGGATGCCGAGGCCTTCGTGGCCAGCTACCGTCGCATCACGGCAGCCTGAGCGCAAAAAGGCCCCCGCGCGGCGGCTGCCGGCGGGGTCCGAGGTCATTGCGCTTGGGTGCACATTGCACTCGGGTGCGATCCACTTGGGTGCGAAGCCGGCGCCTCCGCGCACGGGCAGTTTCGACATGCGGCCCCATCCGCTCCGGCATCGGACGGCTCCCCGAAGCACGCCAGCCGGGACGAGGGTTCCGGCGGCGGGCGGACCTGCACGGAGAGGCGCGTCGGCTGAGACGCGTCTCAGGCGAGCAGATCGTGATACGCGCGATGGCCGCGCAGCCAAGCCCTCGCATAGCCGCACAGGGGCACGATCCGTTCACCGTCGGCCCGCACCCGGGCCGCCACGCCTTCCATGAGCCGGTCGGCCGCTCCCGTGCCGCGCAGGACGGGTGGCGCGTAGACGTAGCTGATGACGAGCTGGCCCGGTTCACGGCGGTAGGTCGCGAACGCCACTTCGCCGCCGACCTGCAGCTCGAACCGGCTCCGGTCGACGTTGTCGCGCACCGTATCGGTCATTCACGTCCCCTGGACTTGACGCGGTTCCGTTTGACGAACGCTCCATGGGCGGGAGCGTCCCGGAAGACCCGCCAGCCATGCGCCATCTCGCAGGCCTCCGCCTTCAAGAATCCTTCGGGGCGTCAGTTCCGAAGGCGGACACGGATCAGGAGCGGTTCGCCGGCCGCGTCGTCCCGGCGATCGAGCGGCGGCGCGGTGACGAGGCGCGCGAGGATCTGCCGGGAGGGCGTGCTGCGGATGCGGGCCGGATCCCGTGGTGACGTGGTTCGGCCCTGTGCCGTTCGGCTTGTGACCGCAGCGACGGATGCGACGTAGCGTATGGCCGGAGCGGCGCAACAGCGGCGATTGCTGAGGGCCTCCGTCGGGCGCGATCTCCGGGACCTTCGCGGAGCATGGAACAGACCCTCGGGTGGCCGGCGCGCCGCTTCGATCGGGGACAGTCGGCGCGCCGGGTTCGCGACCGTCCTCGTCAGGGGCCCCGCTGCGGGCTGTCGAGGGCACCGGGCGGGGGCGGCCCTTCGCCCCCGCTCTGGCACCGGCCGGACTGGGCAGGGTCGGCCCGCTCCTCGGAGGGCGCCTGCAGGGTCCCCCCGATGGGGCCCGCAGGTGGCCTGATGCTTCCTTGGGCGGCGTCTGACGGGCGGCGGGAGCGGGCGTCTCGCCAGGCGCATCGGCTGCCGCTGACGCCCTCGCCGGGCGCAGACGATCATCGTGATACCGGCCGAATTTTGCGATCCGACTCGTCTGGTATATCCGGAGCTTGGCCGCTGATTTGGCCACGACCTGAGGAGTTTGGATGCCGTTAGACACGCAGCCCGATCGCTTTGTTGCGCCGCTCGCCTCTGTCTCAGACCAGACACAATCAGAAAGACTAGAACCATCGCCGGAGAAGATCTTGGAAGGTGATGCCACGCCTTCCGACAAGGCTTCTTCGGTAGCGAAGCCGACCAACGCCTTCGAGGGCTTTGGCTCGTTCTCTGGCTGACGCTCAAGCAGGCCTGCTGCGGCTGC
Organism: uncultured Methylobacterium sp.; assembly: GCA_963990595.1. Lineage (GTDB taxonomy): Bacteria > Pseudomonadota > Alphaproteobacteria > Rhizobiales > Beijerinckiaceae > Methylobacterium. The sequence continues at coordinate 2,338 of CAXDNE010000158.1, forward strand.
GTTGATCGCTGCGGTAGGCCAACACCCGAGGAGGGCGCCCGACCCCGGTGGGCCCGCGGCGCGCCTGCCGCGCGGCAGGTCGCTCCGCATCGATGCCGCGACGGCGGCGCGCGCCCGGAGGCGCGGCCTTCACGGGCGCCATCCTGGCAATCCGGTCCAGGCCTCGCGGAGGAGCGCGAGACGCCGCTCGGAGCGGGCCGGATCAACCTCTGCCACTTGGTGCAGCACGGCGTCCATCGCCTCGGATCCGCCGAGCGCCGCGGCCGCTTCGCCCTGTCGGCGCATGGCGGACCGATGAGCCCGCATGGCGGGCCCCGCCTTCGGCCCGGACTCGATGGCCTCCAAGGTGGTGACCAGCGCCGACACGATCGGGGCGACCTCGCGCCAGGTCGGCGCCGGCGGCGGCTCGGGCTCGGCCTGGGGGGTTCGAGACGCGGGTGGCGCGGCGAAGTCGGTGGTCAGCGGGCGCTTCATCGGGACGTGCTCACATGACGGGAGGGCTGAGAGCGAACGCGGGCCGGTCCGCGCTGACCACGGTGAGGTCACGGCAAGCGGGCCCCGGACCGCGTGCATCGTACCATCCGGAGGCCCTGCAGGTCGCTCTCGCCGCAGGTGTCCCAGGACACGTCGAGCCCGGGAGCTTGAGCATACATCGGGATCACCCCGCGAACGTGGTCGCGAACCCGATGGAGCAGACGATGACCTGGACCAACCGCATCACCCTCGCGGCGACTCTGATCGGCGGCGCCGTCGCGCTGATGGCCTACGCGCAAGCCCTGAGCCTGCCCGCGCACTTCGTCTGAGCGGGGCGCGGCCCCTCTCCGCCCGTCGTCCCTCGTCATGGTCCGCGACGCGGTCCGTGCGGGTGTCGGCGCCGGATGCCTGCCGGTCTCGCTGGTGAGCCGCGACCTCGCGGCGGGGCGCTGGTGTCTCGGGGGGAGGCCGACGGGCCCGAGATCGCCCTGTGGACGCTCTAGCCCGCGCGTCGGCTGCTGAGCGCGCGTTTCCGCGTTCCTCGACTGCCTGAAGGCGGCCTTCCCCAGGGGCACGCCCGACGCGCTGGCGGACTTCATCGATCGCTGAGCCGCAGCCGGCCCGGACGCGCCTCCGCGCGGGTCCGGCGGGCGGGGACACCCGTCGCGGATGTCCCCGCGGGACGGTCAGGCCGCGTCCGGCATGCGGTCGATGAGCTTGTCGAGGGTGATCGGATAGTCGCGCACGCGGATGCCGGTGGCGTTGTAGATCGCGTTCGCCACCGCGGCGCCGACCCCGCAGATGCCGAGTTCGCCGACCCCCTTCGCCTTCATGGGCGAGGACATCTGATCGACCTCGTCGAGGAAGATCACCTCCTGGTGCGGGATGTCGGCGTGGACCGGCACCTCGTACCCGGCCAGATCATGGTTGGCGAAGAAGCCGCGCTTGGTGTCGACCACCAGCTCCTCCATCAGGGCGGCCCCGGTCCCCATCACCATGCCGCCGATGACCTGGCTGCGGGCGGATTTCGGGTTGAGGATGCGCCCGGCCGCGCAGACCGCGAGCATGCGCCGCACCCGGACCTCCGCGGTGTCGATATCGACCCCCACCTCGACGAAATGCGCCCCGAAGGTCGATTGCTGCTGCGCCTCCGAGATCTTGCCGAACTCGATCGCGTCCTCGGCCACCAGTTCGCCGCCGGCGGCAGCCTCGGCGAGCGCGATGGCGCGGTTGCCCGCCCGGACCTGCCCATCCTCGAACACCGCGTCGGTGGCGTTGAAGCCGAGCGTCTGGGCCACGGCCTCGCGCAGCCGCACGCAGGCCGCGTAGACGCCCGACGTCGATGAGTTCGCGCCCCACTGCCCGCCGGAGCCCGCGGAGACCGGGAAGGCGGAATCCCCGAGCCGCACCACGACCCGGTCGAGGGGCACGCCCATCATCTCGGCGGCCGTCTGGGCGATGATCGTGTAGGTGCCGGTCCCGATATCGGTCATGTCGGTCTCGACCGTGACCGTGCCGGAGCCGTCCAGCCGCACCCGGGCGCCCGACTTCATCACCAGGTTGTTGCGGAACGCGGCGGCCACGCCGAATCCGACGAGCCACTGCCCGTCCCGCACCTGGCCCGGCTTCGGGCTGCGCCTCCCCCAGCCGAACCGCTCCGCGCCGAGCCTGAGGCAGCCGACGAGGTCGCGCTGTGAGAAGGGACGGTCCGGCTGGTTCGGATCGACCTGCGTGTCGTTGCGGATGCGGAATTCCACCGGATCGAGGCCGAGCTTCTCGGCCATCTCGTCCATGGCGACCTCCAGAACCGCCAGGCCGGGCGCCTCGCCGGGGGCGCGCATGGCGTTGCCCTCGGGCAGGTCGAGCTGGGCGAGCCGCATGGCGGTCAGGCGGTTCGCCCCCGCGTAGAGGAACTTGGTCTGGTTCACCGCCGTCTCGGGATCGCCGTCCGGCAGGTTGCCGGAGGTGCTCTCGTGCGCGATGGCCGTGATGGTGCCATCCGGCGTGGCGCCGATGCGGACCCGCTGGATCGTGGCGGGCCGGTGCGTGGTGTTGTTGGCGATCAGGGGACGCGTCAGCGCCACCTTTACGGGCCGCCCCGCCGCCTTCGCGGCGAGCGCCGCCAGCACCGCGTCGGCGCGGATGAACAGCTTGCCCCCGAAGCCGCCGCCCACGAAGGGCGATTCGAGCCGGACCTTCTCCTTGGGCAGGCCGAGCATCTTGGCGATGCTGCCGTGGCCCCAGCCGACCATCTGGTTGGAGGTCCAGAGCGTGACCCTGTCGCCGTCCCAGGCCGCCACGGTGGCGTGCGGCTCCATCATGGCGTGGCTCTCGTCGGCGGTCGTGTAGGTCGCGTCGAGCGTCACGGGCGCCTGCGCGAAGGCCCCCTCGAAATCGCCGACGCGCTCCTTCCCGTCGCCGCCGCTGCCCTCGCCGCTGCCGGCCGGGACGGGCGCGGCGGTCTGCGCCGCGGCGGCGAGGTCGAACGTGCCGGCCTCGGGGGCGTAGTCGACATGGACCAGGAAGGACGCGGCCCGGGCCTGCTCGAACGTCTCGGCCACCACGACCGCGATGGCCTGATGGTAGTGCTGGATCACGTCGCCGCCGAACAGGTAGGCGACGTTCATGACGCCACGCTTGATCCGGGGCGTGTCGAGGGTGGTGACGACGGCGATGACGCCGGGGGCCTGCCGGGCCGCCGCGGTGTCGATGCTGCGCACGCGGCCCTTGGCGATGCCGGCGCCGAGCACGTAGCCGTAAGCGGCGTCGGGCGCCACGTCGTGGCGCTCGTAGGCGTAGGGGGCGGTGCCGGTCGTCTTGTACTTGCCGTCGATGCGGTCGGTGGGCTTGCCCACGACCTTGAGCCGGTCGATCGGGTTCGGGCCCGCGGGGGTGTCGAACTTCATGGCTCAGGCCCTCGCTTGGTTGAGCACCGCGCCGAGGGTCCGCTCGGCGAGCTTCAGCTTGTAGGCGTTCCCGGAGGTGGGCTTGGCATCGGCGAAGACCCGGTCGGTCACCGCCCGGGCGCCCTTCGGGAGATCGGCCTCGGCCGCCTCCACCCGCCAGGGCTTGTGCGCCACCCCGCCGAAGGCCACGTGCCCGGTGCCGTCCTCGCGGAGGATGGCGGCCACCGAGACCAGCGCGTAGGCGTAGGAGGCGCGGTCCCGGACCTTGCGGTAGACGTGCGTGCCCGCCACGGGCTTCGGGAGCGTCACCGCGGTGATGAGTTCGCCGGGCGCGAGCGTCGTGTCGCGCGCGGGATCGTCGCCGGGCAGGCGGTGGAACTCGGCGATCGGGATCCTGCGCCCGCCGCCGGAGGCGTCGACCGTCTCGACGGTGGCGTCGAGCACGCGCATGGCCACCGCCATGTCGCCCGGATGCGTGGCGATGCAGGCCTCGCTGCCGCCGATCACCGCGAGCTGCCGGCTCACGCCGTCGAGCGCCGAGCAGCCCGAGCCGGGCTGGCGCTTATTGCAGGCCTGGGCGGTGTCGTAGAAGTACGGGCACCGGGTCCGCTGGAGCAGGTTGCCGGCGGTGGTCGCCTTGTTGCGCAGCTGGCCCGAGGCACCCGCCAGGAGAGCCCGGCTCAGCACCCCGTAATCGGCGCGCACGCGCGGATGGGCCGCGAGATCGGTGTTGCGCACCAGGGCGCCGATGCGCAGGCCGCCCTCCGGGGTGGGCTCGACCGTGTCGAGGCCGAGCCCGTTCACGTCCACGAGGTGGCGCGGGGTCTCGATCTGCAGCTTCATCAGGTCGAGCAGGTTGGTGCCGCCGGCGATGAACTTGGCGTCGGGCGTGCGCGCGACGGCCGCGGCCGCCTCGGCCGGCGTGTCCGGGCGCTCGTAGGTGAAGGACTTCATGCCGGCCTCCGCGCGCCTTGGCTTCCTGCGACCTCGGTCATCGCCTCGACGATGTTGGAATAGGCCCCGCAGCGGCAGATGTTGCCGCTCATGCGCTCGCGGATCTCGGCCTCGGTCAGCCGGGGCGCCGCGGTCAGATCCGCGGTGACGTGGCTCGGAATGCCGGCCTCGATCTCCGCGAGGACGGCCACCCCCGAGCAGATCTGGCCCGGCGTGCAGTAGCCGCACTGGTAGCCGTCATGCTTCACGAAGGCGGCCTGCATCGGGTGCAGGTTGTCCGGCTGCCCGAGCCCTTCGATGGTGGTGATCTCGGCGCCCTGGTGCATCACGGCGAGCGTCAGGCAGGCATTGATGCGCCGCCCGTCGACGATCATCGTGCAGGCGCCGCACTGCCCGTGGTCGCAGCCCTTCTTGGAGCCGGTCAGATGCAGGTGCTCGCGCGCCGCGTCGAGCAGGCTGGTGCGGGTATCGAGTTCGAGGTCCCGGCGCTGGCCGTTGACCGTGAAGGTGACCTTCGCGAGGACCGGCGCATCGGTCCGTACGGCTCCGGCGCCGGCGCCCTCGGGCGCGGCGGTAACTCCCACCATCGAGTCTCTCCGGTTCAGATCATGGTTTCGAGGACGCTGCATCCGAGCTTTCGAGCCCGTCGCAGGAGGAGGACCGACGGGGATCGGCCCATCCAAGACGGGATGCCCGCGGACAACCCCGACACCCTGGATTGGCTCCAAGGTAACGCGTGAATGCGCGGCGATCAGGGGTCCGGGCGCGCCCGCGGCATTGGGGACGGCGATGCGGCCCGTCGGCGCGAGGCGCGCGGTCGCACCGGGACCGCCCACCCCGCCCTGATCCTGAAGCGCGCGGCAGGGTTTGCGCAGCGCCGGCCCCTGTCGGACGGGGCGATGGGTCAGGGGGTCGCACGAGCGACCCGGCGCGCGGCACGCGCTCGGACGGGCCCGTAGAGAAGCGTCCCGCGCGGATCAGGACGGTCCCGGGCCGGTCCCCTTGAGCCAAACGAAAGGGCCGGCCCGAAGGCCGGCCCCGATCGCGCGCGTGGAGGCGCTCCTACTCGGCCGCCGTCATCTCAGGGGTGTAGTGACCACACCAATCCTGCGCGGCGACCACCGGCCAGAGCCCCTTGGACTCGGGCGCGGGCTGGCTGACGGGCGGGTTGAAGCGGCACAGACCGGCATCGTTCTGCGCGACGGCGCCGTTGCCCTTGTGCTCGTCGAAGAACCGGCAGGTCTCGCACTTCGCGTTCATGCTCAGACTCCTGTGGGACCGGCGGCGGGGCCGCTCTGACCTGAAACTTAGAAATGGTCCAATCTGGCCTACCAACGATGGGATGATGCAGCGGTTCCGTGGGGCACCCCGCGGCGGGCGGCCGCCGGACGCCGCGCGGGTGTGCCGCCCCGGTCCCAGGAGCGGCGGCCGATGAGGCGCGGGGCCGCGGCCCCGCCGGTCACCGCGCGAAGACCCGCGTCACCATGGCATCGTGGGCCGGGAAGCCCGTCCGGACGGGCGCGTGGGCGACCACGACCTCGAGAACCTCGCCGTCATGCTCGCCCAGATCGCAGGACCGGGCCGGTTCACTCTCGCAGAACAGCAGGTTCTGCCGCCGGTCGGGCGTCGTCACCACGGACAGAAGGCGCAGGGGCCCGGCGGCGATGTGCGGGCCGGTCTCCTCCCGAACGTCCCGGGCACCGGCCTCCTGCCAGCTCTCGCCGCGCATCGGGCAGCCACCGGGCAGGGCGCGTTCGCCGTACCCCTCCGCCACGCCGCGGCGGATCATGTGCCGGCCGCCATCCATGGGCACGAGCACCACCACGACGGCCGGCATCTTGTCGTAGGCCGTCACGCGCGGCTGTCGCGCGGCGGCCCCGCCGCGAAGTCCGCGAGCAGCCGCTGAAGCTCGTCCTCGTGGACGAGGCGCGCCGCTTCCTCCGGCGCGAACCACCGCAGCGTCCGCTGATGCCGCTCCGGCCAGCGCTCGTGCTGCACCTCGACCCGCAGCGGGTAGACGCGCACCTTGCAGGGGCGCGCGAGACCCTGAGCGAGGCGCTTCTCGTAGCGATACCGGCCAACCGGATTCGCGGCGATCCGCCCCTTCAGGCCGGCCTCCTCGAACGCCTCCCGCTCGGCCGCCCGATGCGCCTTCCGGCCGATCATCGGCCAACCCTTGGGGATGATCCAGCGCCCCGTGTCGCGCGAGGTGATCAGCAGCACCTCGACCTGACCGTCCGGGCCGACGCGGAACGGCAAAGCCGCAACCTGCTTGAGCGGTTTGGCGTGAGCCCGGCGCAGTTTCTTCGGGCTCGGCCGCTTGGATGCCGTCTTCAGCGCTGACCTCGAGGATTAGAGAAACGGATTTTCTGGAGGTGATTCTGCAATCGAAAGATACCTCACGCTTTTACATAGTTGAAGGCGAGCACTCTGCACCTGAACGGATTGTCGTCCCGCCAGGCTTGTCATGCCGTGCCGGGAGCCGGGCGGCAGGCTTGTCTTGTGCGGCTTTGTCCGCGAAAGCTCGTCCATCCAACGCCAGCGAGTCGCGGCATGCCGGTCGAGATCGAGCGCAAATTCATCGCGAGCCCGTCGGTTCTGGCCCTGTGCCGGTCGGGGACTCATTTCGTTCAGGGCTATCTCTACACCGACGACGCCAACACGATCCGCATCCGCCGCGCCGGGGAGCGCATGCTGGTCACCTGGAAGAGCCCGCGGCGCGGTGCCTGCCGCGACGAGATCGAGTTCGCCATCGAGCCGGCGGACGGCGAGGAGCTGCTGGCGCGCGTGCCGGCCGGCCGGCGGCTGGAGAAGACGCGCTACCGGGTCGAGCATGCCGGTGCCGTCTGGGAGATCGATGTGTTCGGCGGCTCGCTCTCGGGCCTGATCCTGGCGGAGATCGAGCTGGATCGCGAGGATCAGGGGGTGGTGCTGCCACCCTGGGTCGAGCGGGAGGTCACCGCGGACGCGCGCTACCGCAACTCGCGACTGGCCGCGGGCGCGCTCCCGGAGCAGCGGGCGGCGTGAGACCGCGGCGGGTGAACGCCGCGCCCGCCCCGCCGTTCTCTTGGCATGCGCAGAAGCCTGATCACCTGGAGCCAGGACGTGACCGCCGGCGTGCCGCTCCCCCGCTACGTCGGACGGGTCGGCACCGTCGAGGTCGGCATCTGCGAGTATGACGGATCGAACCGGCTCTGGACGTGGTGGAGTCCCCTGGCCGAGGATATCTGGGGTCACGGCCAGGACGCCGAGGGCGCCCAGCAGGGCTGCGAGGTCTGGCTGCGCGGCTGGATCGAGAATTTCAGGCCGTTCTTCACCTGACGGCGGGCACGCCGGTCAGCGCAGGAATTGCGGAAGGCGGCGCTTCCAGCGCTCGCCGAGCCGCAGCTCGTTCGCCCGACGCCAGGGGGCCGCCGCTCGCGGCGACGGGGCGTGGCCAGGCTCGGTCGCGCTCGGCTGGACAGCCGGCTCTTGCGCGACGGGCTCGGGCCGGGCCACCGCCCGATGGGCCTCCGCCGCCGATTCGTCGCGCTTGGCGTCGACCGCGGCCGGAGCCCGCCCGCTTCGCGCGCGCGGCCGTCGGACGCGCGGCATCACGGCGGTTTCGGCCTCGGGCTCAGCTTCGGCCTCGACTTCGGGCTCGGCCGGGATCTGGAACATGGGGACGAGGCTCGGCAGGACGCGCCGGACCGGTGCCTCCGCCACCCGCTCGTCCGGCCGCGGAGCCAGGGCAGCCCGATGATCCGGCTGCGCCGGCTTCACCTCGGCCTCGACGAGCTCAGGCCACAGATCCTTGTCGGGGCCCGTCCGCGGTTTGGCAGCAGTCAGCGATGCGCGTGCGGTGCGGGTGTGCTTGACTTCGACCATGAATGGTCGCGCGCTGCGGCGCTTCATGTCCAACGATCCTCGGAAGCATTCGTGCCAGCACATCGGCGACGCGAACATCGCTAGGCTAAGCCTGATCTCCGAAGATGTCCAGAAAGACGGCCCCGGACGCGACGGATTTCTTCGGTATTGCGGCCGGCATCGTGGCATCCGCGAACCGGGTCGTCGAAACGGCCCCGGCCCTCGGATCGATCAGGCGGCCTGCACCCGCGTCGGCTGGACCCGCGTCGGCGCCGTGCGGCCGGGCTCGAACAGGGACCGGTACAGGGAAGCCGGCGTCCGGGCGCGGCCGCTGCCATCGGTGATCGTCACGTCGACCATGCCGGCCGCGATCAGACTCATGCCCTGATCGAGGGCGGTGAGAACCGAGGCGTGCTGATAGGCGAACCGGCGCGCGGACAGGCGTGCGGATACGGTGAAGTTCATGACGACAATCCTGAAGGCCCCACCCGTTCAACGGACTGGGGGGCGGCTTCGCGTGAGGACCGCGACCCTGTTCGGGCGAGGCCCCGGCGGTCCGGAGCGGTGACCCGAACCCGATGCCGCAAAATAAGGACTTTATAGTGACTAAAACTTGTCTATGTCCGCAACAATAGGGTTGGATCGAACTCAAATCAGTCGAGCGCGGACACCCGACCGCCGCAGCGCGGCTGGCCCGCGCATCCCCGGACCCGGCCGCGAAAAAAGCCGTGCGTTAACAGACGTTAGCGGCCGCGCCCGCGATTGCGCTTATGGTCGCGCTTGCCGATCGAGGGCCGGGCGTTTCGATAGGTGTCCAAGATGTCGGGGCGGCGTCCTGAATCCACCGCCGAGCACGCCGATCTGACGCGCTGCCTCGAAGAGGCCGACGGGCAGGCCGGGCGGGCCGTCGCGTCGATGGCGGACGGCGATGCCGGGCGGCTCCGAGAGGGGGCAGCGCGCCGGATCCGACCGGATGCGGACCGGCAGGGCGCTCTGGAGCAGGAGGTTCACGCCCTGCGCGCGCGCCTGCAGGCCTCCGAGCAGGCGGCGGTCCGCCTGCGGACGCGCTGCGAGCATCAGGCCGCCATGATGCGCGAGCTCTCGCACCGCCTGAAGAACTCCCTGACCCTGGTGCAGGCCATGGTCAGCCAGACGCTGCGGGACCCGCCGAGTCTGGCGGTCGGGCGGGCCGCCCTGCTGGCGCGGGTCGTGGCGCTGGGGCAGGCCCACCGGGTGCTGATCGAGGAGCACTGGCTCGGCACCACGGTGCAGCGCACCGTCGAGACGGCGCTGGCCACGCATGGCGGCGCCGAGGCGGCCGAGCGGTTCACCGTGATGGGACCGGCGGTGCGCCTCGGCCCGCGTCAGACGGTGGCCCTGTCGATGGCCCTGCACGAATTGGCGACCAACGCGACGAAGTACGGGGCCCTCTCGTGCGAGGCGGGGCGCGTGCGAATCGCCTGGCACACGTCGCGCGGCGCGGCGGGGCGCGTCCTGCATCTGTGCTGGAGCGAGCGCGGCGGACCGCCGGTGGAGCCGCCCCGGCATCGCGGCTTCGGATCCCGCCTCATCGAGCGCACCCTCACCGACACGTTCGGAGGTGACGTGGTGCTCGGCTTCGCGCCGGACGGCGTCACCTGCACGATGACCGCCGTCATCCAGCGCCTGCGGCCGACGTGAGGCGGTTCCGGCTCCCGGGAACGCCCGGGGCCTATTGTATCCGGTCCCCTAGTATTCCTTGGCCCGGTGCGTGCTACGCTCCGGCGGGATGAATCGGGCGGACAGGCTGGCATGCTGAACAGACGAACTTTCGTGGCCCTGTCGGGCGCCGCGCTCGCGGCCCCGGCTCTCGCACAGGGCACGGCGTCCCGAACGCTCAAGTTCATCCCGCAAGCCGACCTGACGGTGCTCGACCCGATCTGGACGACCGCCTACGTGACCCGGAACCACGGGCTCGCGGTCTTCGATACGCTCTACGGCACCGATGCCAGCTACGCGGCCCAACCGCAGATGGTCGCCGGCCACGTGGTCGAGGGGGACGGGAAGCTGTGGCGCCTGACCCTGCGGCCCGGCCTGACCTTCCACGACGGCAGCCCCGTGCTCGCCCGCGACTGCGTGGCCAGCATCGCGCGCTGGGGCAAGCGCGACGCCATGGGCCAGACGCTCATGGCCTACACGGACGAGCTCTCAGCCCCCGACGACCGGACGATCCAGTTCCGCCTGAAAAAGCCCTTCGCGCTCCTGCCGGACGCGCTCGGCAAGGTCGGTTCCTCGATCTGTGCGATCATGCCGGAGCGGCTCGCCAAGACCGACCCGTTCACGCAGGTGACCGAGATGGTCGGCAGCGGCCCGTTCCGCTTCAAGGCGGACGAGCGGGTGGTCGGCGCCCAGGTCGTCTACGAGCGCTTCGCCGGCTACGTCCCCCGCGAGGGCGGCACGCCGCAATGGACGTCGGGCCCGAAGCGCGCCTTCGTCGACCGGGTCGAGTGGCACGTCATCCCCGATCAGGCGACCGCCGCCTCGGCCATGCAGACCGGCGAGATGGACTGGTGGGAGCAGCCGCCCGCCGACCTCGTGCCCACGCTCGGCGGGCTGACGACGCGGATCACCGACCCGACCGGCCTCATCGGCTGCCTGCGGATGAACGAGCTCCAGCCGCCCTTCGACAACCCGGCGATCCGGCAGGTGCTGCTGAAGGTCGTCGACCAGACCGACTTCATGCAGGCGGTGACCGGCACCGACCCCAAGCTCATCCACGTGCCGACCGGGTTCTTCTGCCCCGGCCTGCCGATGGCGAGCGATGTCGGCCTCGATGCGCTCACGAGCAAGCGCGACTACGAGGGCGCCAAGAAGGCGCTGGCCGCCGCGGGCTACAAGGGCGAGAAGGTGGTGCTGATGGGCGCCTCCGACTTCCCGAGCCTGAAGGCGCTCGCCGACGTGGCGGCCGACATGCTCACGCGCGCCGGCTTCAACGTCGATTACCAAGTCATGGATTGGGGCTCGGTCGTGCAGCGGCGGGCCAAGAAGGACCCGATCGCCCAGGGCGGCTGGAGCGCCTTCTGCACCTTCTGGGCCGGGCTCGACCAGGCCAATCCGGCAGTCAGCGCCTTCCTGCGCGGGACGGGCCAGAGCGCCGCCATCGGCTGGCCGACCAGCGAGAAGATCGAATCGCTGCGCGACGCTTGGCTGGACGCGCCCGACACCGCCGCCCGCAGGACGCTCGCCGACGAGCTGCAGCGTCAGGCCTTCATCGATCTGCCCTACCTGCCGCTCGGGCAATACTTCAACCAGACCTCGTTCAAGCCGTCCCTGACGGGCGTGCTCGACGGCGTGCCGGTGTTCTGGAACGTCAAAAAGGGCTGACGCGAACCGGCGGCAGCCCCAGGCGGTGCGGGAGATTGTCGAAGGTCCGGCGGAGCGAGCGACAATCCTCCGCTCTACGATGAGGCCCGGATCTTCAACAGATCCGACCCTTCACGCCGTCGCGAGCGCTTCCCAGCCGCGCCGGGAACGGGCTAAGCAGGGTCGGCACAGGTCGCCGCCAGAGCCGACCGGCCCGCGAGGAAGCCCGAGAGGCCCGTCCCACCGCCGCCACGGCGGTGCTCCGGCGCCTTCGAGTCCGCGCGGATCCCACGACGCGCCGCGAGGACACGCCCGATGACGGTCTCCCAGGACGACACCGCGCTGGAACGCTCGGCGATGCGGAGGATCGGCTGGCGGCTCGTGCCGTTCCTGATCCTCGCCTACTTCATCTCCTTCCTGGACCGCGTGAATGTCGGCTTCGCGGCGATCCAGATGAACCACGATGTCGGCCTGTCGGCGACGGTGTTCGGCTGGGGGGCCGGGATCTTCTTCCTCGGCTACTTCCTGATGGAGATCCCCAGCAACCTGATGCTGGAGCGCTTCGGGGCGCGGCTGTGGATCGCCCGGATCATGGCGACCTGGGGGCTCATCTCCGCCGCCATGGCCCTCGTGCAGGGACCGTGGTCCTTCGTCGCCCTGCGCTTCCTGCTGGGGCTCGCCGAGGCCGGCTTCTTCCCCGGCGTGATCCTCTATCTCACCTACTGGTTCCCTTCCGCCTATCGGGCGCGGATCATCGGGATCTTCATGATCTCGATCCCGATCTCGTCGTTCCTCGGCTCGCCGATCTCCGGCGCGCTGCTCAACGTGACGGGGCTGGGTCTCAACGGCTGGCAGTGGCTGTTCATTCTCGAAGGGCTGCCGGCGGTGCTGATGGCCGTGGCGGTGCTGTGGCTGCTGCCGGACGGCCCGCGGGACGCGGCCTGGCTGCCGGCGGCGGAGCGGGACTGGCTGGAGCGGCAGCTCCGGGCCGAGGCGGCGCGCAACACGAAGCGCGGCCAGGCGGCCAAGCCGCCGCTCTGGGAGGTGCTGCGCGACCGGCGGCTGGCCCTGTTCGCGGCCATCTATTTCGGCTCGACGGCGAGCAGCTACGGGCTCTCGTTCTGGACGCCGCAGATCGTCAAGAGCTTCGGGCTGGGGAACTTCGAGACCGGCCTCCTGAACAGCATCCCGTACGGCTTCGCCTCGGTGGCCATGATCCTCTGGGGCCGGCACAGCGACAAGACGGCCGAGCGGCGCTGGCACCTCGCGCTCTCGTTCCTGGTGCTGGCGCTCGGGCTCGCGGGCGGCACGGTCCTCACGGGGCTGGGCCCGGTGGTGGCGGCGCTGACGGTGGCGGCGGTCGGCGTCTACATGCTGAAAGGTCCGTTCTGGGCGCTCGCCACCGAGCAGATGCCCCCCGCCACGGCGGCGGCCAGCATCGCGGCGATCAACGCGGTGGGGAACCTCGGCGGCTTCCTCGGCCCCTACCTGATCGGCGCGATCAAGGACGGGACCGGCAGCTTCACCCTGAGCCTCGTGCCCCTGGTGGTGTTCGCCCTGATCTCCGCCGCCCTGTCGCTCGTGCCCGGTCGCGCACCGCGATCGGACCAGGGCACGCGCCGGCCGTCGACCGCCTGAGCGGGCCCGGCCGCCGGGTCGGGGCCGGCGCGGCCGCGCCTGCGGAGAACCGGTTCCGGAGCCGGCGGTTAGCCCCGGTGAGACGGCTGGACCCGCGGGGGCCCGCCATCGGCCAGCACGGACGCCGCCCGGCCGCCGCAGCCGGCGGTGGCGGCTGAGCCGGGACCGGACGGATCCGCGGCACGCCGCCGATGACCCGGAGTGGAGCATGGACCTGAACGACACCGTGCGCGACGCCATCCTGGCGGAGCTGAAGCGCCAGGCGGAGGCGGAGGATCCGGCGCCGAAGGTCGACCTGTCGGCGCCGGGCTACGCGCGGATCGACGGGCGGATCGACCGCGAGGCGCTGATCATGGTCGTCGCGGGGGCGCTGGCCGGCGGCCCGTAGCTGTCCGAGGCGGCGCGCCGCAGGGCCCCCGGTGCCGTCGTCCGTCGGGTCTCAGGCGGGGGCCGAGATCCCGCCGGCCCGAGCGCGCGAGGGAGACCATCATGCCCAAGCTCAACGCCGTCCTGGAGACGGTCCTGTACGTCGCCGATCTCGCGCGCGCGGACGCATTCTACCGCGACACCCTCGGCCTGGCCTGCATCCACACGGATTTCCGCATGCGCGCCTACGACGTCGGGGGCCGCGGCGTCCTCCTGCTCTTCCCGGAAGGCGGGTCCCTGGACCCGATCGCGACGCCCGGCGGGACCATTCCGCCCCATGATGGCCGCGGGCCGGCGCATATCGCCTTCTCGATCGATGCCGACGCCCTCGCGCCCTGGGAGAACCATCTCGCCGCGGCCGGCATCGCCGTCGAGGGACGCACGCACTGGCCGAGAGGCGGCACCAGCCTCTATTTCCGCGATCCGGACGGCCACCTGCTGGAGCTTGCCACCCCCGGCCTCTGGAAGGGCTACTGAACCCGGCCACGCCGCTCCCGTTGTCTCCCGACAGGAGAAAGCGATGATCAACGGCACGATCACGGTCGGCAGCGCCCATCTCGATCTCGGCGAGACCTTTCGCGAGGACGCTCAGCAGCGCATCCGGGACGCGACCAACAAGTATCTGGGCAACCTCGTCTCGGCGTCCGTTCACGTGGCCCGTGAGGGCGGGGATTTTCGCTGCTCGGTGAACATGCAGATGAGCGGCCAGGATACGATGAGTGCCGAGGCCGTGGCGGAGAGTGTCCCGCTGGCGTTCCGCACGGCCCTGAACAAGGTCGAGAAGCAGATGCGGCGCACCAAGCGCCTGCAGCGCGAGGATCGCGCGCATCAGCCGGACAGGATCATCACGGCCTAGAGCGGCGGAGCCCCCGAAGCCGAGCGCGACCCCGGCGACTCCGGGACCGGATTGCGGCCTTCGACGATGCTCCCGGGGCGCCGCGCACCGCCAAGCCTCCAACGCGAGCGAGGCCGTCCCCTCTCGGAGACGGCCTCGCCCAGCTCTGCGACGATCCCGAGGGGATCCTCGGACCGGAGCGCGGAACCGCGCCCCGGTTCTTCTCGGGGTTCTTAGTACGAGCCGAACTTGTAGTTCAGGCCGGCGCGGACGACGGCGAACTCGTCGCTGCGGC
>CAXDNE010000159.1:0-16988 GCA_963990595.1 uncultured Methylobacterium sp.
GCCGGATGACCTTGCCGAGGTCGCCATCGGGGATCGCCGAATCCGGCGGCGGTACGAACGGGGGGACGGTCCCTTCTCGCTCGGCCCCTGCCGCGCCGACCTGCGGCAAGGCCAAGGTCAGTCCGAGGGCCAGGACAGTCGCCAGCGACGCCGCGCCGCGTCTCGTGAGGCTCATCGTCTGTCTCCGGCCTGTGAAGCCGGCAGGGCGGCGTAATAGGCGGACACGGCCGCCCCGTCCTGATCGCTGAGCTTGTCGGCGATCCCCTTCATCAGCCCGAGCGGATCGTTGTGGCGTGTTCGGGCCTTCCAGGCGGAGAGTTGTGCCAGGAGGTAGGCGGCCGGCTGGCCGGCAAGCGCAGGGAAGGCAGCGCCGACGCCCTGTCCCGCCGGACCATGGCATTGTCCGCAGGCGGGTACTCCTCGCGACCAATCGCCCGTCTCCGCCAGATTTCGGCCGCGGGAAGATAGGACTCCGTCCGGGGCAGAGGCCTCGGCCGCCTGCGGTGCGGGGAGCCCGGCGTAGTAGGCCGCGACCGCCCGTCGCTCGTCCGACGTCAGGGCCTGGGCGATGGGGGCCATGGTCTCGTTCTCCCGGCTGCCGTCGCCGAAACTGTCGAGTTCGTGCGTGAGATAGCCGGCCGCGAGGCCGGCGAGGCGGGGGAAGCCACCGTCCACGCTTCCGCCCCCGTCATCCCCGTGACATGCGGCACAGGCGGGTGCGCCGGTCTGCGTGCCGTTCCGCGCGATCTCGCCGCCGTCGCTGGCGCAGGCTGGACCGGCGACGAGAAGGATCATCAGCCCTCCACCGGCGATGCGGGCTCTCCTGCCTTTCGGTCCCATCGCCCCCTCCCGTATGTGCGGCTCTAAGGCCCGGCCGCACTGCGCCGCTTAAGCCACGCTTAAGACGGCCTGACAGCGCCGTCTCGCGGCAACGCCTGTGCGGTCCTCATCGTGGAAACGATCCACCTTGGAGAACAGGCTGCGCGCCGGTCTGCACCGGCATGCGTGATCGGGTGACCCGCCGCCATGCGCATGGCGCGCCGGAGCGCGACCCATCAATCCATGTTTCACGATACCACCTGCTTCATATCGCGTGTAGCAATATTGACCCTCCGGGACGTCGCGCGCCATAGTGGCACCGTTCCCTCCCGAGTTACCGTCCATGACTGCCGAAACCAACGGCGCCGCCGCTGTCCCCCCGCCGGCCTGCCCGCCCATCATCGGAGACGCGGCGCCGAACTTCCGGGCTCGCACCACCATGGGCGCGCGCACGCTCTCGTCCTACCGGGGCCGCTGGCTGGTGTTCTTCTCGCATCCGGCGGACTTCACCCCCGTCTGTACCAGCGAATTCGTCGCCTTCGCGCAGGCCCACGAGGCGTTCCAGGCAGTCGATTGCGACCTGCTCGCTTTGTCCGTGGACAGCCTGTCGTCGCATCTCGCGTGGCAGCAGAGCATCGAGCAGCGTTTCGGCGTCCGGGTGCCGTTTCCCATCGTGGAGGACCCGGCCATGGGCATCGCGCGGGCCTACGGCATGCTGCCCGCCTGTTCGACGTCGAGCGCCACGGTGCGCACGACCTTCATCATCGACCCGGAGGGCATCGTGCGCGCGCTCATCGCGTATCCGCTGACGGTGGGACGGAGCGTCGCCGAAATCCTGCGGCTGGTGAAGGCGCTTCAGACCAGCGATGCGGCCGACGTCTCGACCCCAGAGGGGTGGCAGCCGGGCGAGCCGGTGCTGGCGAACCCACCGCTGACGAGCGACGAGGTCGGCGCCTGTGGCACCGATTGGTACTATCGTCTGGAAAGCGTCTGATGGCACCCGGCACGGACGAAGCCAGGGCGATCGAGACCGCCGACCTGCTCAAGCTGGTCGCCAACCCCAACCGCCTGCGCATCCTTTACCGGCTGGCGGATGGCGAATGCTCCGTCTCGGAGATCGAGCATCGCCTCGGCATTCGCCAACCGACCCTGTCGCAGCAGCTCGGCGAGCTGCGCAACGCCGGAGTGGTCACCACCCGGCGGGAGCACAAGGTGGTGTTCTACAGCTTGACCGATCCGCGTCTCCGCACGCTCCTCGACGCGATCGAAGACATCCTGATCGCGGACCGCCCGCAGCGCCGGCTCCCGCCGCGCAGTCCCGACGCACGGGCGCGCGCACTCGGCCAGGCCGCGATGTTCGGACAGATCGAAGACGAGCGGTGAACGCGTCCCTCTCTCCACGCGCTTTCGCCGCCTGCCTTGAGCGGCCAACGATTCCGCGCCCCGATGCGCGGTAGCCAGCCCTCTTCACCGCGGGTCGGTGACACGCGGCCAGTCGCCCGCACAAGGATGCCGGTCCCCACCCGGTGCGGCCAGCACGTCATGGATACCGCTGGAAGCGCTCCACAGGGCCGAGCTGTCCGCCGCGCCTCGCGCTGACGGAAACCCGACGGGCATGGCGCACGGGGGCGACGCCAAGGTCATCCCCGTCCCTCTCCTCACTTAAGCGTCACTTAAGCTTGCAGGCCGAGCCCCGTTCGACGTCTCGGCGCTTCGGCAACCAGCCCTCCCGGTCACCCGGCTGAGCGGTGGCTGTCGCGACCCGACGACAGGCGTTCCAGGGGTGAATTCCATGCTGCCTCCGAACCGGCGACAGACTTTGCGGCTGGCCCTCGGTGCCGTGGTGGGGTCCCTCATCGTCGATGCCTCTGCCTGGGCGGACGACTTCTGGTACGACCTGCATGGCGACGATGGCGGCCCGGTCCGGAACACCCGATTGCCCGGCGAGCTGACCGGTGAGCTCGCCGGCCTTCCAAGTATCATCTGGGCCGGCTCGCGCGACGACGCGTTGACGCTCTACGAATTCTACGACGACAACTGTCCTTATTGCCGCGGCGGCGCCAAAGACATCGACCGGATTCTACGTCAGACTCCCGATCTTCGTCTGGGATTGATCAACAACGCTGTCCTCTCGCCCCGCTCGGTCGAGTCGGCGAAGGTCGCGTTGGCGATGCTCAGCCTGAAGGGATCGAGCCTGGCATACGCGCTCCAGCAACGGCTGATGGCGATGTCGGGACCCGCCGACGGCGAACGCGCGCTGCGGATTGGCGTCGAGCTCGGCGTGGATCGCGAACTGCTTCGTCAGCGGGCTGAGAGCGCCGAGGTCAAGACGATGCTCAACCGGCAGATGCAGTCCGCCGCCGATCTGGGCTTGTCGGCGACCCCGGCCTTCGTGCTCGGGAACAGCGGGATCACCGGCTATCCGGGACCGAAATCGCTTTCCAAGATCATCGCCGCGGGGCGCGTCTGCGGCGAGCCGGTTTGCTGAACTATTCCCCGCCCACAACGCCTCACATTGCGACATCCGCACATTCGCCGAAGGACCTGATCATGAAACGCAACTTAGCCGCCTGCGCAATGGCCTGCATTCATCTTGCCGTCACGATGCCGCTTTCTACCCCAGCCCTCGCACAGGATCTCAATGCCAGCGGGCTTCATATCGACGTTCCCGTGAAGGTCAGGGACAGCCGCGTGGCCTTCAACATGGACCATCTGGCGTTCAACGGCGATCAGTCGATTGGACTAACATACATGCAACTGATGCTGAAAAGCTATCAAGCGTCCGGGGCGAAACTGGAGATCATAGCCGTCTTCCACGGAGCAATCGGGTACCTCTTGCTGGATGATGCGGCCTACAACAAGGCTCGGAAGACCAACCGGGGCAACCCGTACAAGGACGAGATCCTGGATCTGCAGAAGCAGGGTGTTCGATTCGAGGAATGCGGCCAGACGGCCCGGAACAACGGGTGGGTGAATGCCGACCTTATTCCCGGCGTGCTGGTCAATTCTGGCGCCAACCTTCGGCTGGTGCAGCTGCAGCAAGACGGCTTCGCCGAAATCCATCCTTGATCAGTGAGCTCCAGGCGACGTGAACGCGATCCCACTCGGCCCGTTGGTCCTTGACCCTGAACGACTCGCGGTCGTGGCCGGCATCGGCGCGTACCTGGCGGCCGCAACGATCCTCGCTCCGCGGTTCGGCCGGGGATTGTATGCCTGGGCGGCGTGGACCGTGGTCGCGGCCCTGGCAACCGCGCGGCTCGGCTATGTTTGGGAGAACTGGCCGTCCTTCGCGCCGGCGCCCTGGCGTGCGCTGGCGGTGTGGCAAGGCGGATTTCAGCCCGGCACCGGGCTTCTCGGGCTCGCGCCGGTCAGCGCCATCTACCTGCGTTCGTTGCGTTCTGTGGCGGCCGGCGCAGCGGCCGCCGGTGGCGGACTGCTCGTCTGGCGGGTGATCAGCCTTCTCACCGCGGCGACGCTCGGCCAAGCCGCGCCCGACACGCTGTTCGAGCAACTCGAAGGCGAGCCGCTCGCCATCAGCGACCTGCGCGGCCGTCCGGCGGTCGTCAACATCTGGGCGACGTGGTGCCCCCCGTGCCGGAGCGAGATGCCGTCGCTCGCTCAGGCCGCCGCCGCCGAGCCGGCGGTCGCCTTCGTCTTCGTCAACCAGGGCGAAAGCGCCGACCGGGTTCGCGCGTACCTCGCCGCGAGCAAGCTCTCGCTCGCGCATGTGCTTCTGGACCGGGGCATGGAGGTTCCTCGCCATTACGGCACCCGCGGCATCCCGCTGACCCTGTTCCTGCGTGCCGACGGGTCCCTCGCGGATCCGCATACGGGGGCGATCTCAGAGGACGTGCTCGCGGCGGGAATCGCGCGGCTGCTGAAACGGCCCCGCTAGCGTGGCCGTACCGAGGCGCTCATTCGAGATAAGCCGGATGTGGGGACGAGACGCCGTGCTGCGTTGGGTTGGCGCGATCCTTCTGACCGCCACCCCCGCCTGTGCCGGCGACACCCTGACCGGAGCCGCGAAGGTCTTGGACGGCGACACGCTTGAGCTGCAGGGCCGCCTCATCGATCTGTATGGCATCGACGCTCCCGAGGCCGAACAGGTCTGCGCGCGGGCCGATGGCAGCCAATACCGGTGCGGGCAGACGGCGGCCGGCGCGCTTCGGCAGCGGATCGGAACGACACCGGTGTCCTGCGCGCCGCAGGGCGGTGCTACGCAGGACCGACTGACGGCCGTCTGCCACGTTGGGGAGACCGACCTCTCCGCGTGGATGGTGGCGCAGGGGCATGCGCTCGCGCTCCGCGACGTCACCGGGGCTTATTCGGCGACGGAAGGCTTCGCGTGGGGCCTTCGGGTCGGCCTATGGGCCGGCGTCTTCGACGAGCCAGCCAGTTGGCGGCGAGCCCACCGTCGCGCGGAGCCGATGGAAGGTGGCGAGCGATAAGGTGGTGGCGCGCCTCAACTCGGGTCGCCTGCCGCGCAGGCCATTTTGGGGCACCACTCCGGACCGCCGCGCTCGCAAGGGCGTCCGCCTTCAGGCGGCGGCTCTTTTGGCCTCCTGGGGCTTCGCCAGCCACTCGCGGCCCTTCAGCATGGCCTTCCAGTAGATCGGCGGCAGCATCCGCTCCTTCAGGAGCCACGCCATATGGCTCGGCTTCCTGCCGTCGATCAGCCACGCGGGGAAGCTCGGCATCAGCTTGCCGCCGTAGCCGAACTCCGCGAGCAGGATCTTGCCGCGCTCGACGGTCAGAGGGCACGAGCCGTAGCCGTCATAGGCGACCTCCGCCCCGCGCAGGTGGCCCATCTCGACGAGCAGGTTGTGGGCCACCACCGGCGCCTGCTTGCGCGCGGCAGCGGCGGTCTTGGCGTTCGGGGTGCTGCTCGCATCGCCGAGCGCATAGATCTCGGAGAAGCGCTTGTGGCGCAGGCTCGCCGGATCGACCTCGGCCCAGCCACCGGCATCGGCGAGCGGGGAAGCGCGGACGAAGTCGGGCGCCTGCTGCGGCGGCACGACGTGGATCATGTCGAAGCCGGTCTCGACCGCCTCGCTGCCGCCGTCCTCGGTTTTGCGCGAGAACCACGCGCGCTTGGCCGGGCCGTCGATCCGCGTCAGCGTGTGATTGAAGTTCAGGCGCGCGTCATAACGCTTCACGTACTCCATGAGCGGCGGCACGTACTCTTGCACGCCGAACAGCACCGGACCGGCATTGTAGAGCTCGACCGCGATGTCCTTGAGCCGGCCCTGGCGCAGCCAATGATCGGCGGAGAGATACATCGCCTTCTGCGGCGCTCCCGCGCACTTGATCGGCATGGGCGGCTGCGTGAACAGGGCGCGGCCAGCACGCAGGTTCTGCACGAGGTCCCAAGTGTAGGGCGCGAGGTCGTAGCGGTAGTTCGAGGTCACACCGTTCCGCCCGAGGGTCTCGACGAGCCCTTCGATGCCGGCCCAATTGAGCTGCAGGCCGGGAGCGACCACGAGGCGGTCGTAGCGCACCACCCGGCAGCCCTCCAGGATCACCGCCCTGCGCTCCGGCTCGAAGGCCGCCACCGCCGCCTTGATCCAGCGCACGCCGTCCGGGATCAGCGAGGCCATGGTCCTGGCCGTGGCAGCGGGCGAGAAGACGCCACCGCCGACCATGGTCCAGCCCGGCTGGTAATAATGCACGTCGGCGGGGTCGATCAGCGCGACGTCGAGGTCGGGCTTGCGCGCCTTGAGGCTCGCCGCCACCGCGATGCCGCCGGCTCCACCCCCGACGATGACCACGCTGTGGAACAGGTCGGCGGATTCGGCCGGCACCCGCCCGCCGGAGGCGATGCGTCGGACCGCCCCAGACATATCGTAGCCGGCAGCCTTCGTGGCGGACAGGATCTCCGGCAGCGGCCGGCCGCGGGCACCTTCGGATAGCGACCACAGCGTGACCGAGCGGGTACCGGTGCGGCAGTAGGCCAGCACTGGCTTGGGCAACGCCGCTAGCGCCTCGCCAAAGGCGGCGGCGTCCTCAGCCGAAACTTTGCCGGACATGACAGGCAAGTAGCGCGCCTCCATTCCAGCGGCGCGGGCGGCGACCTGAACCTCGGGGAAATTCAGCTGATCCGCCCCCTCCCCATCGGGGCGATTGCAGATCAAGGCCTTGAAGCCGGCGCGGGCAGCGTCCGCGAGATCGGCAGAGTCGATCTGGCCCATGACCGACAGGTCGGGCGTGAGGCATTTGGCTTCCACTGGTGCTTTCATCGGTTCATTAATATGTAGTTTGACGGATGCGATGCATGAAATCACATATTGACAGCGCCTGCAAGGCGAACCACCTCAATTTCGCGGAGGCGCAGGAGGTTCATTATATGATTTCATTAAACCATGCGGCGATGCAACAGCCGGCCCTGGCAAGCCCCCCTTGAGGGCCGCTCGTCCCGGCATTCGCAGGAACACCACCGATGAGCGCTTTTCCCGCTCTTCTGTCCGGCTCCGGGGTCGGCTTCACGCTCGGCCTGATCGGGGGTGGCGGCTCGATCCTTGCCACGCCGCTGCTACTCTACGTCGTCGGCATGGCCCAACCACACCTCGCCATCGGCACCGGCGCACTGGCAGTCGCAGCAAACGCCTTCCTGACGCTCGTCGGACATGCGAGGGCTGGCAACGTGCGGTGGCACTGCGCCACGGTCTTCGCCGGGGTCGGAATCGTCGGCGCCTTCGTTGGCTCCTCCCTCGGCAAGGCGGTCGACGGGCAGCGCCTGCTGTTCCTGTTCGCTCTCCTGATGGTCGTCGTCGGCGTGCACATGCTGCGCGGTCGGCGTGCCCGAGGCGGCACCGGAGAGCCAGTCGGCTGCGGACCGATTCCGAGTTGGAAGGTCGTGGGCGTCGCCCTCGCGGTCGGCGTGCTGTCGGGCTTCTTCGGTATCGGCGGCGGCTTCCTGATCGTGCCGGGCCTTGTCTTTGCCACCGGCATGCCGCTCCTTCAGGCGGTCGGCACCTCGCTGCTGGCGGTCGGTGCCCTCGGGCTCGCCACGGCGCTCAACTACGCTTTCTCTGGGATGGTCGACTGGCTCGTGGCAGGCCAGTTCATCGCGGGCGGGCTCGTCGGCGGCTTCCTCGGCATGCTGCTCGCCACCCGGCTAGCCGCCTACAATGGCGCCCTCAACACGGTGTTCGCGTCCGTCATATTCGTGGTCGCCGGCTACATGATCTACCGCAATGCCGGCGCCTGGGCCGCGACGTCATGACGGTGTCCGGAGCGGTGCGCTCGGTGCCGCACCTGCTCCGTTCACCGCTCCGGCACCGTTCGGGAGAACCATCATGGCCGCCAACCTCGGCAGCATTGACCGCGTGCTGCGGTTGGTCGCCGGCCTGCTCCTCGCCGGGTTCGGCTACGCGATGCTGTCGGACATTTGGACCTACGTCGCCATCGGCGCCGGCGCTGTGCTGGCGCTGACCGCCCTCGTCGGCTTTTGCCCCGCCTACAGGCTGCTCGGCATCAACACCTGTCGACGCCAGCTAGGCGGCACCTGATCGTATGCGCTGGGAAGACTGAAAGGAGAACCGCTGTGCCCGAACCCTTCATCCGCGCCTTCTTCGACGAGCCGACCAACACGGTCAGCTACATCGTGGCCGACCCCGACACGAAGCAAGCCGCCTTCATCGATCCCGTCCTCGACTATGACCACAATGCCGGCAGCGTCGACACGCGCTCGGTCGAGGCAATGCTCAAGGCCGCCGCCGAGGGCGGCTACACGGTGGTTTGGACGCTGGAGACGCACGCCCATGCCGACCACCTCTCCGGCTCGCCATACGTAAAGGCCAAGACCGGCGCGAAGATTGGCATCGGTGAGCACATCAAGGAGGTGCAGAAGATCTTCCGGCCGGTCTTCAACGCGACGGATCTGCGCACGGATGGCAGCGATTTCGACCGTCTCTTCGCCGACGGCGAGACCTTCGCCATAGGCAACCTCACGGTTGAGGTGCTCTACACCCCGGGGCATACTCCGGCCGACATCTGCTACAAGATCGGCGACCACGTCTTTGTGGGCGACACGCTGTTCATGCCTGACTTCGGCACCGCCCGCGCCGATTTTCCGGGTGGGGACGTGCACAAGCTCTATCGCTCGATCCGGAAGCTCCTGGCTCTGCCACCGGCGACGAAGCTGCATCTGTGCCACGACTACAAGGCCCCGGGGCGCGAGGCCTACGCATGGGAGACGACGGTGGGGGAGCAGCGCGCGAGCAACATCCACGTGAAGGAGGGCGTGAGCGAGGAGGACTTTGCGGCGATGCGCACGGCGCGCGACGCTACCCTCGCCGCCCCACGCTTGTTGTTGCCCTCGATTCAGGTGAACATCCGCGCCGGCAAGTTCCCGCCGGCGGAGGCCAATGGGGTGCGTTACCTGACTATTCCCGTGAAGCTCAGAGGCGGCGCCGAGGCGGCGGTCTGAGGCGCGATCTTGAGGATGGCCGCGGCGGATCCGCGCCGCGGCTCCCGATCGGGTACGGTCCGGAGGTTGACGCACCCTCCATGATTCAGGGAGTTGGCGATGGCCTCGGATGGGGCGCGGCACATCGTGTGCCCACATTGCACGAAGACGAATCGGATCCCCGACGACCGCCCCGCGCTGGTGGCGCGATGCGGGGCCTGCCATCGGCAGCTTTTCGAGGGCCGGCCTATCGCGGTCGACGAGGCTGCCTTTGAGAAGCACCGCAACCGTGATGATATCCCGCTCCTGATCGATGTTTGGGCTCCATGGTGCGGACCCTGCCAAGCCATGGCACCGGCCTTCGAGCGCGCCGCAAGCCTGCTTGAACCCGAGGTCCGGCTGCTCAAACTGAACTCGGACACTGTGCCGGGCGTGGCCTCGCGCCTTGGGGTGCGCGGCATCCCTGCGTTGTTCCTGATTCAGCGGGGCCGCATCCTGGCGCGCACCACGGGCGCTATGGACACCGCGCGTATCGTCGCCTGGACCCGTACCCAGATGTGTGGCTCGAAGAGCAGCCGAGCCGCTGACGGCGCCCGATAGGTGCGGGATCGGAACGTGCAGGGTCTCGTCACGGACCGATTTCCCGGGCGGCGATGCGCACGTGCTCTGGCGCAGCATCCAGCGCATCCTCGCGCTGCCGGACGAGACGCGGCTGTTCACCGGACACGACTATCGCCCGGGCGGGCGCGGCGGTTTGGGAGAGCGCCGTCGCGCGGCAGCGAACCGAGAACAAGCACCTGACGGAGACTGGAAGCGAGGAGGCGTTCGTGCGGATGCGCGAGGCGCGCGACCGTGAGTTGCCGATGCCGAAACTCATCCTGCCGTCGCTGCAGTAAACATCCGGGGCGGCCGCCTGCCTGAACCCGAGGCGAATGGGAAGCGCTACCTGAAAATCCCGCTGAACGCGCTCGACGGCGCGGCTTGGGGCGAGTGACGGAGGTCATCATGACGACGAAGAGCGCGATGGACTTGGTGGCTGAGGCGAGCCGCGCGGTGGAGACGCTGTCGGCCGAGGAGGCGCTGGCGCGTCTCGGGCAGCCGGACACGGTGTTCGTTGACGTGCGTGAGGGGGAGGAACTGGCCAAGACCGGCAAGATCGCAGGCGCGGTTCACGTGCCACGCGGCTTCCTGGAGTTCCAGGCTGACCCGGCGAGCCCGACCCACAAGGCCGAGCTCGCGGGCGGCAAGAGGTTGGTTCTCTACTGTGGCTCGGGCAACCGCTCGGCTCTGGCTGCCAAGACACTCAAGGACATGGGGTTGGGACCGGTCGCTCACGTCGCCGGGGGCTTCCCGGCGCTGGAGAAAGCGGGCGGGGCAGTAGAGCGGACGTGACCCGGGGCGAACTGTATCCGGCGCCTGGCCTCTACAACGGTTATCCTAGGCGTTTAAGTCCCCGCCTGCCGACAAGCGTCGGCAACGAAAGTCCGCTTCTGCGGTCTGAACGCCGGAAGCGGACGAGCCGCTTTCGGCCAGACTGCGTCACGCCGGATCGCTATCGCGCGCAGGACCGGACCTTCGGCTTCGCGCACATTTCAGTCACTTGATGGCCCGCGTGTGCGTCTCCGAAGCGGACATCGGTCAGGCCGGGGGCCGCGACATTCTTCGGTCGATGCCGCCCGCCACGTCTTAGACGGCCGTCGTACGATTTTGCCGTCCGAGCGCTCGAGGGCCGGACAGATCTCCGGCCCCGGTCACACCCCTCAGAGGCTCGGGTGCAGCCCGCGCACGGGGCTGATGCCTTCCAGGATCGAGGCGGCGTGCAGGAGGGTCGTCTCCGCCTGCCAGCTTCCCACCAACTGCACGTTGATCGGCAACCCCTCGCGGCTCGTCCCGAATCGCATCGACAGCCCCGGCAGGCCGGTGACGTTCAGGGGCACGGTTGCGCCCTGCAGGTAGGTCAGGTCGACGGTTTCGCCGTTGACGACAAGTTCGCCGATGCCGTGCTTGTGCGCCGGCACCGGCAGCACCGGGGTGAGGAGTACGTCGTAGTCCCGGAAGTAGGTTGCGTAACCGTCCCGGAGCCGCTCCGCTGCCTGCTCGGCCGCGACGTAGTCCTCCACCGAGGTGTCGGGCAGTGACAGCATCGTCTTGGCCATCCTGTACATCTTGTCCTCGTGTCCGGTGGTCGCCTCACGGAAGGCCGGCTTCATCTCCATGACGTGGAGCTTGTTGAACACGTCCAAGGCGAAGTCGCGCTCCAGCGCCGGTATGCGGACCTCCTCGACGTGGTGGCCCTCGCCCTTCAGGGCCTCGGCGGCCGCCTTCACCGTCGCCGCGACCTGCATGTCGATGGGACCGAAGCCCGGCCCGACCATCCAGCCGACGCGGAGCTTCCGGTCGGATGTAACGCCGGCGTCGAACGGGACCGTGCTGGTCGCGAAGGCGTCCAGGCCATCGGGGCCGGCGAGTTGCGAGAAGGCGAGGGCGAGGTCGCGGATCGAGCGCGCCATCGGGCCGACGTGCCAGAAGCGGCGGGGCGCACGCGGCCAGATGCCGGTCATGGGCACGCGCCCGTGGGTGGCCTTCAGCGAGACGATGCCGGTCTGGGCGGCCGGGCCGCGCACCGAGATGGCGAGGTCGGTGCCCAGGCCGAGCGGGGACATGCCCGCCGCGATGGCCGCCGACTCGCCGCCGCTGGAGCCGCCGGGCGTGCGGTCGCGATCCCACGGGTTGTTCGAGCGGCCGGAGAGCAGGTTGTCGCTCTCGATCCAGTAGGAGAACTCGGGAAGGTTCGTCTTGGCGAGCAGGATGCCGCCGGCCTGCTTCATCCGGGCGACGCTGGTCGCGTCGGCGTCGGGGGTGCGGCCCTTGAAGATCGGCGAGCCGCGCTGGGTCAGCACCCCGGCGGTGTCGATGGAGTCCTTCACGGTGAACGGCACGCCGTGCAGTGGCCCGAGGTCATTGCCGGCCATGACCGCCGCCTCGGCCTCCTTCGCGGCGGCGAGCGCGCCGTCCGCGACGGTGACGATGGCGTTGACCTTGGGGTCGACGGCCTCGATGCGGTCGAGATGCGCCCGCACGACCTCGACGGGCGAGAGCTGCTTGGTCCGGACCAGCTTGGCGAGCTGGGTGGCGTCGGAGAAGATGATGTCGTGGGTCATGGCCGCTTTACCTGCCTAACGTTCGGTAGGCATGCAGTTAGGGCTGGATTTTCGGGCCGTCAACCCCTAACTAACGATTGGTAGGTTTTTCGATGAGGGGACGGAGGCAGGGGTGAGCACGAACGCGAAGGAGACGATCCTGGCCGCCGCGCGGAAGACCGCGCAGGCGCACGGATACGGCGGATTGAGCTACCGCGACCTCGCCGCGGAGGTCGGCATCAAGGCGGCGAGCATCTACCACCACTTCGCCAGCAAGGCGGACCTCGGCGCGGCCGTGGCGCGGCGCTACTGGGAGGACATCGCGTTCGAGCTCGACGCCATGCTGGAGCAGACCGGCGACCCGATGGAATGCCTGCGGCTCTACCCGGGCACCTTCCGCCGCTCGCTGGAGGACGGAAACCGGCTCTGCCTGTGCAGCTTCATGTCGGCCGAGTACGCCAACCTGCCGGAGGCCGTGCAGCGGGAGGCCCAGGGCTTCGCCGACGTCAACGTCGCGTGGCTCGCCAAGGTCCTCGTGATGGCCGGGGCGGAGAAGCCCGGGGGCGCGGAGGCGCGCGCGCGGGCCATCTTCGCCGCGGTGTCCGGCGCCCAACTCTACGCGCGGAGCCGCTCGGACGTCTCGCAGTTCGACGACCTGATCGAGAGCTACCGCGCCTCGGGCCTGCTGCCGGCGCAGGGCGATCTGCACCCTCGGTTAGGGGCCGGACGGTCCGCATCCGACCCGGCGTAGTCGTTCACGTGCAGCCGCGCCTTCCCTGGAAACTGACGCAAGTTCCACCGCCGCTCCGGCAGCGATGCGGTGGCCTCGGCCGTTCAGCCCTCGTCGGCGTAAAGCTTCCTCAGGGCGGCGAGACCATCCTCGTAGATGCCCTGGAAGAGCTTCGTGACCTCCGCGACGCTGACCCCGACCGGCTGGAATTCGCCGGACCACTCGACGCGCGACCGCTGCCCGTCGCCGGTCTCCCGGACCCGCAAGGTCGAGAGGTAACCCTGTTGCGGGAAGGGGGACTGAAGGATGTGGTAGCTGTAGCTCCGTCCGGCCTCATCGAAAGCCATCAGCCGCTCGACGATGACGCCGCCGTCGGGGTTCTCCAGGTGCCGGACGCGGCCGCCCTCGTACAACTCTGACTTGGGGATGTAGGGCAGCCAGTCCGGCAGGGAGCCGAACCCGCCGATGAGCCGCCACACCTCGGACGCTGGAGCCGGGATCTCGACGCTTGCCGATGCCGTCGCCATGGCCGCCCCCTACTGATCCGACGGGAGGGGCGCGTCGGGCGCCACGACCCCGCTCCGGCGCAGGTCGCGCCAGAAATCCCCAGGTACCTCGAAGTCGATGGCGGCATGGTCCTCCGCGGTCCGCTCCGGTCGGCTCGCCCCGGGGATGACCGCGGCCGAGGCGGGATGGGCGAGCGAGAAGTGGAGCGCCGCTGCCTTGATCGGCACGCCGTGCTTGCCGCACAGCGCCTTGATGGTCTCAACCTTGGCGGCGATCTCGGGCGGCACCGAGCCGTACTCGAAGTGCGCGCCGCCCGCGAGCACGCCCGAGCTGTACGGACCGCCGATGACGATCTCGACCTTCCTCTCGACCGCAGCCGGCATCAGGCGCTCAAGCGCCCTCCCGTGGTCGAGGAGCGTGTAGCGGCCCGCGAGCAGGGTGCCGTTCGGGTGCACCTCGTCGAGCGAGAGCAGCAGCTCCACCGGCTCGACGTTGTTCACCCCGAGGCCCCAGGCCTCGATCACGCCCTCGTCGCGCAGTCGGTCGAGGGCGGGAAAGGCTCCGGTGCGCGCCTGCTCGAACAGCCCGATCCACTTGTCACCGTGGAAATCCTTGGCGATGTCGTGGACCCACACGAAGTCGAGCCGGTCCACGCCCATGCGCTTCAGGCTGTCCTCGATGGACCGCTTGGCGCCGTCGGCCGTGTAATCGTAGACGACCTTGTTCGGGCGACCGTACTTGAAGATCTCGCCCTTCTCGCCCTGGTCGCGAGCGCCGGTCTCGACCTCGTCGAGGATGATTCGGCCCACCTTGGTGCTGAGGCGGTACGCGTCGCGCGGGTACTTCGACAGGGCCTTGCCGAGCCTGATCTCAGACAGGCCGCTCCCGTAGAAAGGCGCGGTGTCGAAGTAGCGCGTGCCGGCCTGCCACGCCGCGTCGACCGTGGCTTCCGCCTCGTGGTCGGGGATGTCGCGGAACATGTTGCCGAGCGGTGCGGCGCCGAAGCCGAGCGGGCCGGCGAGCAGGGCGTCCCTGATGGTCATGGCTCCTCCGAGCGTGGGGAAGTCAGCGCGACATCGGGGCCTGCGTCTGCGAGCCGGTCGTCGCGAGCCGTACCGCGTGACCTTGCTGCCAAGCCCCGCATGACGGCGTACATTCCTGCGGCGCTGTCGTATCGGCCGTTCTTGCGGGCCTACCGACCACAATTGCGGTGTTCGCGTCGAACGACGAGGGGATGTGCCGTCTCAGCGACGGACCGTGGCCCGGTACTGCCCGGGCGTCAGGCCGGTGCTCTTGCGGAACACCCGCGTGAAGTTGTCCTGGGTGCCGAAGCCCTGCTCGACCGCGATCTCCATCAGCGTGGCCCGACCAAGCGCCAGCGCCTCCCGGGCCGCTCGGACCCGCCGGTCCGTCACGTAGCGATGCGGGGTCAGGCCGGTCGCCTCCCGGAAAAGGCGCGCGAAGTGGAAGGGGCTGAGGCAGGCCTCGGCCGCGAGGCGTTCGAGGGGAATGGGGTCGGCGTAATGCGCTTCGATGTAATCGGTCACACGCTTGAGGCGGCGCTCGTCGAACTTTCGCGGAGCGGCGGACGGCTTCCAGCGGTCGACCGTGTAGTTAGCAATCAGGTGGGCCGCCAAAGCGGTCGTCAGACCATCGACGAAAAACCGGTCCGTCGGCAATTGCGGCCTGCCGAGCATGCCCTCGAACGTCCGTGCGAAGCTGACGAGGAGCGGGTCGGCCAAGCCGCCGACGAAGGCGAGTTCAACCAGCGAGGCGTCGATGCCGTAATCCGCCAGGGCACTGTGCTCGATGAGGGCCGGCGGTAGGCACACGTGGAGGCACGAGATGGCCTCCGAGAGTTCCGCCTTCTCCATGAAGCCGACCGGTCCGGTCCAGGCCGTTCCGGCCCCGGCGAGGCACCTCTCGTCCTGACCGTCACCGGTGCGTCGTACGACAGCGCGGCCGCCGAGCATCACGATGAGCTCGTTGCAGGGATAGGCTTGCTTCGGGTGCGATCCGGCGCCGTTGACCCGGCGTTCGACGACCAACCGGGAACGATGGTCGACCCGACCGAGCACCTGGCATGTACCTCGCCGCTGGTCCCCCATCGTCTCGAACGACATCAAGGCACCTCGGGTAGGAGCGCTGGCCAATCGAAGCCGCGTACGGTCTTCCAGGCCGATCCTGACCTATCGCAAGCCGTTACGGCAAGCGTGCCCGCGATCCTATGGTGCCCGCCGCGGGGAGCGTCTCAAGCCGGCAGGCGCAACCATCCTGCCCGGGCTCCGAAAATCCGCAGAGCGGTTGGAGCGCCTGGGGTTCGCCGTCCGCGAGGCCGTCGCCGATCAGGCAGCCAAGCTCGCGAACACAAGGGACTGGTGGACCGAGACACCCGCCGTGACTCCGTCCGCCACGGCCCAACTCACGCTGTGGGGCGCCCGTGCGACGTCGCCCGCCGCATACACCCCCGCGACGGTCGTCAGCTTGGAGGCATCCGTGCGGATGACCGGACCGAACGCCCCTTCGTCGAGCGCGCAGCCCAGCCGTTCCGCCAGCGGGCTGTTCATGCGCGAACGCGGGGCGAGATAAAGGGCCTCGACGGCCGCCATGCGCCCGTCGCCGAGCATCATGCCCGACAGCGTCCCACCCTCGCCGACGAGGGCCGCAACGGCGGCAAGCTCGATCCCGACACCACGGCTCGCGAGCCGGGCGCATGTCTCCTCGTTGGGCATGTCCCCGCCGTTCAGGTAGAGCGTCGTCGGCCCCCATTCGGCGATCAGCATGGCCTGATGCGCGGACAGTGGGGACACGGCCAGCACGCCGAGCTTCCGGTCGGCGAACTCGTAGCCGTGGCAGTAGGGACAGTGCAGCACGATCCTGCCCCATCGCTCCGCCAAGCCCGGGATCTTCGGGAGCACATCCGAGATGCCGTAAGCGAGGACGAGGCGCGCCGCCTCCATGGTCGCCCCGCTCGCGAGGGTGACGGTGAAGTTTCGTCCCGCCCAGGCGTCGACCGCCTCACCCTCCACGATCGTCGCCTGGCGGTACGCCGCGAGCTGGGCGCGGGCCTGCGCGAGCATCGCCCGCGGGTCGCTGCCGTCCTGGCCGAGAAATCCGTGGGAGGCCGCGGCGAACCGGTTGCGCGGGCTGCCCGCGTCGACCACGCAGACCGAGCGCCGTCCCCGGGCGATGTAGGTGGCCGCCGCCAAGCCGGCGAAGCTGCCTCCCACGACGATCACGTCAATCGGCATGGGCTTGCTCCAGGGTCATGGCGCCGCCGCGCGCGGCCAGGCGGGCGTGGAAGTCGGCGCTGAGCGCGGCGAGGGTGACGCTGTCTCTTATACACATCTCCGAGCCCACGAGACAAGCGGCAATCGCGTATGCC
>CAXDNE010000160.1:0-16861 GCA_963990595.1 uncultured Methylobacterium sp.
ACGACGGCTAGGATGCCTTGGAGCAATCAGAGCGGCGGCGGGGGGCCTTGGGGCCGGCCCGGCGGCAACGGCGGCGGCCCCTGGGGCAACGGCGGCAAGACCCCGCCGAACCTGGAGGACCTGCTCCGGCGCGGGCAGGACCGCCTGCGCGGCCTGATCCCGGGCGGCGGGGGCTCCGGCGGCTACGGCGGAGGCGGCTCGCCGGGCGTCGGCGGCGGCCGCGGCGCCGCCGTGATCGCGGCGCTCGCCGTCGCGGTCTGGCTCGCCACCGGCTTCTACACCGTCTACCCGCGTCAGGTCGGCATCGAGACGATCTTCGGCCGCTATGTCGGCACCAAGGGCGAGGGGCTGCGCTACAACTTCCCCTATCCGATCGGCGGCGTGGTCAAGCCGGATGTCGGCTCCCAGAACTCCATCCAGATCGGCTTCCGCTCCGGCCTCGGCGGCCAGGGCCGCAACCGCGACGTGCCGGACGAGAGCCTGATGCTCACCGGCGACGAGAACATCGTCGATCTCGACTTCGAGGTGCAGTGGCGGGTCAACCCGCTGAAGGCCTCCGACTTCGTGTTCAACCTCCAGAACCCGGAGGGCACCATCAAGGCGATCTCCGAGAGCGCGATGCGCGAGGTGATCGGCCGCCGCAACATCCAGGCGATCCTCACCAACGAGCAGTCGAGCATCGCCCAGGAGGTGAAGGAGATGGTCCAGAAGGCGCTCGACGAGTACGGCGCCGGCGTGCGGATCGAGGTGGTGCAGCTCGTCTCGGTGAACCCGCCGCCGGAGGTGCGCCCCGCCTTCATCGACGTGAACGCCGCCCAGCAGGACGCCGACACGGCGCAGAACGAGGCCAAGACCTACGCGAGCCGCGAGGTGCCGCAGGCCCGCGGCAAGGCGTCCCAGATCGTCCAGCAGGCCGAGGCCTACCGGACCAAGGCGACCGCCGATGCCACCGGTCAGGCGGCGCGCTTCAGCGAGGTCTACGCCTCCTACAAGGCCGCCCCGGCGATCAGCCGCGAGCGGCTCTTCCTGGAGACGATGGAGAAGGTTCTGGGCTCCGTGAACAAGGTGATCATCGACCAGAACGGGACGCAGCCCGGCTCGGCCGCGGCCGCCGGCGTGCTGCCGGTTCTGCCGCTCTCCGAGTTCGGCGCCCGCGCCCAGAACCAGACGGGAGCCGGCCGATGAAACAGGCGCTCCGCACCGGCCTGATCGCGATCGCGGCGATCGTCGCGATCGGGCTCTACGCCTCCATCTTCACCGTCGGCCAGATGCAGCAGGCCCTGGTCCTGCAGTTCGGCCGCGTGCGCGCCGTGCTCAACGCCACCGGCGAGGACAAGCCCGGCCTCTACTTCAAGATCCCGTTCGCCGAGAACGTCGTGATCTTCGACAAGCGCGTGCTCGACCTCGACCTGCCGGTCCAGACGGTGCTCACCGCCGACCGGCAGAACCTGGAGGTGGACGCCTTCGCCCGGTACCGGATCCTCGACCCGCTGCGCTTCTACCAGGCGGTGGGCAATATCGGGCTGGCCAACCAGAGGCTCGCGAGCTTCACCAATTCCAGCCTGCGCAACGTGCTCGCCCGCTCGACCCGCGACGCCATCGTCAAGACGGAGCGCGGCCAGCTGATGCACCAGATCCAGGAGGAGGTGAACCGGCAGGCCAAGGCGCTCGGCATCGAGATCGTCGACCTGCGCATGACCCGCGTCGACCTGCCGGCGCAGAACTCGGCCGCGGTCTACCGGCGGATGAAGACCGAGCGCGAGCGCGAGGCCGCCGACATTCGCGCCAACGGCGACCAGATCGCCGCCACGATCCGCGCCAAGGCCGACCGCGAGGTGACGGTGATTCTCGCCGAGGCGACGCAGAAATCCGAGCAGCTGCGCGGACAAGGCGACGCGGACAAGAACCGGATCCTCGCCGACGCGTTCGGCAAGGATGCGGACTTCTTCAGCTTCTATCGCTCGATGCAGGCCTACGAGACCGGGCTGAAGGGGTCCGACACGCGGCTGGTGATCAGCCCCAGCTCGGATTTCTTCCGCTACTTCAGCGACCCGCAGGGCAAGGCGGCCGCCTCGGCGCCGCACGGGCCGCGCGGGCCCGCCGATCCGAGCGCCACCACCGGGTCCACGGCCGGGGCGGCGCGCTGATCGGGCGCGTGTTGGCGCCCCGGCGGCCGGGGACTACCTTGCGAGACAACCCGCGGGCTGCCGACCTCCGGTCAGGCACCCGCGGAGTCGGAAACGCGTTCTGAAGAGGTCGACCATGTACCCCGTCGCGCGCGCCCCGGCGGCGCTCCCCGGCCGCGCCCAGGCGCAGCCACGCTCCCGCGCCCGTGCGTTCATGGCGGCGATCCTCGTCGGCGCCTCCGTGGCGACCGCGTCCCTCCCGGTTCCGGCCTTCGCCAAGGGGCCGGCCTCGCTCGCCGACCTCGCCGAGCAGGTCACCGACGCGGTGGTGAACATCTCCGCCTCGACCACGGTCGAGGCCCGCGGCAGCCGCACCATGCCGCAGGTCCCGCCGGGCACGCCGTTCGAGGATCTGTTCGAGGAATTCTTCAACCGCCGCGGCGGCAAGGGCGGCGACAGCGACATGCCGCGCCAGCAGCGCAAGTCGAACTCCCTGGGCTCCGGCTTCATCATCGACGCCGCCGGGCTCGTGGTGACCAACAACCACGTCATCGGCGACGCCAACGACATCCAGGTCATCCTGCACGACGGTACCAAGCTGAAGGCCGAGATCGTCGGCAAGGATTCGAAGATCGACCTCGCGGTCTTGCGGGTGAAGCCCCCGGCCGATCACCCGCTCAAGGCCGTGCCGTTCGGCGATTCCGACAAGATGCGGCCCGGCGACTGGGTCATCGCCATCGGCAACCCGTTCGGTCTCGGCGGCTCGGTCTCGGCCGGCATCGTCTCGGCCCGGGGCCGGAACATCGAGTCCGGACCCTACGACAACTACATCCAGACCGACGCGGCCATCAACAAGGGCAACTCGGGCGGTCCGCTGTTCAACATGGACGGCGAGGTGATCGGCATCAACACCGCGATCCTGTCGCCCACCGGCGGCTCGGTGGGCATCGGCTTCGCGGTCCCCTCGGGCACGGCCAAGCCCGTGATCGACCAGCTCCGCGATTACGGCGAGGTCCGGCGCGGCTGGCTCGGCGTGCGCATCCAGAACGTCGACGACGCCACCGCGGAGGCGCTCAACCTCAAGGGCGGGGCGCGGGGCGCGCTGGTGGCCGGCGTCGACGAGAAGGGGCCGGCCAAGACCGCCGGGATCGATGTCGGCGACGTGATCGTGAAGTTCAACGGCGCCCCCGTGAAGGCGTCCGGCGACCTGCCGCGGATCGTCGCCTCGACCCCCGTGGGCCAGAAGGTCGACGTGGTGGTGGTCCGCAAGGGCGAGGAGGTGACGAAGGCCGTCACCCTCGGCCGCCTTGAGGACGGCGACAAGCCGCAGCTCGCCAACCTGCGTCAGCCCGAGCCCGAGAGCGCGACCCGGCAGGCGCTCGGTCTCAACCTCTCCGGCATGACCGACGAGCTGCGCCGGAAGTACTCCATCAAGGACACCGTGAAGGGCGTGGTCGTCACCCGCGTCGATCCGAACTCGACCGCCGCCGACAAGCGGATCCAGCCGGGCGAGGTGATCGTCGAGGTCGGCCAGGAGGCGGTGAGTACCCCGGCCGACGTCACCAAGCGCGTCGATGCCCTGAAGAAGGATGGACGCAAGTCGGTCCTGCTGCTCGTGGCGAGTGCCACCGGCGACGTGCGCTTCGTGGCCATCGGGCTGGACTGAGCGGCGTCACCCGCGCGATCGAAGGCCGCCGCTGCGCGAGGAGCGGCGGCCGTCTCGCGTTCAGCGAACCTGCATTGACGCGGCGCTGCGGGGCGGCGCCACTCGTGCGGCGAGTCGGTGCGGCTCGGACGAGCCTGGACCCATGACGGCCGTCGCCTTCGACACCCTGAAGTTCGCCCGCGCCCTGCGGGAGAAGGCGAAGCTGTCGCCCGAGCAGGCGGAGGGCTTGGCCGACGCGCTGGTGGACGTCTTCGACGGGAATCTCGCCACGAAGGCCGACATCCGCGACGTACAGGCCGATATCCAGGTCGTTCGAGGCGACGTCGAAGCCCTGAAGATTCAGACCCGCGCCGATATCGAGGCGCTTCGCCTGTCCACGAAGGCCGACATTGAGGCCGTGAACGGCGCCATCGCGTCCGCGAAGGTCGAGACGGTGCGCTGCCTGGTCGGTGCGATCGGCTTTCAGACGCTGGCCGTCCTCGGAGCGGTCGTCGCCTTGACCCGGACCCTGCACGGAAGCCCGTCGCTCATCCCGCGAACTCCGCCGCCGCATAGCCCTGCAGGTACAGGAGCGCGGTGAGGTCTGCGTGCTCGACGCGGACATGGGCCGCGGCGGCGACCGCGGGCTTGGCCCGGAACGCCACCCCGAGGCCGGCTTCACCCAGCAAGTCGAGGTCGTTGGCGCCGTCGCCAACCGCGAGCGTGTCCGCATGGCCGAGGCCCAGCATCCCCCGCAGCTCGATGAGCGCCGCGCGCTTCTCGGCCTTGCCGACGATGGGATCCGCCACGGTGCCGGTGAGCCGCTCCCCCGCGATGTCCAGCACGTTGGACCGGTGCTCGTGGAAGCCGATCATCCCGGCGATCGGGCCGGTGAACAGGGTGAATCCCCCCGAGACCAGGCAGGTATGGGCGCCGTGCGCCCGCATGGTCCGCACCAGCGTGGGACCGCCCGGCGTCAGGGTGAGCCGCTCGGCGATCAGGCCGTCGACCGCCCCGACCGGGATGTTCTTCAGGAGCGCCACGCGCTCGCGCAGAGCCGGCTCGAACGCGATCTCGCCCCGCATCGCCCGCTCGGTGATCGCCGCGACGTGGTCCTTGAGGCCGAGCGTCCCGGCGAGCTCGTCGATGCATTCCTGCTCGATCATGGTCGAGTCCATGTCGGCCAGGAACAGGCGCTTGCGCCGGTGCGCGTCGGCGGGGAGCACGGCCAGATCGATCGGCTCCCCCGCGAGCGCCGTGCGCAGCTGTTTCGTGAGCGCCCTGGCGGCCGCGGGCTCGCCCGGCACCAGAAGCTCGGCCGCAACCTCTCCGTGCAGGATCCGGGGCTGGTGCTCCGTCCGCAGCACGGCGCGCGTCTCGGCCAGCACCGCGTCGGTGATGGACGGCCGATCCGGGTTTGCTATCAGGACCGCGACCAGCATCGTGGAGGTTCGCCTTGCCACCAGACCGGGAGGAAGCCGGGGGGCGCCCGGCGGCGATCCTCATCGCAGGGCCCACCGCCTCGGGCAAGTCGGCGCTCGCCACCCGGCTGGCGCTGCGTCACGGCGGCGTGGTGATCAACACCGATTCCATGCAGGTCTACGCGGATCTGCGCCGCCTGACCGCCCGGCCCGATCCGGACGAGGAGGCCCGGGTGCCCCACCGGCTCTACGGCCATGTCGACGGCGCCGTGAACTACTCGGTCGGGCATTTCGCGCGGGATGCGGCGGCGCTGCTGGCGAATCTCGGCGGCCGGCTGCCGGTCTTCGTCGGCGGCACCGGCCTGTATTTCCGGGCGCTGGAGCAGGGGTTCTCGGAATTGCCGCCGGTGCCGGACGCGGTGCGCGCGCAGGTGCGGGCCGAGGCCGAGGGGCGCCCCACCGAGGCGCTGCATGCCGATCTTGCCCGGCACGATCCGGAAGGCGCGGCCCGGCTGCGCCCGAGCGACCGGATGCGGGTGATGCGCGCCCTGGAGATCCTTCGCGCGACCGGGCGGCCGATCGCCAGCTTCTACGGCGACCCGGTGCCCGGCCCGCTGGCGGGCCGGGCCCTCGAAAAAATCTTCCTGGCGCCCGACCGCGCGGTGCTGCGCGCCCGCATCGATGCCCGCTTCCGGGTCATGATCGCGGAGGGCGCCCTGGACGAGGTCGCCCGCCTGCGCGCGCGACGCCTCGACCCGATGCTGCCGGTGATGCGCGCCCACGGGGTGCCGGGCCTCATCGCCCATCTCGACGGGGCGATCAGCCTCGAGGCGGCGATCGCGCGGGGGCAGGCGGACACGCGCGCCTACGCCAAGCGCCAGTTCACGTGGTTCCGCCACCAGATGGGAACGGAGTGGCGCTGGATGGATCCGGAGGGGGCGAAGGTCGAAGACCTGTTCTGACGCGTTCGTCCCATCCGCTGAGCCAAGGAGGCTTGTGAGCGAAGGAGGCTTGCCCGTCGCCGGCATCGGCGCGGGTCCCCTCTCCCGTGCGGGAGAGGGAGCCTGTCGCGTCTCACGCGGGCATGAAGCCCAGGGTGAGGGCCGAAGGTTCAGCGCTCCAGGCGCGCCACGAGGCTGGACGTGTCCCAGCGATTGCCGCCCATGGCCTGCACCTCGGCGTAGAACTGGTCGACGAGGGCCGAGACCGGCAGCTTGGCGCCGTTGCGGCGGGCCTCGTCGAGCAGGATGCCGAGATCCTTGCGCATCCAGTCGACCGCGAAGCCGAAATCGAACTTGCCCTGGTTCATGGTCTTGCCGCGGTTCTCCATCTGCCAGGAGCCGGCGGCCCCCTTGGAGATCACGTCGAGCACCGCCTCGACGTCGAGGCCCGCGCGCTTGGCGAAGTGGACGCCCTCCGACAGGCCCTGGACGAGGCCCGCGATGCAGATCTGGTTGACCATCTTGGTGAGCTGGCCGGCGCCCACCGGGCCCATCAGCCGGCAGGCCCGGGCGAAGGCGCCGATCGCGCCCTCGACCTTGGCGTAGGTCGCCGCGTCGCCGCCGCACATCACGGTGAGCACGCCGTTCTCGGCGCCGGCCTGGCCGCCGGAGACCGGGGCGTCGATGAAGCCGACCCCCTTGGCCTCGGCCGCGGCGGCCAGTTCCCGGGCGACCTCGGCCGACGCCGTGGTGTGGTCGACGAACACCGCGCCGGGCTTCATGCCGGCGAGCGCCCCGTCCTCGCCCAGCACGACGCTGCGCAGGTCGTCGTCGTTGCCCACGCAGGCGAAGACGATCTCGGCACCCTCGACGGCCTGCCGGGGCGTGGGGGCGAAGGCGCCGCCATAGGTCTTCACCCAGGCCTCGGCCTTCGGCGTCGTCCGATTGTAGACGGTGACGTCGTGGCCCCCCTTCTTGGCGAGGTGGCCGGCCATCGGGCCGCCCATCACGCCGAGACCCAGGAATGCGACCTTCGCCATTGTGCTCTCCTCAGGTGGATTCAGGCGGCTCAGCGGCGGGCCGCGGTCGCCGGGGCGGGGCGGCCCAGGGTCAGCGCCGCGTTCACGACCACCGCCACGACGATGTTCACGGCGAGCGCCAGCAGCCCCGTATAGAGCGTGAGCTTCGTGTCGCCGAAGGCGAGGCTGTGCAGGGGCTTCAGCCCGTCCGACCACGCGATGACGCTGCCGGCGACGAAGCCCACCGCCCAGCCTGCCAGAAGGGCCGGCGCGCGGAACCACGAGACGTAGAGGCCGAAGATCAGCGCCGGCAGGGTCTGCAGGATCCACAGGCCGCCGAGCAGCTGCAGGTCGAGGGCGAACTGCGTCGGCAGGACCAGGATCGCCACCAGCGCGCCGATCTTGACCAGCATCGAGGTGATCTTGGCGACTTGCGCCTCGCCCGAGGGGGTGACGTTCGGGTTGACGTAGGCCTTCCAGACGTTGCGCGAGAACAGGTTGGCCGCGCCGATCGACATCACCGCCGCCGGCACCAGGGCGCCGATGGCGATGGCCGCGAAGGCGAAGCCCGCGAACCAGCCCGGGAACAGGGTCTTGAACAGGGCCGGGACGACGTCGTTGTTGCTCGTCACCTTGAGGCCCGCCGCGTGGCCCATGTAGCCGAGCATGGCGAGCAGGCCGAGGAGCAGCGTGTAGGCCGGCAGCAGCACCGCGTTCTTGCGGATCGTGTTGCCGCCCGC
Organism: uncultured Methylobacterium sp.; assembly: GCA_963990595.1. Taxonomy (GTDB): domain Bacteria; phylum Pseudomonadota; class Alphaproteobacteria; order Rhizobiales; family Beijerinckiaceae; genus Methylobacterium. The sequence continues at coordinate 7,893 of CAXDNE010000160.1, forward strand.
GGAGGCGAAGATGCCGGTCAGCGTGTGCGGGTACATGAAGGCCGCGAGCGCCGAGCCGAGCGCCAGGGAGGCGTAGGGCAGGATCTGCGCCGGGCTCAGCAGGATGCCGCCGGAGCCCTTGGCCTTGAAGGCGGCGTCGGCCGCGTCGAACACCGCGCCGTAGCCGCCGAGCTTCGAGGGCACGATCGCCACCGCCACCAGCACCACGACGTAGATCATGATGTCCTTGACGAAGGCGATGAGCGCCGGCGCCCGCAGGCCCGACGAGTAGGTGTAGAAGGCCAGCACCAGGAAGGCGATGATCAGGGGGATCTCGCCGTGCAGCCCCAGAGCCTTGATCGCCACTTCCATGCCGATGAGCTGGAGCGCGATGTAGGGCATGGTGGCGATGACGCCGGTCAGCGCCACCGCGAGCTCCAGGCTCCGCGAGCCGTAGGTGCCGTACACCACGTCGCCCGCCGTGACGTAGCCCTTGTCCTTGGCGGCCTGCCACAGGACCGGCATCACCGCGAAGACGAACGGGTAGACGATGATCGTGTAGGGCAGGGCGAAGAACCCGTAGGCGCCCACCGCGTAGACCAGGGCCGGCACCGCGATGACCGTATAGGCGGTGTAGAAGTCGCCGCCGATCAGGAACCACGTGATCCAGGTGCCGAACTTGCGCCCGCCGAGGCCCCACTCGTCGAGATGGGCGAGCGTCTCGGGCCGGCGCCAGCGGGCGGCCACGAAGCCCATCACGGTCACGAGCAGGAAGAAGAAGACGAAGACCGACAGGGCCGGGATATCGAGATCAGCGGTCATCGCGCACGGCCCGGTAGACGACGTAGAGGATCAGCGAGGTCAGCGGCACCCAGGCCAGCTGGTACCAGTAGAAGAACGGGAACCCGAACAGCATCGGGTCGTGCTGGTTGTAGAACGGGACCCACAGGAGCCCCAGGAAGGGCAGCAGCAGGAGCCACATCAGCGGCGAGCGGCGTCGGGTTTCCATGGTCCGGCCCGGTAAGGAGAACAGGTCCGTGACGAATGTCCGCTGTTACACGCTGCGGTCATCGTGCGGTCCGGAGCGCTGCATCACAGCTCAGATCGCTTGCGTCAACGGGAGGCCGATAGGATAAACTGGACCTGTCGCATGGGATCCACGAATTCCGGCCGGCGGCCGGAGAGCCGCCCGAGCCAGAGGCGGCGTTCTGGGAGGAGAACATGGGTACGGCGATCGGCAGGCATGGGCCCTGGGCCCTCGTGGGGGCGCTCGGCGCCGCGGCGCTGGCGATCGTGGCGAGCCAGCGGGGCGAGACCATCAACGCCCTCTGGATCGTGGTCGCCTCCGTCTGCGTCTACCTCATCGCCTACCGCTACTATGCCAAGTTCATCGCCGACAAAGTGATGCGGCTCGACCCGCGGCGCGTCACGCCGGCGGTGCGTCACAATGACGGGCTCGATTACGTGCCCACCAATCGCGGCGTCCTGTTCGGCCATCACTTTGCAGCGATCGCGGGCGCGGGCCCGCTGGTCGGCCCGGTGCTGGCCGCGCAGATGGGCTACCTGCCCGGCATGCTCTGGATCCTGGCGGGCGTCGTGCTGGCCGGCGCGGTCCAGGACTTCATGGTCCTGTTCGTGTCGATGCGCCGGGACGGGCGCTCGCTCGGCGAGCTGATCCGGGCCGAGCTCGGCACCGTGCCGGGCATCATCGCCCTGTTCGGCACCTTCCTGATCATGGTGATCCTGCTCGCCGTGCTGGCGCTCATCGTCGTCAAGGCGCTCGCCGAGAGCCCCTGGGGCACCTTCACGGTGATGTCGACGATCCCGATCGCCATGCTGATGGGCGTCTATTCGCGCGCCATCCGGCCCGGCAAGATCGGCGAGGTCTCGATCCTCGGCTTCGTCCTGCTGATGCTGGCGATCGTCGCCGGCGGCTCGGTGGCGGCGAGCCCGGTCTGGGGCCCGGCCTTCACCTTCACGGGCCCGCAGCTCTGCTGGATGCTGATCGGCTACGGCTTCGTCGCGTCGATCCTGCCGGTCTGGCTGCTGCTCGCGCCGCGCGACTACCTGTCGACCTTCCTCAAGATCGGCACCATCGTCGGGCTGGCGCTCGGCATCGCCTTCGTGGCGCCGCACGTGCAGATGCCGGCGATCACCAAGTTCGTCGACGGCACCGGCCCGGTCTGGGCGGGCAGCCTGTTCCCGTTCCTGTTCATCACCATCGCGTGCGGCTCGGTCTCGGGCTTCCACGCCCTGATCGCGTCGGGCACCACCCCGAAGCTGATCGCCAGTGAGGCGGATGCCCGCTTCATCGGCTACGGCGGCATGCTGATGGAATCCTTCGTGGCGATCATGGCGCTGGTCTCGGCCTGCGTGATCGACCCGGGCGTCTACTTCACCATGAACTCGCCCGCCGCGCTGGTGGGCACCACGCCCGACACCGCCGCCGCCGCGGTGACCAAGCTCGGCTTCGCCACGACGCCCGAGGTGATCACCCAGACCGCCGCAGATGTCGGCGAGCATACGATCATCTCCCGCGCGGGCGGCGCCCCGACGCTCGCGGTCGGCATGGCCCACATCATCTCCTCGGCCGTGGGCGGCAAGGGGATGATGGCCTTCTGGTACCACTTCGCGATCCTGTTCGAGGCCCTGTTCATCCTCACGGCGGTGGATGCGGGCACCCGCGCCTGCCGGTTCATGGTGCAGGATCTCGTCGGGCTGGCGGTGCCGGCGTTCAAGCACACGACGGCCTGGGGGCCGAGCATCGCGGCGACCGCCATCTCGGTGGGCGCCTGGGGCTACTTCCTCTACCAGGGCGTGACCGACCCGCTCGGCGGCATCAACACCCTGTGGCCGCTCTTCGGCATCTCGAACCAGATGCTGGCCGCGGTGGCGCTGACGCTCTGCACGGTGGTGATCTTCAAGATGAAGCGCGAGCGCTACGCGTTCGTGACGATCATCCCCACGGCGTGGCTGTGCATCTGCACCCTCACGGCCGGCTGGCAGAAGATCTTCTCCGCCGATCCGAAGATCGGGTTCCTGGCCCATGCCGAGCGCTACGCGGCCGCCGCCGCGGAGGGCAAGGTGCTGGCGCCGGCCAAGAACGCCGACCAGATGGGGCAGATCATCCTCAACGACCGGATCGACGCGGCGCTGGCGGCTCTGTTCATCGGCCTCGTCGTCGCCATCGCGGGCTTCGGCATCGCCGCCTGCCTGAAGGCCTGGCGCGCGGATCGCTGGACCGCCCTGGAGACCGAGCCGCGCATGGTCGCGGCGGAGTAGGGCGCGCCATGCTGCCGTCGCCGAACCTGCGGGACCACCTCCGGACGCTGTCCAAATGCGTGTGCGACGGCGCCCGGCTGATGGTGGGGCAGGGGGATTACGCGGCCTATGCCGAGCATGTCCGCCGCACCCATCCCGACCGGGCGCCGATGACCGAGGTGGAGTTCTTCCGCAACCGGGAGAACGCCCGCTTCGGCGTCGGCAACACCTCGGGGTTCCGCTGCTGCTGACGGGCGCCGCGAAGAGGCTCCGCACGGACCGGACGCGGACCCGATCCGGCCCGGCCGGCGTTCTTCACGCCGGAGGGCCGTCCGGCCCCGGCGAGACGCGGAGGGCCTATGACCGACGAGAGCCTGCAGGATCCGATCGAACCCAGGGCCGTGAACGTCGCCCATGCCTGGGAGCGGGCCTACTGGGCGCGCCGGTTCATGGTCCCGGTGGAGCAGGTCGAGGCCGCCGTGAAGGCGGTCGGCGACGATCCGGCCCGCGTGGCGGCCCATCTCGGGCGAGACTGGCCGGGCCACGAGCCCGCCACCTGAGGCCGCCATCCCCGAGCCAAGCTCGGCCGCATCTTGACTCGGCGGCCACAATGTCTGCCATTTCCGACCCGACGGGAGGTCGGCATGAGCATTTTCCAGGACGCCATCCTTCGGTTCGGCCGCACGATCATGTCGTATGCGGGCGACGCGGTCTTCCTGCAGGCGGCGGTCTCGTCGGCGGCCAACGTCATCGTGGCCGACGGTGACGTGGCCGAGGAGGAGATCGAATCGGCGATCACCGGCATCCGCGCCAACCCGATCCTCGAGAAATCCTACGACACCCTCCGGGTCGAGCAGGAGCTCTACGAGGCCATCGCCCGGGCCAAGACCCGGGCCGGGCGCCTGGAGAACCTGCGGCTCGTCGGCGCCATCGCGGAGCGGCCGATCGAGCAGCGCCAGGACGTCTTCCTGATCGGCGCCGACGTGGCCGATTTCGACGGCATCAGCGCGGTCGAGCACAAGGCGCTCGACGAGATCGCGGCGGCGCTGCAGGTCGACAAGTCCGCGCTGCTGCGCTGATCCGGCTGGCGCGGCGCCCGGCAGACGCAGAGACGGTGCGCTGAGATTTCTCTACCGCCCGCGCCCGCATCCTGCGGCGCCGGAGCGCGGCGGAGGCCGCGAAGGCGCCCTCCAGGAGGCGCCGCGATCCCTGGAGCCCTCCCGTCCTGACCCGCTGACGCCGGCACCTCCGGATGCGGGCGCGGGTGGGATTCGGCGCATGAAAGGGCCGCCGCCGCAGCCCTGCGGCGTCGCGGCCCGCCCCTTGCCTGCCCGGACGTGATAGCGAAACATTCCGGGTGTCCGGTGCGCCGGTACACAACGCGGAGTTGCCGGCCCCGCGCCGGCCGGCGGAGACCGCATGGGCCTCGTCCTCTACGCCCTCAAGTTCCGGATCACGACTTACGTGCTCGCGGTGCTGATGATGCTCGGCGGCATTGGCGCCATCATCGTCACGCCCAAGGACGTGCTGCCGGTCGTCGACATCCCGGTGGTCGTGGTGGTCTGGACCTATACCGGCCTGTCCGCGCCGGAGATGGAACAGCGCATCACCACGTACGCCGAATACGGTATCTCCAACAACGTCAACAACATCCGCCGCGCGGAGTCGACGACACTCCAGGGCACGGCGGTTCAGCGGATCTACTTCGACCCGTCCGTGAGCCTCGATCTCGCCATCGCCCAGGTGGTGTCGTCGACCAACTCGATCCGCGCCGTGATGCCCCCCGGCACGCAGCCGCCGGTGATCGTGCGCTACTCCGCCTCCTCGGTGCCGGTGATCCAGCTCGCCCTGACCTCGGCCAAGCAGAGCCTCAACGAGGTCTACGATTACGCACAGTACCGGATCCGCCAGACGCTGGCGCAGGTGCCGGGCTCGACCCTGCCGTCGCCCTTCGGCGGCGCGCCCCGGCAGATCATGGTCGATCTCGACCTCAACGCCCTCCAGGCGCTCGGCCTGACGCCGCTGGACGTCACCAACGCCATGACGGCGCAGAACCTGACGGTGCCGTCCGGCCTCGCCAAGATCGGCGAGCAGCAATACCCGGTCCAGCTCAACGCCACGCCGCCCTCGATCGAAACCCTCAACCTCGCGCCGATCAAGGTGGTGGCCGGCCAGCCCGTGCTGATGCGCGACGTCGCCTATGTCCGTGACGGCGGCCCGCCGCAGGTCAACGTGGTCAGCGCCGACGGCCAGCAGGCCGTGCTGATGCAGATCATCAAGAACGGCACCGCCTCGACGCTCAACGTCGTCAACAACGTCAAGGCGGCGATGCCGACGATCCGCGCCGCCGCCCCCGAGGGGCTGTCGATCAAGCAGCTCTTCGACCAGTCGGTCTTCGTGTCGAACGCCATCGAGGGCGTGCTGCACGAGGCGCTGACCGCGGCGGCGCTGACGGGCCTCGCCATCCTGCTGTTCCTCGGCTCCTGGCGCTCGACCATCATCGTGCTGATCTCGATCCCGCTCTGCGTGATGACCTCGCTCGCCGTGCTGGCGGCGCTCGGCGAGACCATCAACGTCATGACGCTGGGCGGCCTGGCGCTCGCGGTGGGCATCCTGGTGGACGACGCCACCGTGGCGATCGAGAACACCTACCGGCTGTTCGAGGAGGGCGAGGAGTTCCGCGAGAGCGTGGTCCACGGCGCCGCCGGCATCGCCAAGCCGGCGCTGATCTCGACGCTCGCGATCTGCGCGGCCTTCACGGCGGTCTTCGCCCTGACCGACACGCCGAAGTACCTGTTCACCCCGCAGGCGCTCGCGGTCGTGTTCGCGATGCTGACCTCCTACCTCCTGTCGCGGACCCTGGTGCCGCTGCTGATCGACGTGATCGTGGCGCCGGAATACCGGCAGAAGCACGCCAAGGATCGGGATGCGCACCGGGCGCGGCCTGAGGCCCCCCGGCGGGGCCGGATCGCCAGGGCCGTCGGTCTCGTCGGCGGCCCCGCGCTGCGGCTCGCCGGCCGGATCCACGGCGCCTTCGAGCACGGCTTCGCGCGGTTCCACCGCGGCTATGTCGGCCTGCTCCACGCGGTGCTGCGCCACCGGATCGTGACCTTGGGCGCCGTCGGCGGCGTGCTCGGCCTGACCGGCGTGCTGTTCGTCTTCGTCGGCCAGGACTACTTCCCGCAGATCGAGGCGAGCCAGATGACCCTGCATCTGCGCACCCGCGTCGGCATGCGCATCGAGACCGCCCGGCAGGTCTTCGCGCAGGTCGAGGACACGGTCCGCGAGATCATCCCGCCGAACGAGGTCGACCAGATCCTCCAGAACATCGGCCTGCCGTCCAACAACTACAACTTCGCGTTCTCGGACGGCTCGTTCGTCTCCTACAACGACGGCCAGATGCTGATCAGCCTCAGGGAGGGGCACGGCTCGGTGGCGGGCTACACGAAGCGCCTGCGCGCCGTGCTGATGAAGCGCTTCCCCGACGTGACCGTCTATTTCCAGCCCGCCGACATGATCACCCAGATCCTGAACTTCGGCGTCATCACGCCGATCGACGTGCAGGTCTCCGGCCGGCACAAGGAGAAGGATCTGGAGGTCGCCCAGCGCATCGTCCAGCGGCTCAAGCACACCAAGGGCCTCGTCGACGTGCACCTGCAGCAGATCGTCAACGAGCCGCAATTCTACGTGGACGTCGACCGGCGCCTCGCCGCCGAGCTCGGGCTCACCGAGCAGCAGGTGGCGCAGAACATGAACATCTCGCTGTCGGGCAGCTATCAGGTGACGCCGAACTTCTGGCCCGATCCGAAGACCGGCATCCCCTACCAGCTCTGGGTGCAGACCCCCGAATACCGCAACAGCTCGCTCAACGACCTGCGCAACACGCCGATGTTCGTGCGCGCCGCCGCGACCTCCGGCTCCGGGCCCGGCGTGCTGACGCTGCTCTCCAGCCTCGCGGAGCTGCGCCGGACGCCGACGCAGACCATGATCAGCCACGTCAACATCCAGCCGACCTTCGACATCTACGCCTCGGTCCAGGACCGGGACCTCGGCGCGGTGGCCCGCGACATCGACGCCATCGTGCAGGACGAGCAGAAGAACCTTGAGGCGCCCGACAAGATCGCGGTGCGCGGGCAGATCGAGAACATGCGCTCGGCCTTCTTCCGCCTGGAGGTCGGCCTCGGCATCGCGCTGATCGCCGTCTACCTGCTGATGGCGGTGAACTATCAGAGCTGGGGCGACCCCTTCGTGGTCATCGCCGCCCTGCCGATGGCGTTCTGCGGCATCACCTTCGCGCTGTTCATCACCGGGACCACCTTCTCGATCCCGTCGATCTTCGGGGCGATCATGTCGGTGGGCATCGCCTCGGCGAACTCGATCCTGCTCGTGACCTTCGCCAAGGAGCACCGGGAGGAAACCGGCTGCAGCGCCCTGGAAGCGGCGATCACCGCGGGCGAGACGCGGCTGCGGCCGGTGCTGATGACCGCCTCGGCGATGTTCCTGGGGTTGATCCCGATGGCGCTGGGCACCGGCGAGGGCGGCGAGCAGAACGCGGCTCTGGCCCGCGCCGTCATGGGCGGCATCGCCTTCGCGACGCCCGCGACCCTGCTGCTGGTGCCGTTCCTCTACGTGCTGATGCGCGGCGGCCCGGCCCAGCCGGTGCAGGATTACCTGGAGCCGGAGGGGCGGCCGGCGGCCTGAAACAGGATCCGGTCGCAACGCGTGGATTGCGGCTCGGCGACACCGCTTCTCTGGAAGAAGTCGGCTGGCGGCCTATCGCCTCCACGCCCTCATCCTGAGGTGGCGAAGCGGAGCGAAGCCCTCGAAGGAGCCCTCCAGGGATCGCGTGCCTTCCGGAGGGCTCCTTCAAGGCCGGGCGATCTCCGATCGCCCGGCACCTCAGGATGAGGGTGCGCTCCGGATTGTCGGTCCTCTTCGGCGCTCACCCCTCCTTGAAGCCGTATTCCGGCGTGGCGTCGTCGTTGCCGTAATACTTGTAGGGCAGGAACTTGCCCGACATGGTGAGCTTCACGCGGTCGCCCTTGTTGTTGGCCTCGCGCGCCATGTCCAGGTTGAAGTCGATCGCCGACATGATGCCGTCGCCGAACTCTTCCTGGATCAGCTCCTTGAAGGTCGTGCCGTAGACCATCACCAGCTCGTAGAATCGGTAGATCAGCGGGTCGGTGGGCGGCACGGACGGGATCGAGCCCCGGTAGGGCGGCTCGTTGATCATCCGCTCCTCCGCGGGCGTGAGGCCGAACAGCTCGGCCGCCCGCCTGGCCTGCGCCTTCGGCAGCTTCATCTGGCCCAGGCAGGCCGCGGTGATCAGGAACGGCGACAGGCCGCCGATCTGCTCGTGGATATAGGCCCAGGTCCAGCCCTTCTCGCGCTTGATGTCGAGAAGCTTCTCGGTGAGGTCCTCGCGCTTCATCGTCCGCTCCCTGATCGCTCGTCCGCTCGGCTCGGGCGGGGCCGCGGAGGAACCGCGGCCCCCCCCCACCCCCCCCGGGGGCGCGCCCCGGGGGGGACCTGGCGCGGGGCGCGCGGCGGCCTCAACGGCCCGGGCCCGGAGCGCGCGGCCGCGGGGGGGGGGGGGGCCGGGGGGGCCCCCGGGGCCCCGCCCCACCCCCGCGGGGTGCGCGCCCGGACCGCGACCGGTGAGGGGATCAGGTCGCGGGCGGGCGCGGAAGGCTGCCCGCCCGGCGGCCGCGGGGCCCGGCCTCGGGCGC
>CAXDNE010000161.1:0-16853 GCA_963990595.1 uncultured Methylobacterium sp.
TCCTCGAAGCCGTCGGCCGATCCCCTGAACCATCCGTCTGAGTCAGTGCACTAGACATTCGTGCCCTTGCTGGCGCGGCGGGAGCGATGCGTTTTCGCGCCCCTGTCGGCGCGGGTCGGATCGATCGGCGACAACCGACAGGGCGGCTGGTACCCCTACCGGACCTCGAAGTCGGCGCTGATTCAGATCCTGCGAACGCTCGCGATCAAGGTCGCAAGCAGCCGACCGAAGGCGATTGTAGTCGGCATGCATCCAGGCATGGTCACGTCCGGCTTGTCGCGGCCCTTCCGGCCGGAGTCGACGGCCATCGGCCTCTGTCACCCGAGGAGAGCGCAGCGCATCTCCTGCGCGTGCTGGATGACCTGTGCTCAGCGACACCGGCGGCGTCTTCGCTTGGGACGGCTCGCCGAGCCCCCCCTGAGCGCGGTCTCGGCCCGAACAGATGGCCACGACGTCATGCGATTGTGTGGAGCCGGAATTGCTTACTACATGCGCCATCAGCCGGTATTGGCCTAACGCCCGAAACCAGACATTCGGGATTGCGCCCAACCCGGCCATTCAGTCGGCCATTACAACGTCCCGTAAGCGGCCCCTCGGCGACCAGCGCGGCTAGCGCCCGGAAATATCCCTGCCCAAGCACGCCCGGCATCAGGGTCGACAGGCAGGTCGCCACCGCGCCGTTGCGGTTTTCAAAACTGTGCGCGGTGCTGCGTAGCATGAACAGGGTCTAGCTCGGACGGAGCGCATGCGGCTCGCCTCGCGGCATTGACGGTGACGGTCAGGCTGTAGACGGTTCCGTCTCAGGCGCGGCGATAGTGAGCGACGGGCATGTGGCCGTGTGGCGGAGCGGTCATCTCGAACAAATCGAGGCGACCGTTCATCGCGTACTTGGAGCATAGGAACTGCACCGTCAGCGGCCCGATACTGATCTCCTCGGCCATGTTGTTCCTCGATCCCAAACCCGGAGATCAGGGTAAGACAATCCGACAGCCCTTCACGGACCTGGCACGCCCCCTTTCCGCCCATCCCTCTACGCAGCCCGTGCAACCAAGCGAACACGGCGCCGCCCATCGAGCGCCGTTGTGTCCGAGGATCAATCCGCCCGCGTGATCGGCCGCGCGAAACGTTGCTCCAGCACCTCGGCCTCCCATTGCCGTCCGGGCCGCTCCTCTACAAGCCGGAAGCCGTGCGACTCGTATAGGTGACGGGCGGCGTGAGGGCCCTGGAATGTCCACAGGTGGACGGCGTCGAAGGCCTGCCGCTCGCAGAAGCCTGGGTGTCGCGCTGATGGTCGGACCGGCCGCGCTGTCGGGGATCGGCGCCGGCTTGCTGGCGCAATTCGCCGTGCTTGGCGCGGCCTTACCGAAGGGGCGCGATCCTTGCGCATCGCGCCCCTTCGGTGGGCGTTAGGCCGAGAGCGCGACTTCGATTTTCGGGAAGTCGATGTCGGTCTGAGCCACGTTGTTGGTGAAGTTGGTGAGCACGTTCAGCGCGACGCCGGCGATCACCTCGACGATGCGGGCGTCGTCGAGGCCGGCCGAGCGGGCGCTCGCGAGATCGGCATCGCTGACTTGGCCGCGCGCCTCGACTACGCGACGGGCGAGAGCAGCGACCGCGTTGTCGACCGGGTCCTGCGCCTTTCCGTGGCGCGCGGCCAGGATGTCCTCGGGCGTCAGGCCCGCGCCCTTGCCCATCAAGGTGTGGGCCGAGAGGCAGTAATGACAGCCGTTTGCCTGCCCGACAGTCAGCGCGATGATTTCGCGCTGCTTGGCGGTCAGGGCACCGTGGGTCAACGCGTCGGAGAAGGCCAGGTAGCCGTTCAGCGCGGCGGGCGACCGCGCGAATATCGTGAAGAGGTTCGGCACCATGCCGATCTTGCCCTTTACAGCCGAGAGCGTCGACTGGACGGCGGGATCGGCATGGGCGGGGTCGATGGGGGTGATGCGGGGCATTGGAAGATGTCCTTCACTACGTCCGTGCGGGTTGCACCACAGCTCTATGAGCGACTACGCAGCATCGAAGGTGTCAGGATCATTGCCGATCGTCCCATTGGCGAGGTCGAGATGGACCATTTCGCGGCGCTGTTCGCTCACGCCGCCCCCACGGCGCGGACCTTCTTCACGGGCAACCTCTGCCAGACCGAGGATTTTGGCGATGCAGGCCACCTTCATTTGATGCAGGCCGGTGCGCTGCGGCTTGTGCTGGCGGGGCAGGACGATCTCGTCATCGACGAGCCGACGCTCCTCTTCCTACCCCGTGGGCGCCCGCACCGGTTCGTGGCTGATGCCGAACGCGGGGCGGATCTGGCCTGCGCCACTGTCGACCTCGGCGGCAGGTTCGGCAATCCCATCGCGCATGGCCTCCCCGAATTGATCGTCATGCCGCTGAGCCGCCACCCGGTGCTGGTGCCGACCTGCGCGCTCCTGATTGCTGAGGCGTTCGGCGAGGGAGATGGTCGCCAAGCCGCGCTCGACAGCTTGTTCGCCTACCTGCTGATCGTCGTCGTGCGCGACGTGATGACCCGGGGCCTGATCCAGGGCGGCGTGCTCGCGGGGCTGGCCGACCCCCGCCTCTCGCGCGCCTTGACCGCGATTCATGATCGGCCGCGCAAGGCGTGGACGCTGGACGACCTCGCCGAGGTCGTCGGCATGTCGCGCACGCGCTTCGCCGCGGCGTTCAAGGAGGTCGTCGGTCAGACACCGATCGAGTACCTCACGCGCTGGCGCATGATGATCGCGCGAGGCAGCCTCGCCAAGGGGCGGCCGGTCAAGCGCGTCGCCGCCGAGGCTGGCTACGATAGCGCCGCCGCGTTCAGCCGCGTGTTCGCACGGGTGACGGGCGAGAGCCCGCGTGCCTTCAGGTCGAAGGGCGAACACTCAGACGATGCGTGAACGCTGGCGCGAACATCGGAGCCTGTTGCCCCTTCGACAGCCCCGCATCTGACCGAATTAACAGGTCGCTCACGAACGCCTCGGTGAGCCTGTCGGCGCGCAAGCCCGGCCCATATGATCAGATCGGGAGCACGTCCGGGCTGAGTTGCCGCGTCATCGAGGCTGCGCTTGATCGGTTCCACACGCAGAGCAGCACGAACGCCGCCGCAGGGAGCACCCACTCAAAGGGAGGAACCGCGGGCCCGATGGGGATGAGCGAGGGACCTGCATAGGCGGGAACGGGGAGCGCGCGGATCATCGTTGACCTCCAGCGAGGCTGTAGGTGGTTCAGCAGCCGGTGCAGACGGCCGTGCGGATCAGGTGATTGAGCCTGCGGCTCTCGGCGTCGAGGGAGGGCTTGGTGCCAAGGCGTGCATCGAGGGCGGCACCGGCCGGCTTCGTGACACCCGAACGGATGATCTGCCGGAACAGCGGGCCGGCGGCGGGAGGCGGTATCACCCCGGTCTGCACGGCCGGCTCCGATGGCGCGGATATGGCGAGGCGCCCACGGGCCACGGCGTTGCCCTGCAGGCCGAGGGTGAGGAGGAGCGTAGCGGCGATAGCGGCGGTAGGCTTGGTCATGGGAGACCTCCTTGCATTCGCGATTGCTCGGAACTCGCACAGGCCTCGCTCCCGGTTACCCTCCGCGGGTGCGTCCGCGCACCAGAGCGGCACAGCGCTCACGGTAGGCCGACCGCCGATTGCATCATCGTGAACTGATGCGGTGGATGCCCCCACCGACCGGCATCTCGTATGCCTGACGGTTGTATCGGAACCGATCATAGGGGTCATCGATGACGACGATCAGCATGTTGGCAGTCGATCTGTCGAAGGGCAGCTTTCAGGTCTGCGCCGTAGGTCCGGACGGGACGGTTCTCTATAACCGCGCGCTGTCGCGCTCTCGATTTGCCGCACTCCTTGCCGATCAACCGGCCTGCGTCGTGGCGATGGAAGCTTGTGCGACGTCGCATCACTGGGGTCGTGTGGCCCAGAAGAGCAGTCACGAGGTCCGGCTGGTGCCGGCGGTCTACGTGAAGCCGTTCGTCAAACGCCAGAAGAACGATCGTGCAGACGCAGAGGCGATCGCCGAGGCGGCCGCGCGCCCGAGGATGCGCTTCGTGGCGGTGAAGAGCGCCGAGACGCAGGGCCGCGCGGTGGCGTTCCGCACGCATCAGTGTCTGGTCCGTCAGCGCACGCAGCTGATCAACGCGCTGCGCGGCCATCTGGCCGAATTCGGTGTCGTCGCTCCGAAGGGGCCGGCCTACCTCAAGGTGCTGGAAGAGGCTCTGGCCGACGAAGTCGCTGATCTGCCCGTCGCGGTGCGGGCGATGGGGACTATCTATCTCGACCAGATCGCGGGGCTGACGCAGGTGATCGAGCGGCTGGCCGACGAACTGGAGACGGCGTCGCGGACGGACACCGATCTGCGACGCCTATGCACCATACCGGGGATTGGGCCGGTGACCGCAGGGGCCGTCGCCGCCTTCGCTCCGGATCTCGACACGTTCGCCAGCGGACGCAACTTCGCCGCCTGGCTCGGTCTCGTGCCGCGGCAGCGATCCACGGGCGGCAAGGCCAAGCTCGGTTCCGTCAGCAAGATGGGCCAGACCGATATCCGACGGCTGCTCATCGTCGGGGCCATGAGCGTGATCCGCTGGGTGGTTCGCAAGGGCGGGAGCGCGAACCGCTGGCTCGCGACCCTCGTCACGCGCAAACCGAAGATGGTCGCGGCGGTCGCGCTGGCCAACAAGATGGCGCGGATGATCTGGGCCGTGACGACGAAGAAGGAAGATTACCGGATGGCGTGACCGGAGCCCCGAGCGGGCGAAGGCACGTCGTGGCCGTGAGGCCGGGGCGAGCGATCGATGAGGAGTAGGCGACACGGACTTCGAAGTTCAAGGCAGGGACATTCAGACCCGGGGCTCGAGCGCATGCAGCTCTCTGAACCGATGTGAACCCAGCCTTCCGAACAGCATACCGGCCCGTGGCGTCATCGAAGGCCACATCGTGAGGCCTGACACACGTCCGATCGAAGACCCCGCCGAAACCTCAAAGATCATGCTTGCCAAACAGGGGGCATCCACACACGCGCCGGGATTTTCGGAAGCTCCCACTCTTGAGAGACCGGAGCCATTATGAAGCATACTCCACCATTTTCCTCCGACGTCCGCGAGCATGCGGTGCGGATGGTACTGGGGCACCAGGGCGAGCACGCCTCGCCGTACGGCGCGATCCGCTCGACCGCCGCCAAGATTGGCTGCTCGGGTTAGACACTGCTCAACTGGGTGAGACAGGACGAACGTGACCGGGGCGTACGGGGCAGGCCGACGACGGACGAGCGCGAGCGGATTAAGGCGCTCGAGCGAGAGAAGCGCGAACTGCAGCAAGCCAATGAGATCCTGAGGAAGGCAGGCGCGTATTTTACCCAGGCGGAGCTCGACTGCCGGTTCCGGCCATGATCGCCTTCATCGACGATCGCCGCACCTAGCTACGACCTCGGCCAGCCCCGGCTCACAGCCCGCGCAGGGGTTGATATAGATCAAGGCCTATCGAAGAAGACAGCACAGCTTACAGTGAAGCTACGGATAGCATCCGAGACTCCATGGGAGAGCTTCGCCCATGTCTCTAATCAAGCGCGATGGCTGCCACTCGACCCGGCGCGGGTCCAAATGCGAGCAACCGCCGGCCTTACGCCGCGGGCGAGAACACTGGGTGGTGCGCTGGATCGGAGCTGCCAAGCGTCGAACTAAAAATCCGATCGAGAGTGCTCCGATTGAGACTTCTGGCGCTCGCATCATTCGGCTAAGCTGTGCTGATACCTTCGGCCGACCGGTATGCCCTGAAGTCGCCAGCATGATTGCGCAAGTGCTGCCCTTCCAGGGCCAATAAGGCGCGAACAATCTCGCGCGCCACGCTTGACTGCCGATCAGGCGCTCTTCCGTGCCTTGCGCTGATTGACAAGTCCACCATGCGACCCGAGCCCGCTAGCCCTCGCGAGAACTGAACGCTGTGCGGCGTAGCTCGGCGCGACCATCGGATAATCGGCCGGGAGGCCGTAACGCTCGCGATAAGCGCGGGGATCAAACCCATGAGCGGTGAGGTGGCGCTTGAGCGTCTTGTAGACCTTGCCGTCGATGAAGCTCACGATCCCATCATCCCGGATCGACTTGCGGATCTGGGCGGGCGTCGGCTTCGCGACCTCAGCGTCTGAAGCTGCAGCTCCTACTGCGGTGGCTGTACCCAGGTTGGCGACTGCCGAATGCACCTGTGCAATCAGAGCCGGCAGCTCGGTAGGCGGCACAGGGTTGTTCGAGACATAGGCTGAGACGATGTCGGCGGCCAGACCGGTGAGGTTGAGACCAGCTTGCTGTGCTTCTTCGCTCACGGCGTTCGTTCCTGTGTACCCCTCGATTTTTGCGGGATGGAATAGGAAAGGCGCAAAAGCAAGTCTATACATTCAGTTGCACGCAATCGACCTGCCATCTCACCGGCATAATGATCTGCAACTTCGGTCAGCATTCGGCTAAGAGGTAGCTCCTCTGCGCAACCTCAGGGCGTTGCGCTGCCATCTATGATGTCACTGCGTTAAGAATATTGAGGGATGTCACTGAAATCGATGAATGTTCGCTCATCGTTGCCGTGCGAACATGACCACGCTGGAATACGAGCATCGTTCTGGCGGCGCCAATCGCACTCGCAATCCTCACCGTTGTAGCGTAGCTATTTCATGTGGCGCCGCCGTGAAACGACCTTTCCCCCGCACGAGACGATCCTGTCGGAAGTGTCACGCTGTAAGCAGACAGTCGATTGCCATCGCGCGCGATCGAGGCTAGCTCAACCGCGCTGGGAACCGTCTCAGCATGTGAACCTTGGAACTCCGCCCGGCGATCTCCCCCGATCGACCGGGTTTTCTTTCTGACCGGAGCGTCGATCAGAAGGGTAATCACTCGGCGGTAAGCGCTGGCAGCAGCTGTCGCGGGCGCGCCGCCTCATAGACCACGGCGTGAAGTGCGATCAAGTATATGCCCGCGATGAGGATTATAACGCCGACGCCGACCCAGTCGTGAATGGGCGGATCGTGGCTACTGCGGCGCGTGACGCCCGTCAGGACGCCGCACTTCTCACATATCCTCGCAGAGGATCGGAGCCGTTGTCGGCATGCTGGGCACCTCGTAAGCAGCATGAGCCTGCTCCCTGCTTAGGAAAGGCAAGATGCACCCCGCGCTCAGTTGCGTTTTGATCTGAATCAACGGCTACGTTGGGCCGGCGCGCCACTAGCTGTAATAATATTACGGTTAGAGCCCGGAACTGCGGCGGCACTTCAGCCGGCGACTTCGCTGCTCGCCGCAAGCGCGACCGCCCGGACATAGCCGAACGCGTCGAGAAAGGCCGCCTACTTCCCGGTGCGCCGCGTCACGGACGGCAGCGGCGGCCCTCGCGTGGTCGCATCCCGCGCTTAGAACCTGCGGCGGCCGCCGGCCAAAACCTCGGCTAGCCAGTGCCAAGCGATCAATCAGCCCCGTTCTTGGTGGCCGTTCCGCCGTACCAAATGAGGTTTGGGCCGAACGGGGGCCGGGGCCGCGAGGCAGCCGAACCCGTGTGAACCACACTTCGTCGAATCGCGGGGTCGTACGCACGAGCATTTGACGGCCGCAGCCGAAGCTCATGAAGAACTAGCGGATGACAAAGCATCTTCGGTTCAAAGTGGATGGTTGACACGCGCTGTCGTCAGGTCAGAGTTATTTCGTCCAGTCGCCGCTGCGTCAGAGCAGTGTCCCGTCGGATCCGAGCTCAGGATCGAGTTCAGGGTCGGTTTTGGGCGTTTCGAGCCTGGTAAGCGCGTAGCGTAGCGCGGCGATGGCGCGCATCCGCCGCACGGGCTCGATCGGTACGAGTAAGCACACCGGTTTGGACGGCGCGAAGATCGCAATGGTCGTGAGCATCGACCTGTCGTGATCGGTAACGGTCACGACGATCGCTTGTCTGCCATAACCGCTGCGGCTTCGGTCGTTTGGAAAGGAGACGACGTTGCTCATGCTCGGCCATTCTGCGGCGGCTGTTCGACACCGAGTGCTGAGGTGACGCTCAAGGAGATCCTATGTTCACCACCCAGCATCTGCGTGCATGCGTTGTTGCTGCCGTCGCAGCCAGCATTTCGTGCCATCGCGCCGCGGCTAAGGGCAAGATATCCGACCGCCAGCTTCTTGTCGCAACGTCTCACCAATAGGATCGTACCGCCCAAAGCCAACGGGCGACGATCACACCCCGCAGCAGGTTGAGGCTCATACCGAGTAGATCCTACGATCCCTTGTTGCGAAAAAGTTCGTAAGCGGCCCGGTTCAGGGCAGTATAGAGCCGGGCCGCTGATCGCATCGGGGGCGACCGACGATCTGTCCGCGCGGCCTTGGGCAGGGCGCCGTTCGAAAGTCGCGTCCTGCCTCTCTAATCATTTGCTGGAATGCTTGTGCGCGTTGGCCGTATGGCGATGCGCGTGTTCGGCATGCTCGTGCGCGCTGGTGGAGTGGCGCTTCGCCTCTTCCGCGTTGCCGTGAGCATGGTGATGAGCGGCTTCGTGGTGATGATGAGCCGCCGCGGCATGGTGCGTCGCCGCAAGCATGTGATGCTCGTGAGCGGGATGTGAGTTCATGGCCATGATCGAGACCCTTCGTTGTCAGGCTCCGGACCGCTTCGCGAAGGTGCGCTCCGAGGCGTGCTCATTCGGCGCGGCCGTGATGATGTCGCTGATTCCGGTCTGCGGTCGCTGAGCAATTCAACGTTCGACGCACTGGATGCGTTGACCTGCATCAAGGCCGCCGCGCGTAGAGGGTGATCGGATTCCAGTATGGAAGATGGAGGCGAACCTCATGGCGCAGAAATTAGATCGCTTGGCTCGGGAAGCCGATGAGATTTCCACCAAGATTGAAGGAGCATACGAGAAGCTGATCAACAAGCTGCAATCCAAATCTGATAAGGCGCGCGCGAAGATGAGCAGCAATCGGACTATCAGTACGCGGAATATGTTAGGACAGCGCGCCAAACTTTATGCTGAAGCTGCGCAGGAGATTGGCGCCTGCTTGACCAAGCGACGCATTGCGTCGGGAGACACGCCACACGTCGACGGCAAGAGGGCAGGCTCTCGCGATGCGACAGTCGAGCGCCTCAGTTGAATATACCAGGCTGGAGCTAAATAACCCGCTTGATCGGGGTCAACCACTCTTCACCAGCTCTGCCCTTCTGCGGAGAGCGGCGGACCGTTACATCCCGCAGCTCCGCGAGGGCCTCTGCTCGTGATGGTGAAGCGTTCGACACGCGCAGGATGTTCGACGACGAAAGCTACCGTAGACCGAATGCCGCGCGCTTAGCGGTCGGCGTTGAAGCCGCCGTGGGGCTCAAAGCAAGACCATGGCTGATCAGAAAAGAAAACGAGCGGCACTCGAGCGGCACGGTCGCGCTAAGTCCTTGTTGGCGGGACCAGACAGTCGTCCCGTCCACACCCCGACTGCACAGCTGTTGCCGCGCATCAGAGTGCGTCAAGCCGCCTGCGCGGTTTCCTCAGGCTGGGCGAGCAATCGCGCGAGATCGGCGACCGGCAGCGGGCGGCTGAACAGGTAGCCTTGCATCTCGTCGCAGCCTTCCTGCTGGAGATGATCGCGCTGCTCGGCGGTCTCGACACCTTCGGCCACCGTTGTGATCCCGAGAGCGGCGCCGAGACCGGCTACCGCCCGCACGATCGCCGCGCAGTGACGGTTAGCGCCGAGCTCGCGCACGAAGGACTGGTCGATCTTGATCTTGTCGAATGGGAACGCCCGCAGGTAGCTCAACGACGAGTACCCGGTGCCGAAATCATCCATGGCGATGCGCACACCGAGGTCGCGCAAACGGTGAAGGACCGCCAGGTTGGCGTCGCTGTCGACGAGCAGCACCGACTCGGTGATCTCCAGCTCCAAGCGCTTCGGATCGAGCCCCGCATTCGCCAGCGCCGACACGACGGCGGGGACGAGGCCCGGCTGCCGGAACTGCAGCGGCGAGAGGTTGACCGCGACCTTGATCTCGCCCGGCCAGGTGGACGCTTCCCGGCACGCTTCGCGCAGGACCCACTCGCCGATCGGTGCGATCAGACCCGTCTCCTCGGCGATCGGGATGAACTCGGCCGGCGAGATGAAGCCGCGTTCGGGATGACGCCAGCGCAGCAGCGCCTCGCAGGCGATGATGCGGTTCTCTCGCAGGTTCATGAGCGGCTGGTAGTACAGCTCCAAGGCACCCGTGTTCAGCGCTTCCCGCAGCGCGCGCTCCAACGCACGGCGCGCCTGGACCCGCGCGTTCATCCCCGCCTCGAAGAACCGGAACGTGCCGCGTCGCTCCGCCTTGGCCTGGTACAGCGCGAGATCGGCGTTGTTGAGCAGGAGATCGGGGGTGGTTCCGTCGCCCGGCAGAACGGCGATGCCCAGACTGGCGCCGATCACCACCTCCTGCCCGAGGACGGTGAACGGTCGGGCCAGGTGCTCGACGAGGCGCGCCGCGAGGTGGCCCGCCGCCTCGGGCGATGACGCGCTCTCCTGCAGGATCGCGAACTCGTCGCCGCCCAGGCGGGCGACCATGTCCTCCGCGCGCACGCAGGCCCTGAGGCGCTCGGCGACCACCCGCAGCACCGCGTCGCCGGCCGCGTGCCCGAGCGTATCGTTGATCCCCTTGAAGCCGTTGAGATCAAGGCAAAGCACCGCGGACTGGTCCGGACGGCGCTGCTGTCGCTCCAGGACGGCGCACAGGCGCTCGCGGAAATAGGCTCGGTTCGGCAGGTCGGTCAGCGGGTCGTGGTGCGCCATGTGGGCGATCCGCGCTTCGACGGCGCGCCGCTCAGTGACGTCCTCGGCGATCCCGAGCAGGTATTGCGGCCGTCCCGCCTCATCCGCGACGGACAGCTGCTTGATGTGGAGGAGGCGTTTTCCGTTGGCGGGTGTGTTGATCTCGCGCTCTTCGACGAGAGCGCCGCCATCAGACGTTAGGAGAACGCGCTCTTCGCGAGAAGCGGCAGGCCCTTTCTCGGCAGCCAGAAACAGCTCATGGGCGGTTTCGCCGATCAGCTCCGTCCGCGGCACGCCGAGCAGTTCCTCTCCGGACCGATTCAGCAGGAGGAGACGGTGTGCGACTGCGTCTTGCACGTACACCATCGCGGGAATGTTCTCGACGACTGTGTCGAGAAAACTGCGCGTTTTTCGCAGCTCCGCTTCGGCGAGTCGGCGCTGGGTGACGTCGATGGAAGCCACCAGCACGGCCGGCTGCCCCCTGAGGATCAGCGAACGTATGTACGGCAGGATCTCGATCGAGGATCCATCCGCCTTGATATGACGCCAGATCTGCTCGCCGTCGTAGGGGCTCACGCGGTTCGTCAGGACCGCCTGGACCGCGGCGTGGTCCGCCTCGGGCCGGATGTCGAGAGCCGTCATCGTGAGGAAGCGCTCGCGGCTGTAGCCGTAATGCTCGACCGCGGCGGCGTTGACGTCGAGGAACCGCAACGAGGCAGCGTCACAGACCCACATCGGCAACGGATTGGCCTCGAACATCATCCGGAATGACGCCTCGCGGGTGCGCAACTCCGTGATGTCGACCAGCGTGATCACGAGCAGGTCGCCCAAGGTTGAGGCCGCGACTTTGAGGAACAACTCCCTCTGATCGACGACATAATCCAGCTCGAAATCGATACGGCCGCCAGTCTCGACGACAGCGTGCAGGCGGGTGACGATATCCTCCGCCCGGCTTCCGAGCCGAATCGCTGAGAGGTGCTGCCACAACAGGGCGCTGGCCGGCTGGCGCATCAACGTGGCAGCGCCGGCATTCAAAGCGACGATCTGGAGATCCTGCAGGGCACCATCGACATCACGCACGGGGATCAACGCGAGGATCCCCTCGGTAGTCGAGTGATAGACCTGTTCGACGAGGCTGGATCGGCTCTCGGGTTCGCCGACATGGACGAGCGCGACGGGAAAGCCCCAGTGCGTTTCCAGGGGCAACACCAGGATCTGATGTACTTCGACGACGCCGTTCTCGACGCGGCTGGCCGCCTCCTGCGCGGGCCGGCCGGTTTGCAGGGCCCGGTGCACGACTTGGCGCAGGACCCGTGTGCAGTCGCTGCGCTCCCGCGGGGACTGACCATCGGCCGCCCCATGCAGCCAAACTGCGACGTGTGGTGCGATGCGCACGATGGAGAGTTCATCGCCATCGAGACGCACGATGGCGGTGCTATCGGCGAACCGTCCGAGCGTGCCAAGGGCAACGTCCTCGTAGCGAGGCAGCGCCATACCCGGCTTTCGAGCAGCAGACCAACGCTCGCTTAGGATGTGAGCTGCGCTGCCCGACGCGTCGGATGGGCGATGTTGAGCCTGGATCGACATGTCGCCGGGGAGATCGCACAGACAGATAAGATCACCAATGCAACGCGGCGGTTGAGATTGGATTAAAATCGGGAAGCCGCCGTGAGATGCGGCGCTTCAATGGCGATCGGAAGAGATCAATACTTACTCAATTCCGACACACCTGCCGAGGCCGGTTCGGGTATAAGACCGATTTACCTGCCAGCGCTGAAGCAATGAGAGGATGAGATATGCAATAGAAGGAGCCGTCAGAAATTTGCGAGTGAGTGGCATGCCGTCAACCGGTTTTGAGCCAGCGCGCTGTTGGGGGCCGTCTCCGGGCTATGATCCAGTCCTCAATCTCGCGACTAGTTGGCAAACTGGAGAAAGTGTCGATGCTTGCCAGCGTGCCGACCAGCTTCGGGAACAGTGAGCGGCGAGGACCGTACGGTTCGCCGCTCGCGCGGAGGTCTCGATACGGCGAGGCAAAAACGGGCGCTCTCCTTTGAGAGGAGCGCCCTGAGTGCGTTCCGGTCTCGGGAAGGAACGTGTCGATCTGCTATGACTTCACGCCGGCGTGAACAAGCCACCGCAGGTAAGAAGCCGGGCGTGTGTCCGTGTCATCGAAACGTCACATGTGTTAAGAGGCAGGTGACGCGTTCGTTGAGAGAGGAGGAAGGCATGGCCTCCATCGAGGAGATCGCGGCGACGCTGCGCAGCATCGCGACGCCGGGGATGAAGCCGAAGGCTTTGCGCGCCGCCATACGGGAACGGTACCCTGAGGCGAACAAGAAGGAGATCGTTCGAGCCGCCTTTTACGCTATGACTGAGACCTCTCCTGTGGGGCAGGATGCGCTGCCGGACCTGCACAACTTTGCCTTGTCCGAGCGGGCCGGCGACGAGGATGCGGACGCGGCGCTGAAGGTCGGCAAGCGCAAGGCGAAGAAACTGGCCCCCGACAAGGCTGGCAGGCCCGCAAACCCTGAGGTTGGAGCGCGATACGCAGCGTTCATACGACGCGCGGGTTAGATCATCGGCGCGACGTGCTCAGGCTCGCTTGGGGCGCCTGGTCTGCCGAGAATGCGCGTGACCCGCCTCACGCCGCATGAACCCGGTCGAGGAAGGTGTCGATAGCAGCCTGCAGGCTGGCGGTGCCTGTGTTGACCTGCGAGGCGCCACTTCGGACCTGATCAGCTTGTGCCGCGTTCGAGGCGGCCGCCTCTTGCACACCGCCGATGCTGTTGGATACGGTCCGGGCTTCGGCCGCAGCACCCGCGATAGCGCGGGCGATCTCCTGGCTGGCGTGTCCCTGCTGTTCAGCGGCCGCGGCCACGTCGGAGGCCGTCTTGCTCATTTCCGCGATGGTGCCACCGATCGAGCCGATCGCATCGACCGTCCCGTCGGCGGCGGCTTGGATCGCCGCGACCTGGCTGGTGATGCGGTCCGTCGCGGATGCGGTCTGCGTCGCGAGTTCCTTCACTTCAGCCGCCACCACCGCGAAGCCGCGGCCCGCAGCGCCGGCGCGCGCCGCCTCGATGGTCGCGTTGAGGGCCAGCAGGTTGGTCTGCGCGGCCACGCTGCGGATCAGCGTCACCACGGCTCCGATCTCGCCGGCGGCCTGCGACAGGCTCACCACGGTCGTCTCCAGGCCGCGCGCATCGTCCAGGGCCGCGGCCGCGATCTCGCTCGTGTGCCGTACCTGCTCCTCGATGGCCCGGGCTGAGCTCGACAGCTGTTCCGCGGCACCGGCGATGCTGTTGACCACCTCGACCGACTGGCTCGATGCGACCGCCACGCGCGTAGCCTGCGCCGTCGTGTCCCCGGCGGTGCCGGACAGGGCATCGGCCGTGGCCTGCATCGCCTGAGCCGAGCACGCCAAGCTCGCTACGGCTCGCTTGGTCTCGAGCTCAAAGGCGTGCGTGGCCTCGGCCAGGACCTGGGCTCGGACTGCGTCCTGAGCCGCTCGCTTCTCCGCGCCAGCGTCGAGATCCCGCTTCTCGATCAGCGCGACCTGAAAGGCCTCGATCGCGCGCGCCATCTCGCCAATCTCGTCGGCGCGACGCGTGAAGGGGACTTGGTCGTCGAGCTTCTCGGCAGCGAGCGCCTGCATGGCGGCCTTGAGCCGGTGCAGAGGTCGTTGGATCTGGGTTGCGAGAACCCAGAAGGCGACACCGAGACCCAGAAGCAGAGCGACGGCCGGCGCGACCAGAAGGGTCAGTGTGGCCCGATGGCGCTCCTCCGCGACAGCTGCGCGCTGCGCGTCGAGGTGGGCCAGCATCTCGCGTCCGAGATTGCTGATCTCAGCGACCATGCGCTCACGGTTCTTCACCGTGGCTTCGTCGGTGGCCTGGATCAGGGCGGCCTTGGGCGAGAGGGTCAGGCCCATTTCGGCTGTTTCGGTCTGATAGGCGATGAACTCCTTCACTGCGAGGTCGAGCTTGCGCTTGCGCTCGGGCGAGAGTTGCGCGTCCATGGCAGTGAGAAAGGGACCGCGCGCCTGTTCCACATCGGTGAGGGCGCTCTGGAGCCCGGCGAGCCGGGCTTTGGCCTCCTGGGTGTCTTCGGCGGTGTAGACCGCGGTGGCCTGCACCACTGCGTGCTCGATGGCCTGGGCCAAGGTCCGCGCCTGCAGGCCGGCGTTCCAGGCCGCTTCGGTCGCTGCTGCGCGCTGCTGCTCCTGATCGGCTTGGCGGAGGGCAAAGCCGGAGATGCCGGCGGCGACGAGGCCGAGCAGGCTGATCACGGCCACGAGTTTATGGGCCAGGGAGATACGCATCAGGAACTGCCAAATACCGAGTTGATGCGCCGGTCCCTGCACCGGCATCCGTTGCGCTACCCTTAAGGATAGCTGGCAAAATCGCCTCGACACATTATGAATTAAAACGCCCATATCGTTATGATTGCCAAACAGCGATTGCAAAGAATGAATATTAAAGTCAATATTAAGAGCCATCATACTCAAGGTACCGAGCAATATCCTTCAATCGCATAGGGCTGCTTCGGATTTGCACTTGGCGCGCAGGCCATCCAAACCAGATCAGGCGGAAACATACTGCCCAGACTCATTATGGATCAGCGAGGCGGTCGGCTGAGCAGCGGCAAACGTCCACCTCCGCGATGCAGCGCTTCGGAGCGAGCCGGTCTACTGCCACAATCAAGACATGCTATACTGATAGTTGAAGCGGAGCGTCAGCGATCTCATCGGCTCGGAAGTGAAATGAAGTGCATAGACGCGCACCTGTTCAGACTAAGTGTTGGCGACTTCCATGTACCTTGATCCGGCCACCTTGCTGATCGCCAGCTCTGCGACAACTTTCCTGGTTGGCACGTTACTTCTGGTAGCGGGGCGTGAGTCGCAGGGATCCCGCTCTCTGAGCCTCTGGGGAGCGGCACATCTCATTGGCGCCATCGGTTCCGTCGGCATCGCTCTACGCGACCAAGTCCCTGACCTGCTTTCCATCGGGCTGGCCAACGTGCTCGTTCAGGCCGCTTATGGATTGATCTGGAGCGGCGTCCGCTCCTTCGAGGGTCGTTCGATCCGCCTAGGCGTTGCGTTCGTCGGCGCGATATTCTGGTGTGTCCTCTGCCTGGTTCCGGCCTTCTACGCGTCAGTTACGCTGCGGATCCTATATGGTTCGGCCGTGGCGACACTCTACTGCAGTTCGGCCGCCGTGGAGATCTGGCGCGGCCGCGCGGAGCGGCTCGCCTCCCGAGTTCCGGCTTTCACTGTGCTAGGCCTTCATGGTGCAGTCTACTTCGTCCGGATCCCGCCGACCCTGACGGCACCACAACTCGGATCCAACCCGATCGCCACACCCTGGGTGGCGATCCTGTGCTTCGTGACCATGCTGTTCTCGATCGCCTCGGCCTTCACCTTCTTGGCGCTTGTGAAGGAGCGGGCCGAGCGCGAGCAGCGCATCGCCGCCTCTACCGATGCGCTTACGGGCGTACACAATCGACGCGCCTTCGCGAAAGCCGCCGAGTCTATACTGGCTGAGCATCGAGATAGTGTACTATTGCTTATTGATCTCGACCGGTTCAAGGCCGTCAATGACAGCTATGGCCACGCGGTCGGCGATGCGGTGCTGGTGAGCTTCTGCGCCATGGCCACCTCCCTGCTGCCGCAGGACGCGCTGCTGGGGCGCCTCGGCGGCGAGGAATTCGCCTGCCTTTTGCCGGATGCCTCCCCCGAGGAGGCCCTTGCCCGGGCCGAGGAACTCCGCCGAACCTTTGCGCAACTTTTCGTCGCCGAGTTCCCTGAGCTGCGAGTCAGTGTCAGCATCGGGATCGCACAAGCGTGCGGTGTGGGCGGATACGAGATTCTGATGCACTGCGCCGATATGGCACTCTACACCGCCAAGAATGGGGGGAGGGACCAAGTGGCCATGGCCAAGATGCCAGCCGGGCAGTCCGCTGATGGCCAAGGGCGCATCCCGGATTGTGCGCTGATAGCGAGACGAGACTGCGTGCCTGCTTTTACTGCGCGGGAACGCAGTCCGTACAGGCCAGGCTCAAAGTCCGCGTAATTACCCAGGCCTGTGATGGCTGGGCTCAGGCGCCGATGGTTTTGAGGATG
>CAXDNE010000162.1:0-16850 GCA_963990595.1 uncultured Methylobacterium sp.
CCTCTTGTCTCGTGGGCTCGGAGATGTGTATAAGAGACAGTCGGGCGCGAGGGCGGGCGCGGCGCCGAAGCGCAGGGTGAAGTCGAGCGGCTTGCCCAGCAGGACGAGGAGGTCGGCCCGCGCCAGGATCTCCGCGAAGGCGCCGAGCGCCGGGTCGTTGATGCCGCGCGGGCTCTCCATGCCGACGACCGGGAGGCCGAGACTCTCCTCCAGCGCCGCCATGGCGGCCCGGCCGGAGGCGTCGCACAGGGCCGGGCCGCAGGCGACGAGGGGCCGCTCCGCCCCGGCGAGGGCCCCGAGCAGGTCGGCCACGAGATCGGGCGCCGGCTCGACGGCCCGGATGGCGGCCGCCGTCCGGGCCGGGATCCGCACGGCGGCGGCGGGGACGGCCTTGTCCAGCAGGTCGACCGGCAGGCTGAGATGGACCGGGCCGGGCCGCCCCTCCCGGGCGATCCGGAAGGCCCGGGCGAGGTCCGGCCCGAGGGCCGCGACCGAGCCGGCGGTCCAGGCGGCCTTGGTCATCGGCCGGGCGATGTCGGCCTGGGCCAGCTCCTGGAAGGCGCCGCGCCCGAGCTCGGACAGGCCGGCATGGCCGGAGAGCAGCAGCACGGGCGAGTCCGCCGCGAGCGCCGTGGTGAGCGCCGCCGCGCCGTTGGTGTGGCCCTGCCCGCCGGTGACCAGCGCGACCCCGACTTCGCCGGTCAGCCGGCCCCAGGCATCGGCCATGTGGACGCAGGCCGCCTCCTGGCGGACATGGACGAGGGTGATCCCGGTCTCGAGCAGGGCGTCGAAGACCGGCATGATGTGGTTGCCCGACAGGGTGAAGATCCGGGTGACGCCGAGCGCCTCCAGGGTCCGGGCGACGATGTCGGCGCCGCGCAGGGTCTGCATGGGAAAGCTTGCCTCAGGCGGCGGCGTCGAGGAGCGAGCCCCCCGGCCGCACATGGGTGAAGTGGACCGGCTCCATCGCGAGATCGAGGGCGCCGTCCCGCTGGCGCACCACCGTGTAGTGCGAGGTCGCCAGATCCGAGGCCTCGGGGAAATCCTCGCGGAAATGGGCGCCGCGGCTGTCGGTGCGGGCGAGCGCCGCCCGGGCGACCGCCTGCGAGACCAGGACGAGGTTCTCGAGGTTCAACCGGTCCATCCAGGTGAGCGCGTAGCGGCGGTCGCCGTCCGGCGCGCCGGCCTGGGCGACCGCTTGAGCGAGGCCGTCGAGGGTCGCCAGCGCCCGGGTCAGGCCGGCCTCGTCCCGCAGGATGCCGACATCGGCCCACATGGTCTCGTAGAGCGCCTCGCGGATCGCCGGCAGCGACTCGGCCGGCCGGCCGAGCGGCCCGTAGGCGCGGGCGAGGCCCGCCTCGATGGCGGCGGGATCGGGCTCGGCGAAGGCGCCCTCGCGTGACACCGCCCGGGCCATGGACTGGCCGGCCAATCCCCCGAACACCGTGGAATTCGCCACCCCGTTGCCGCCCAGCCGGTTCGCCCCGTGGACGCCCCCGGTATCCTCGCCGGCCGCGTAGAGGCGCGGCAGCGCGGTGGTGCAGTCGACCGCGAACTGGAGACCGCCCATCATGTAGTGGGCGGTGGGGATGACCTCGACGAGCCCGCCCGCGAGGTCGAAGCCGCAATCGGCGCAGCGCTCGACCATGCCCTTGAAGCGGCGGCGCACGTCCTCGGGCCCGAGATGGCTCATCTGGATGTGGACGCCCCCGTTCGGCGTTGAGAAACCTTCGCGCAGCCGCCGCATGATCGAGCGGCTGACCACGTCCCGGGTCGCGCGCTCGGCCCGCGGGTCGTAGGCCTCCATGAAGCGCTGGCCGGTGGAATCGAGGAGCCAGCCGCCCGCGCCGCGCAGGCCCTCCTCCAGCACCGTCCCGGTCATCCGTGTGCCGGCGCCGGCCAGCAGCCCGGTCGGGTGGAACTGCACCATCTCCAGGTCGCGTAAGGGAAGCCCGGCACGCAGCGCCATGGCGAGCCCGTCGCAGGACTTGTCGCCGGACGGCGTGTGGTACTTGTACATGGTCGGCCCGCCGCCGGTGGCGAGCAGCACGGCCTTGGCCCGCACCAGCTTCGGCTCGCCGGTGCGCATGTCGAGCATCAGCACACCCGCCAGCCCCGACCCGTCCCGGGCCGGGATCAGCTCCAGGGCGCGGTGGTCCTCCAAGCGGTGCACGTCCCGGCGCCAGACCTGCTCGGACAGGCGGTTGATGATCTCGATGCCGGTGAGGTCGCCCTTGTGTACCGTCCGGTCGAAGGTCTGGCCCGCGAAGGCCTTCTGGTGGACGCTGCCGTCCGGGTTCCGGTCGAAGAAGCAGCCGAGCTCGGTCTCCAGCTCGCGGATCCGCACCTGCGCCTCGGTGACGAGCGTCCAGGCGAGCGCCTGGTCGTTCAGCCACTTGCCGCCCTCGATCGTGTCCATGAAGTGCCGCTCGACCGAGTCGCCTGGCGCCAGCGCGACGTTGTAGCCGCCCTGGACCATGCGGGTGCAGCCGCATTTGCCGAGCAGACCCTTCACCGCGACGGTGACGTGGAGGTCGGGCGCGACCTTCTTGGCGTGGAGCGCGGCGAACAGCCCGGCCCCGCCGGAGCCGAGGATCAGGATGTCGGTCTCGACCTGGACGGGGTTCATCGGGCGTCCTCGAGGGAGGCGATGACGGCGTCGCGCCGGGCGGCCACGTCGCGCTGCACGTCGGCGAAGAGCGAGCCGCCGTGTGAATCCATCCCGACCAGCAGCGGGCCGAAATCGCGGATCGCGAACTGCCACAGGCTCTCGGGGTGGAGATCGTCGAGATCGACGTCCACGATGGTCTCGATCCAGGTGGTCTCCAGCGCCGCCGCGCCGCCGACGATGGCGAGGTAGGCGCCGCCGCGCCGCGCGAAGGCGTCGAGGGTCGCCGGGCCCATGCCGCCCTTGCCGACGATGAGGCGCACGCCCTCGCGCTCCATCAGCGCGTCGGTGAAGCGCTCCATGCGCATCGACGTGGTGGTGCCGATGCAGAACGGCGCGAAGCCGACCGGCGCCTCGTTCGAGACCGGGACGCGGTGGACGTTCGGCGCGGTGTGGATCACCGCGTGGCCGTTGAGGTCGAGCCGGGTGCGGCGGTCCCGGTCGAACATGTGGATCAGGGTCGCGTCGCGGATGCCGAACAGCCAGCGCCGCAGGGTGACGGTGTCGCCGATCCGCAGAGCCCGGATCTCGGCCTCGCCGGCCGGCATGTCGAGGACGTGGTGGGCCACGGTCTGCTCCTCACTCGAACGCGATGCCGCCCGGCGTGAGCGTCGCGCGGGCGCGGCGGGCCGAGTGGCACTGGATGTTCACGGCGACCGGGTTCTGGGTGATGTGGGTCGCGGCGAGCTCGACATGGACGGCAAAGCTCGTGGACCGGCCCCCGAGCCCCTGCGGGCCGATCCCGAGCTCGTTGACCGCCCGCGACAGCTCGGCCTCGATCCGGGCGCCTTCGGGATCGGAGCAGACCGAGCGCAGCGGCCGGGTCGCCGCCACCTTGGCGAGGTGCATGCACAGGTCCGAGGTGCCCCCGAGCCCGACGCCCACGATGGTCGGCGGGCAGACCCGGCCGCCGAGCTCGATCACCCGGTCGATGACGAAGCGCTTGGCCGCGCCGATCCCGTCCGAGGGCAGCAGCATCTGCAGGAAGGAGCCGTTCTCGGAGCCGGAGCCCTTCGGGATCATCTCCACCGCCACCGTCTCGGGCCGGTCGTCGAAATCCACGTGGATGATCGGCACCCGGATGCCGCAGGAGGTCTGCTCGTTCGTGCGGGTGATCGGGTGGACCACGGAGGAGCGCAGGGAGAAGTCCTTCGTGGCCCGCTCGCAGCCGCGCCGGATCGCGGCCTTCAGGGCGGCGCCGTCGAAGCGCACGTCGGCGCCGATGACGACGTTGTAGATCGGGATGCCGGTATCCTGGCAGAGGATATTTTTCGTGCGCTCCGCGACCGCGACGTTCTCCACCATCGTGTCGAGGATGGCGCGGCCGGTGGGGCTGGTCTCGGCCCGCTGCAGGTCGGCGAAGCCCGCCTTGATGTCGGGCGGCAGGATCTTCAGGGCGCGGACGTAGAGGTCGCGGCAGACCTCCTCGAATTCGCGGATGTCGAGATCCATGGCGGGTCTCCGCTGGCGAGGGGCGGGGCTCAGGCCCCGCTGAGGAGGAACAGGAGGCCGACCGCGAACGACGTCGCGAGGCAGCCGGAGACGACGAGGGCGGTGCGCTCGCGGTAGCGCAGCCACTCGATGGCGAGCACCCGCAGGCCCAGCGCCATGTGGACGGCCAGCGCGCAGACGAGGCCCCACTCGGCGGTGCGGACGAAGCCGTTATGGGTGAGGCCGAGGAAGCTCTCGAGCCGGTCGGCGCCCTGGAGCGCGGTGCCCAGCGCGATGAAGTGCATCGGCAGGAACAGCGCCAGGGCGATCCCCGAGAGCCGGTGGATCAGGGCGGCGGCGAAGCCGGGCCGGCGCAGGGACGTGCGGGTCATGCCGGTCTGCCTGGGAGTCCTCGCGGGCGTCGTCATGCCCAGTACACTGCCAGCGCCGCCCGCAAGCCCAGCCCGGCGAGCAGCGCCGAAAGGGCGATCATGGTGAGATCGAGGGAGCGGCCGCGCCAGCCGGCCCACTCGCGCAGGATGCTGCGCAGGCCGATCGGGGCGTGGATCGCGGCGGCCAGAACGAAGACCGCGTAGAACAGCAGGAAGGCGAGGTTGCCCTGCGTCCGGCCCAGGATCTCGCCCGCCGTGAGCCCGCCGCGCACCGCGTAGAGGATCGTGCCGAGATGGACCGCGACCGTGACGGCGAGGATCGCCGCGGTGCCGCGCTGGGCGAGGTACAGGAGCGGGCTCATCGGCGCCTCCAGAACCGGCGCAGCGCCGCCTTGCCGGTCTCGCGCTTCAGCCCGGCGATGGCGAAGGTCGGGCTTAAGCCCTTCGGGCAATGCTCGGTGCAGCTCATGTGGCTGTGGCAGGAATGGCAGCCGGCATCGCCCGCCACCGCCGCGAGGCGGCCGTCCCGGTCCTGGTCGCGCACGTCGTTGACGAGCGTCCAGGCCCGGTTGAGGGCCGCCGGCCCGAGATAGTCGGGGTTCCAGGTGACGACATCGCAGGCGGCGTAGCAGACGCCGCAATTGATGCACTCGATGCCGGCATCGACCTCCTGGCGGGCGGGCGAATCGGGCTCGACCGTCGCGAAGTCGTCGGGCGGGTTCTCGCCGGGTTCGAAATAGCCGTGGGCCCGGCGCCACTTCTCGAAGAAGGGCTCCATGTCGACCGCGAGATCCTTGACCACCGGCAGGTTGCGCAGGGGCTCCAGGGTCAGCTCCCCGTCAGGCGCCACGGCGGCGACCCGGGTGCGGCAGGTCCAGCGCGGGCGCCCGTTCACCGTCATGCCGCAGGAGCCGCACATGCCGACCCGGCAGGCGAAGCGGTAGGCGAGCGTCGGGTCCTGGTCGCGCTGGATCTCGGTGACGACGTCGAGCACCGTCTGGTTGGCCCGGCGCGGCACCACGAACTCCGCGAGGGTCTCGCCGCGCCGGATGCGCACCCGCAGCGCCTCGGTCGCGCTCTGCCCGACGGCGGCGTGATCGACGGGGGCCGTCACCGCGTGGCCTCCTTCGGGGCATCGCCCGCCGCCGGCGCGGGGAAGAACAGCTCGCTGTCGCTGGAGGCCGTGGCGGAGACCAGCCCGGCGCGGTTCATGTAGGCGAGATACTCGGTCATGCGCTCGGGCTTGGTGGTCCAGGCGTTCTGCGGTGCGCGGATGAGGGCTTCCGCCTCCTCCGGCGCGATCTTCGCGCCTTCCGCCTTGATCCAGAGGGCCGCGGCCCGGGCCGGATCGTCCCGGATCAGCTTCAGGCTGTCCTCCAGGGCCGCCAGGAAGGATGCGGTGACCTTGGGATTGGCCGTGACGAAGCGCGAGGAGGCCCAGACGAGGTTGAAGGTGTGGGGGCCGCCCATGACGTCGTAGCTGTCGAGCACCTTGTGGGCCCGCGGGTCCTTCAGCTCCATCTCCTGGAAGGGCGGAGAGCCGAAATGCGCCGTGATCTCCGAGCGGCCGCCCATCAGGGCGGTCTGCGCGTCCGGGTGTCCCATCGAGACGGTGAGCGGATCGAGCTTGGCCTGCTGGCCGGGCCCGAACGCCTTCTCGGCGGCCATCTGCAGGGTGATCGCCTGGATCGAGGTCTTGGCGGTCGGCAGGGCGATCTTGTCCTGCGGCCCGAAATCCTTGATCGACTTGACCGCGGGATTGGTGGTCACCAGCCAGAGCGGCATCGCGTTCAGCGCCGCCACGCCCTTGACCTTGATGTTGCTCTGCGTCCGGCCCCAGATCGTCAGGAACGGGCCGACGCCGCCGGAGGCGAAATCGAGATTGCCGGAGAGCAGGGCCTCGTTCATCCCCGAGCCGCCGGTGAAGCGCAGCCACTCGGCCTTGACGTCGAGGCCGCGCTGCTTCGCCTGCTTCTCCAGCAGGCCCTCCTCCTCCATCACGGTCAGCGGCAGGTACGAGATTCCGAACTGCTTCGCGAGCCGCACGGTCGAGACCTCGGCGCGCGCCGCGCCGAGCGCCCCGCACAAGGCCGCGACCGTCCCGACGAGCCGGATGAAGCCCCGTGCCGTCATGGCGTTCCTCACCTATTGTCGCGCCGATCTTGCCTCTCGCGAGTTCGTCGGCGTCGGATCGAGGATACGCCCCGAGGGAGGTCTGTCAACACTCATGTGTCATATACATGAGTGCCGGATCGCTGACGGCCCTTTCACGGGACTGGGCGTCTCATATATCATTTAGAAGACTATTGGCAGGGATGTCCGCAGTGGGCGGCGGTGGACCCGGCCCGATCGGGCACCGGATCCTGCCTGCGCGGGGAGGCATTCAGCACACGGGCGTCGCGGCGGCTGACAAATGTTTGCGCTCGCGCTGCGATCTCGGCAATCGGACGGCCCGACGCCGGCCAGGTCCGGCCGGCGGCTCTGCGCTCATCACGGCCCAGCAGATCCTGCCTCGACCGGCCGGCCTTCGGTACGATGGGGATCCTCGCCGCGGCCGGGAGAAGCCGGCGCGCGACTTGGCGGATGCCATGGTCGACGGCCCGCGGGCCGGATGCTCGCGTCAACTGCGGTGATCGCGAGACCGAGGTCCCCGCGGGCGCCGACGGCAGACACGTCTCCCTCTCTGCGGCCAAGCTCTCGGTCCTGCGCGAGGATTGGCGGCAGGCTCCACGTTTCACGGGCCGCCTCATCGAAGGACAGCCTTCGACCTGTCCCCTGACCCGACGGCTGCCCACTGAGGCGACAACCGTCGCGTCCAGAGGCGTTCAGTCCTTCTTGCTCTGCCGGTAGTTTCGGATGGCGCCCTGGCACCCGGGCGACAGCTTGGACATGTTCTTCTCGAAGCAGGCCTGCGTCGCCGGGGCGTCGTCGGGCGGAAGGTCTCCGCAGAAGGTCGTGAAATCGCCGCTGCACTGCTGCTGGAGAGCTGCCTTGTCGTTGACGGCGGGTGCGGCGAAGCTGGTGCCCGCGACGCACACGGTGAGGCCAACAGAAATGACGAAGCGTATCAGCACAGGATGCTCCCAGGCATTGCAGTGAACTGGGGAGCAAGGGCGAAAGGCCGAAAACGGTTGCATGGCGAATGCGCGCGGTTCGGGCGCATCGCGCTGGCGGCGGCGTGGCTGCTCGGCGAACCCTCTGCGCCTGCCATCGCGAGCGGGTCTTCACGCCTGCGGTGAGGGCCGCGCGTCGCCGTGCTCGCGATGCGCCGCGAAGGGCGCGCCCACGCGACCAGTCGACCGTTCGAGGGGGGCGGTTCACGACCGCGATTCGCGTGTCTTCAGGGCTTTGAGGTGCGCGTCACGCCGAGCTGCCGGCCGATCACACTCCTCCGGACCCACCTCCCGGAGGGGCCGATGGGGGGCATCCGCAGGGCCGCCTTGACCGCGCGACGACCGAACCTCGCCCCGCGCGGGCGTCGCCGTCGTGCCTGCGCGCGGGCCGGCATCCGCCTGCGCGACGCGCTCACCTGGCGCGGGCCGGCGTGCGTGCGAGAAGGGGCGCCCCGAACGGGCGCCCCTGGTCGTTCAGACCGGACGCTGGCTCAGTCGTCCCAGTCGTGGTGGTGATGGTAGCCGTAGCCGCGGCGCTCGATCACCCGCACGCCCGGACGGTCGTCATCATGGCGATAGAACCGGGCGCCGCGGAAGCCGTCGCGATAGCCTTCACGGACGACCGTGCGGGAATGTCCGTAGCCCGGGCCGTAGCCGTAGCCGCCCCACTCGTAGGCCTGGGCGGTCGATGCGGCGCCCAGGAGCGCGGCGCCGGCGGTCAGCGTCAAAGCAAGCTTCTTCAAACTTTGCCTCCATGATCGATGATTGCCGTCAAAACGTTGTTGGCCTGAAAACCGTTCCAACGAAGTATGTGCCATGCTTTTCCTGAGGTGTTGCGTATCTCCCGCCGAGCCGGTCCCGCCGTTTACCTGCGTCCACCTGTGCCCATGTGGCGCGGAACGGTTTAGGTTGCCCATGCGTCTCTGGTGACCTGCCCTCACGCTCGAACGCGGGCCGAAAGGCCGGCCGTTCCGCAGCGAAACCGTCCCAAGAGCATGCTCGCCACCACGCATCTTGCCCTCATCAACGTCTTCACCGGCGACATCCAGGGCGGCCTCGGCCCCTTCCTGGGCACGTGGTTGGCGGAAACCGGTGGCTGGTCACCGGCCCGGGTCGGGTCCGTCACGACGCTGGTGGGCGTCGGCGCCCTGTTCCTCAGCGGTCCGGCCGGCGCGCTCGTCGACCGGGTCGGGCGCCCGCGCCTCCTCATCGCCGCCGCCTGCGCGGCCATCCTGGCCGGTACGCTGCTGGTCATGCCCGCCAAGTCGTTCCTGGCGGTGTTCGCGGCCCAGATGCTGGCGGCGGCGGGGGGCGTGCTCCTCCTGCCGGCCGTCACCGAGCTAACCCTCGGCATCGTCGGCAAGGATCGCTTTCCGAAGCAGCAAGGACGCAACCAGGCCTCCAACCACCTCGGCATCCTGGTCGCGGCGGCCCTCATCAGTTTCGGCACGGCCCGGCTCGGACCGGCGGTGGCCTTCTGGGTGCTCGGCGCCATGGCGCTTCTGGCCATCCTGGCCAGCGTGACGACCCCGGGTCACTGCTACAACGGACGCCGGGCGGTCGGCTGGAAAGAGGACGACCCGGACGACAAGCCGGAACGGGCGACCACCCGGAGCCTGCTCTCGAACCGCAGGCTGCTGGTGCTGGCGGTGGCGCTGGCCCTGTTCAACCTCGGCAACAGCGGCATGCTGACGTTGCTGGGCCAGAAGCTCGTGGCGGCCGGCACCGATGCGACGGCCTGGACGGCCCGCTACGTCATGGTCGCACAGCTGGTGATGATCCCGGTGGCGCTGGTCGTGGGGGCGTCGGCCGACAAGCGCGGACGGCGCAAGCTGCTGCTCGCCGCGCTGGCCGTGCTGCCGGTGCGAGCCGCGCTGTCGGCCTTCATCGACGACCCGATGTGGCTCATCTCCGCCGAGATCTTCGACGGCATCGCCTCCGGTATCGTCGGCGTGGCCGTGCCGATCGTGGTGGCCGATGTGACCTGGGGGTCCGGCCGCACCCAGACGGCGCTCGGCACAGTCAACGCCGTGCAGGGGATCGGCGGCGCGCTGTCGGCGTGGTACGGCGGCTTGGCGCAGTCTTACCTCGGCTGGACCGGCTCGTTTCTGGCCCTCGGAGCGCCCGCGTTGATCGCCCTCGGCCTGGTGATCTGGCTCGATGCGACCTGCGAGCCGGGCCGGCGATCCCGCCGGCGCGAGCGGCGGGCGACGGCCCTGCAGCCGGCCTGAGCGGGCCGGCAGGAGCGGGTGGGTCATCACCAAGGCGGCGGGCTGGCCGAAGGATCGTCGACCAGCCCGACATCGCCTGCCGCCGGCGGCGACAGGCGATGTCGGGCTGAGCGTCCTAATCCGCGCGGACGCCCTCCTCGGTGCCGAGCAACGCGACGAGGCTGCCGCGGGCGCGGCTGACCCGGCTCTTGACCGTTCCGACCTGGCACTTCAGCATGTCGGCCGCCTGCTCGTAGGTGTACCCCTCCGCGCCGACCATGAGCAGGGCCTCACGCTGCCGCGCCGGCAGGGTCTTGAGGACCGCGTACAGCTTGCTCAGCGCCACCACACCCTCTTGGTCCGGCATGGCGGTCAACTGGCCGGCATAGATGCCGTCGGCATCCTCGATCTCGCGCCGCCGCTTCCGGCACTCGGTGTAGAACTGATTGCGCAGGATGGTGCAGAGCCACGCCTTCAGGTTCGTGCCCGCCATGAAGCGGTCCTGGGACGCCCAGGCCCGCAGCACGGTCTCCTGGACCAAGTCGTCAACGCGTGAGCTGTCCGCGATGAGCGACAGGGCGAACGCCCGCAGCCCCGGAAGCGCTTCGGTCAGCCCGGCGCGAAAGACCGCGGCGCGCGCGCGGCTCTGCACCGCCATCGCGGCGTCGAGCTGCGCGAGCAGGGTGAGCAGGCGCTGCGGCGTCCGGGCTCGCGTAAGCGCATCGTAGGCGGTGCGCAGATGAGCGCCGAGGTGGTCCCGCACCCCGGCCGGGAGGGCGGCATGCGCGACGGCCTCGGGTCGGTTCGGCCGATCGGGGCTCGACATTCCGGCCCTCGGCGAGTCCGCCGCATCATGTTCTCTCAAGCGACCGATTGGCCCCTCGAACTCTGGCGCGCCGTGCGGCCAGCTTGCGGCACCGCGCGCACCGGCGCGCCAATCCAGACCAGACGGCGAGCTTCGCTCGGACATGTGGGATCTCACGCCTCCACCCTCGCTCATAGGCCAAGCCACCGGAGCGTACAGTGAACATCTAACTCCACGGTTACGGGATTGTTCTCCGTGGCCCATGCGCCGGCCGCATCCGGGCGGCCGGCTTCCGCCCGTGCCGGTGAGAGGGCCGCGTGAGAGCGGGGCGGCTGGGTCTCGGGGCAGCAGGGAGCTCCTCGGCTGCGCCGAGGGCACGAAAGATCGTCCACTGGATCGAAGGCGGGCGCGATAGCCGGCTCGATGGTAGGGTGGTGCCGGGCTCCGGCCCGATCTGTCGGCGGGTCCGATGCGTCCCGCGTGCCGGGATCGATGCCCGGATCGAGGGGCGGCGGTGGGCTGATGGCTGCGGCCGTGCGGCCAGGATCCTCCCGAGGCTCGCGGACAGCGCACGGCGTCGATGAGGCCACCCGTGAGCGCGGGCGGAGGGGCGGTTCGGACGCGGCCTAGGCTTCCGCGTCCTCACCTCCGGTGGCGCGATCGCCGAACAGGATCTCGTGGGTCACCGGATCGTAGAAGCGCATCACGCTCCGGACGAACGCCTTGGCCTCGAGGCCGAGCGCCTCCGCCCAGGCGCGATACCGGTCTGGAGGGATGCGGCCGCGCCCGGATTCAAGCTGCGAGATGAACGTGTAGTATTCCGCGCCGACGAGGCTGGCCAGCTGCCGCTGTGAGAGGCCGCGCGCTTCCCTGAGCTCCTTCAGGTACCGCCCGCCTTCCCGGCGCAGCTCCAGCACTTCCTCGGAGTCGAGGCGTTGGTGATGAGCATACACGGGGTTGCGCCTTCCTGATTGCGAGGGATGCCGCGCGATGCTTGTACAGTAAAACCCATATAGCTGGAGCGACCGTCGGCTGTCCAGACAAACTCAGGCGGGCTTCCCGGCCGCGGGATTGACGATGCTTGGCATGTATCCGAATGGCCCTATGATCACCCTTCAGGGACTAACATGTAGGAAGGTCTCGGCGATTGACACGCAGTACGGTGTTCACGGGCGCGCACGTGGACGTGTCGACGCCGCCGCCGAATGCGCGCCGGCGCGGAATCCGGCGCAATGTGACCTTCCGGGTGGCGCTCAGCGGAGGACATATCTTCAGTCCGTTGCGTAGCTCCAGCGCACGATTGCGGCGAGAGGCAGTATGAACGAGCATCCACTGCAATCGACGTTGGCGGGCGGATTGCGCGCGCTTCGGCCGGTGCTGGCGACGGCAGTGATCTTCGGGCTGTTCATCAATCTCTTGTTGTTCATCAGCCCGCTCTATATGCTTCAGATATACGATCGCGTTATTCCGAGCAGAAATGTAACGACCCTTGTCGGGATTACATTGATCGCCGCCTTCGGGTTGGCCGTCTACGCGATCCTGGAAATGGTCCGTTCGCGCCTGCTGGTGCGCGGGGGCGTGATCTTCGATCAGAAGATTGCCAATCCGATCTTCGATGCCGCCCATCGCGGCATGCTGGTCCGACCGGGCGCGCAGAACGAGGCGGCGCTGCGCGACGTGGACATCCTGCGCGAGTTCCTGACGGGCAGCGGCATCCTGGCATTCTGCGACCTGCCCTGGACGCCGATCTTTCTGCTCGCCTGTTTCGTGCTGCATCCCTGGTTCGGCTGGATGGCGCTTCTGGGCGGAGGCGTGATCCTCGGACTGACGCTGCTCAACGAGATCGCGACCCGTCGGACCCTGGAGACCGCCAGCCAGGTCTCGCGGGAGGCCGGGCAGCAGGCCGCGGCCGTCTTCCGGAACGGCGAAGTGCTGCAGGCCATGGGCATGCTGGCGTCCCTGCGCGGCCTCTGGCGCCGTCGCCACGACGAGGTCCTGCTGCTTCAGGCGCAGGCCAGCGACCGCGCCGGCGTCATCGTCGCCACGACGAAGTTCGTCCGCATGCTCCTCCAGACGTTGGTTCTGGGCGCGGGGGCGTACTTGGCCATTCGCCGCGACATCACCGCCGGATCGATGATCGCCGCGTCGATCATCATCGGCCGCACGCTCGCGCCGATCGAGGCGATCGTGAGCAACTGGAAGGGCTTCACGGCGGCCCGCGCCAGCTATCGCCGCCTGACGGATCTCCTCGCCGTGGCCGGGCCGGAGCCGCGTCGCGTGATGTTGCCGCGGCCCCGCGGCTTGATCGAGGCCGAGGCGATCGCGGTCGCCGCCCCCGGCTCGCCGCGCTCCATCCTCGACGAGGTCAGCTTCCGCCTCGAGCCGGGCAGCATCGTCGGCATCGTCGGGCCCAGTGCCGCCGGCAAGTCGACGCTCGTCCGCGCCCTCACGGGACTCTGGCCCTTGACGGGAGGGAGCGTGCGGATCGACGGCTCGGACCTGCGCCACTGGGACAAGCAGGCGCTCGGGCAGCATGTCGGGTACCTGCCGCAGGACGTGCAGCTGTTCGAGGGCACCGTGGCGCAGAACATCGCGCGCTTCGCCGGGGAGGACGATGCCGGTGTGATCGAGGTGGCCCGGCGGGCCGATTGTCACGCGATGATCCAGGCCCTCCCCGAGGGCTACAATACGGTGATCGGGCCCGGCGGACAGGGCTTGTCCGGCGGGCAGCGCCAGCGCATCGCGCTGGCCCGCGCGCTCTACGGCGAGCCGAGCTTGGTTGTGCTCGACGAGCCGAATGCGAGTCTGGACCTGCTCGGAGAGGCCGCGCTGATGCGGGCCGTGGCGGATCTGAAGCGGGCGGGAACGACGGTGGTGATCGTGACCCACAAGATCAGCCTGCTCACCGAGGCCGACCGGGTTCTGCTCATGAGCGGTGGCCGGTTGCAGCTCTCCGGCACGGCGGAGCAGGTCCTCGCGCAGATCGCCGGCCCCCGACCGGTTC
This sequence comes from uncultured Methylobacterium sp., assembly GCA_963990595.1. Taxonomy (GTDB): domain Bacteria; phylum Pseudomonadota; class Alphaproteobacteria; order Rhizobiales; family Beijerinckiaceae; genus Methylobacterium. The sequence continues at coordinate 13,624 of CAXDNE010000162.1, forward strand.
CGACCTTGGTGCCGGCCGGCGGTTCCGCGGCCCTTGCGGGCCGCCGGGACGCCGAGGCGCAGCGGAGCGCGGGGTGAACGATGGCAGCCTCCCGAGCCGAGAGCCTGAGCCTTTCCCCCGCGCGCCACACGCCTGCCGGGGAGCCGTCCGCGCTCGGCGGCCTGACGAGTTGGCGCCTCTATGCGGCGGCCGGCTACGCGGTGATCCTGGCGACCTTCGGGGTCGTCGGGACATGGGCCGCCTATGCGCGCCTCGACCGGGCGGTCATCAGCCCCGGCGTGATCGTCGCGGAAGGCAGCCGCAAGGTGGTGCAGCATCTCGAAGGCGGCATCGTTCAGGAGGTGCTGGTGCGGGACGGGCAGACCGTCCGGGCGGGCGATGTCCTGGTGCGCATCGATCCCGTGCAATCGCGCGCGAGCGCCGACCTGCTGCGCGGGCAGCTGGATGCCGCCCTGATCCTCGAGGCGCGTCTGCGCGCCGAGCAGGATCGGACCGCCGATCTGGCCCTGCCGCCGGAGATCGCGGCGCGGCGGGATGACCGCGACGTCGCCCGCATGGTCAAGGACCAAGCCAGTCAGCTCGCGGAGCGGCGCGCGTCGTTCCAGGCCCAGCTCGCGCTGATCGAGGCGCGGGTCACGCAGCTGAAGACCGAGATTTCCGGGCTCGCGGTCGAGAAAGCCTCGGTCGAGCAGCAGGTCGCCCTGATTCAGCAGGAGCTGGAAGGCCTGCGCGGCCTGCGCGAGAAGAATCTCATCCCGCTCTCCCGTGTCCTGATGATGGAGCGCGAGCATTCGCGCCTCGAGGGCGTGATCGGGCGCTCCGTGGCCGAGACCGCCAAGGCGCAGAACGGCATCAACGAGGCGGGGATGCAGGCTGCGCAACTCAAGCAGAAGCTTCAGGAAACACTGACCGCACAGCTTCTGGATACGCGCCAGAAGATCGCCGAGCTGCGCGAGAAGCTCATCGTGGCCCAGGATGTTCTCCGGCGGCACGAGGTCCGGGCCTCGCACCAGGGTGTCATCCAAGGCCTGAAGGTCTACACGATCGGGCAGGTGATCCGCCCGGGCGAACCGCTGATGGAGATCGTCCCGACGAATGACCGGCTGGTGATCAGCGTCCAGTTCGCTCCGAACGACCTGGAAGCCATCCATCCCGGCCTGCGTGCGGAGGTGAAATTCCCGGCCTTCCAGACGCGCCGGATGCCGGCGATCTTCGGGACGCTCACGATGGTCTCGCGCGACCGGCTGATCGATGACGGGACGAAACAGCCTTATTTCGCCGGCACGGTGGAGATCGACGATCATCAACTGCCGGACGGGGTGAGGCCGCGTCTCCTGGCGGGTCTCCCGGCCGAGATCGTCATCTCGGCCGGCGAGCGCACGGCCCTCGACTATCTGGTCGCGCCGTTCTTCGACGCCCTCGGACATGGCTTCCATGAACGATAGGGCCGAGGCGCGATATCAACCGCGGAAGTGAGGCCCCGATGGGTGCGGTAATCTCGTTCTTCCGGCCCGCAGCGACGAGCCAGGGCGGCTGGTCGCAGCAGGAACTCGCGGAGTTCTATCGGGTCGAGGCCGCGCTGATCCGGGCCGGCCTGCAGATCGGCAGCGAACGGGGTCTGAGCGACGAAGGGGAACCCTGGTTCGCCTTCTGCCGGCCGGACGGCGACGCGATCATGCACTTCGCCCGGATCGACGGCAGCTACGTCATCGCCTCCGAGGTCCTGGACACGCCCATGTGGGGGGGCGATTTCCGTAACCTCATCAATCAGATCGCTCAGCGCCACCCCGAACTCCTGCCGATTCCGAAAGGCACCGACGGGACGAAGCTCTCGGTCCACCCGGCGGCCCTGCTGGCCGCCCTCGTTGCGGCCGCGGCCCTCAGTCTCTCGCCCGAGGACGCTTTCGCGGAGGACGCGGACCATCCGGGCGACAGCGCGGTTCCGGAACGCGAAGCAGGCCAAACGCTCCAGCACGGGGCGGCCGGAGCCGGCCACCCCGACACCGCCGATGAGCAGGACAGCCACCGCAAGCAGTTCACCGCCATCGTGTTCGCGGCCATGGTCCTCGCCGCGGACGCGTTCGCATCCGACCGGGCCGAGGCGGCCACGGAGGCGGGGTTGGCCTTCGGCGCGCAGGGGAGCGCCGGGTCCGCCGCGTGGGAACAGGGCAGCGTCTCGGCGTCGGCGGATGGCGCGGTCCGCGTCGCGACGTCGGGGGCGCCGCTCACCGCCAGCGCGGCCGACCCCGCAGGACGCGGCGCACCCGGTTCCGGGACCGCTGAGCCAGCCTCTGCCATCCCCACTCAGCCGAGCGGCCCTGATCCTGCAGCCGCCGGTCTCGGACGTCCGGCGCATGTGCACAGCCCTGCACCCGCGAGCCTGGAGCCCGAGTATCAGGCGTCCGTAGGCGCCGCGGAGGCGAAGGCGGGCCATGCCGCGGGATCGTCGTCCTCGTCGGAAGCCGGGTCGGACGCGGATGCGGCGCCATCGGGCACGACCGAAGCGGCAGGACAGGCGAGCCCATCGCCCAACGCGACAGGTGAGCCTCCCGCCCAGACCCAGACTCAGGCCCAGACCCAGGTGGCTGGGCATGCGGCGCCCGGAGCGCTGCCGGCCCAGCCCCAAGGGATCGACGCGCCACGCACAGAGCCGGATCATCCGGCCTCTGCGCGCGAAGAGGACGGCTCGGGGAGACCCGACCACGTCTCCGCCAAAAATAGCGCCGGCACCGACGCGGGTGTATCGCACGTCGCGAATTTAGCTGCGGATACGAATCCTTCGGGCAAGAGCGAGGGGCGCTCGGAATCGGACCCGCACGGTGCCGACGGCCACGGTGCGGCCGACGCCGCGAGTGCCGCCCATCCGCCGGGTGCGTCCCAGGCCGAGGCCGGAAACGCGGGGCAGGACCACGGCCAGGCTGGCGAGGGGGCCGGCAAGAGCGCCGAAGCTCCCGGTCAGATCGCCAAGGCCGGGTCGGACCCGCACGGTGCCGACGGCCACGGTGCGGCCGACGCCGCGAGTGCCGCCCATCCGCCGGGTGCGTCCCAGGCCGAGGCCGGAAACGCGGGGCAGGACCACGGCCAGGCTGGCGAGGGGGCCGGCAAGAGCGCCGAAGCTCCCGGTCAGATCGCCAAGGCCGGGTCGGACCCGCACGGTGCCGACGGCCACGGTGCGGCCGACGCCGCGAGTGCCGCCCATCCGCCGGGTGCGTCCCAGGCCGAGGCCG
>CAXDNE010000163.1:0-16847 GCA_963990595.1 uncultured Methylobacterium sp.
ACGCGATTGCCTCTTGTCTCGTGGGCTCGGAGATGTGTATAAGAGACAGGCCCGGGGTACGGGCGGGGTCGAGCCGTCGAAGCGCTCCGGGTCGCCATCCTCGGTGAGATCGGCCGTCCCCGCGCCCGTGGAGGCGGCGCTGCCGGCTCCCGTGGTCAGGCCGAGATCGGGAACGGAGACGAAGGCGGCCTCCGGCTCGGATTCCGGATCCCACACCGCCGCACCGGGCGTGAGCACGCCGGTGACGCTGCCGGTGACGTCGCCGAAGACCAGGGCGGCCCCGATCTCCCGCAGGCCGGCGGCGCGGCGCGCGAAGCTCTCGGCCGGCGGTTGAGCCGGATTGCCCTTGCCGGCGCGCTGCACCACCGGGAAGACGTGGGCGCCGGTCTTGAACACGGTCTGGGGCGGCTCCTCGCCGAGGCGGCGCAGGGCCGATCCGATCAGGAGCGTCCCGGGCGGCAGAGCCGGGACCGTCTGGTCATCGATCAGGCTGAGCCGGCTCGACCCGATGGCGTTCTCCGTGCCGGCATCGGCCGTGAACGACACCAGGAGGCCGAGGCCGACCATCCAGGGCGTCAGGGCTGCCGAGAGCCAGCGCAGGCTCGATTCCCGTCGTCCTCGTCTCGTGCCCACGACGCCAGACCCGTTCCGATGCATCCGAACCGGCCCGATCCTCCCCGTTTCCAGGGTGTTTCTGCGGCCGTGCGGGATTTATCGCCCGGTATGGTTGAGCCCCGGTTAAGCCGGCGGCGGATGCGCTGTCCCGGGACTGTCCGGCGGATCTCGTCCCGGCCCGGGGCCCGTCGGTCCGGCTCGCCCGCGGCGCCCCGGACCGACGCCGATCGGCAGGCCGGAGCCGACGGCCGGGTCGCTCCGGCCACGAAAAAGGGCGGCCCGAAGGCCGCCCTCGCGCATCTCAGACCTGCCGGTCGCCTCACTCGGCGGCGGGCGGAAGCTCCTCGACCGGCATCGCGCCGCTCTCGGCCTGCTTCTGCTGCAGGATGAGCGCGTCGCGGCGGCGGGCGATGGCCCGGATATCCGCCACCATCGAGCCGGTGCCCGCCGGGATCAGCGAGCCGACGATGACGTTCTCCTTCAGGCCTTCCAGGGTGTCGACCTTGCCGTTGACCGCCGCCTCGGTGAGGACGCGGGTGGTCTCCTGGAACGAGGCCGCCGAGATGAACGACTTCGTCTGCAGCGACGCCTTGGTGATGCCGAGGAGGACCGGCACGCCCTGGATCGGCTTCTTGCCCTCGGCGAGCAGCTTCTCGTTGAACTCGGTCAGCTCGGTCCGATCGATCTGGTCACCCGAGAGGATGTCCGAGTCGCCGCCATCGGTCACCTCGACCTTCTGCAGCATCTGACGGACGATCACCTCGATGTGCTTGTCGTTGATCGACACGCCCTGCAGTCGGTAGACCTCCTGGATCTCGTTGACGAGGTAGGCCGCGAGTTCCTCCACGCCCTTGATCGCCAGGATGTCGTGCGGAGCCGGGTTTCCGTCGACGATGTAATCGCCGAGTTCGACCACGTCCCCGTCCTGCAGGTGGATGTGCTTGCCCTTCGGGATCAGGTACTCGACCGCCTCCGAGCCGTCATGCGGCGTCAGCGTGAGCCGACGCTTGTTCTTGTAGTCGCGGCCGAACGCGATGGTGCCCGACTTCTCGGCGATGATCGCCGCGTCCTTCGGGCGCCGTGCCTCGAACAGCTCCGCCACCCGCGGCAGACCGCCGGTGATGTCGCGGGTCTTGGCCGAGTCGGTCGAGACGCGGGCCAGGATGTCGCCGGCCTTGACCGTCGCGCCCGGATCGAAGCCGATGATGGCGTCGACCGGCAGGAAGTAGCGGGCGTCCGAGCCGCGGGGCAGCTTGAGCGCCTTGCCGTCCCGGTCGACCACGACCATCGCGGGCTTCAGGTCCGAGGTCCGGGCCGAGCCGCGCCAGTCGACGACGACGCGCTTGGCGATGCCGGTCGACTCGTCGGTGGTCTCGGTCATGGACTGGCCGTCGACAAGGTCCTCGTAGGCCACGATGCCGTCGACCTCGGTGAGGATCGGACGGGTGTAGGGATCCCACTCGGCGATCCGCTGCCCGCGCTTGATCTTGTCACCCTCGTCGACCCGGAGCTTGGCGCCATACTGCAGGCGGTGGACCGCCCGCTCGACCCCGTCCGACCCGACGATGACGACCGCCACGTTGCGGCCTGTGGCGATCAGATCCCCGTCCGTGTTCTTGGCGATGGCCCGGTTGCGGATCTTGATCGTGCCCTCGAAGCTCGACTCGATGAAGGACGAGTCGGCGATCTGGGCCGCACCACCGATGTGGAAGGTGCGCATCGTGAGCTGCGTGCCCGGCTCGCCGATCGACTGCGCCGCGATGACGCCGACGGCCTCGCCCATGTTGACGGGCGTGCCGCGGGCGAGGTCGCGCCCGTAGCAGGTGGCGCAGACGCCGCTCTTGGTGGCGCAGACCAGCACCGAGCGGATCTTCACCTCCTGGATGCCGGCGGCGTTGATCGCCGGCAGGTGCTTCTCCTCGATGGTCTCGCCGGTCTTGACGATCACGGTGCCGTCGGCCGCCACCAGATCCTCGGCCGTGGCGCGGCCCAGGATCCGGGTGGCGAGCGTCGCCACGACCTGGCCGGCATCGACGATGGCGCGCATCTTGATGCCGCTGGTCGTGCCGCAATCCACCTCGCGGATCACCGCGTCCTGAGCCACGTCGACGAGGCGGCGGGTCAGGTAGCCGGAGTTGGCGGTCTTCAGGGCGGTGTCGGCCAGGCCCTTACGGGCACCGTGCGTGGAGTTGAAGTACTCCAGCACGTCCAGACCTTCCTTGAAGTTCGAGATGATCGGGGTCTCGATGATCTCGCCCGACGGCTTGGCCATGAGGCCGCGCATCGCCGCGAGCTGCTTCATCTGGGCAGGCGAGCCACGGGCACCCGAGTGGCTCATCATGTAGATCGAGTTGACCTGCTTGTCGGCACCGTGCTCGTCCTTCTGGACGCTGGAGATGCGGCCCATCATCTCGGCGGCCAGCTTGTCCGAGCACTTGGCCCAGGCATCGACCACCTTGTTGTACTTCTCGCCCTGGGTGATCAGGCCGTCGTTGTACTGCTGCTCGTAATCCTTCACGAGCGCGCGCGTCGTGTCGACGATCGACCATTTGTTGTCCGGCACGACCATGTCGTCCTTGCCGAACGAGATGCCGGCCTTGAACGCGTGGGTGAAGCCCAGCGCCATGATCCGGTCACAGAAGATCACCGACTCCTTCTGACCGCAGTGGCGGTAGACGGTGTCGATCATCGCCGAGATCTCCTTCTTGGTCATCAGCTTGTTGACGACGTCGAAGGGCACCTTGGCGTGCTTCGGCAGGGCGCCGGACAGGATCACGCGACCGGGGGTGGTCTCGTAGGTCTTGGTCAGGGGCTCGCCGTCCGGGCCGATGCCGGTCCAGCGCCACTTGATCTTGGAATGCAGCGACACGGCCTTGGCGGCGAGAGCATGCTCCAGCTCGCCCATGTCCCCGTAGACGCCCTGCATCGGGTTCTTGGTGTTGCCCGGCTTGTACTCGCCCGGCGCCCCCTCGGCCACGATCGACAGGTAGTAGAGGCCGAGGACGATGTCCTGCGACGGCACGATGATCGGCTGACCGTTGGCCGGGTGCAGGATGTTGTTCGTCGACATCATCAGGACGCGCGCTTCCAGCTGCGCCTCGAGCGACAGCGGGACGTGCACGGCCATCTGGTCGCCGTCGAAGTCGGCGTTGAACGCGGCGCAGACCAGCGGGTGCAGCTGGATCGCCTTGCCCTCGATGAGCTTCGGCTCGAAGGCCTGGATGCCGAGGCGGTGGAGCGTCGGCGCGCGGTTCAGCATCACCGGGTGCTCGCGGATCACCTCATCGAGGATGTCCCAGACCTCCGGCTTCTCCTTTTCGACCAGCTTCTTCGCCTGCTTCACCGTGGCGGAGAATCCCTTGGCGTCGAGGCGCGCGTAGATGAACGGCTTGAACAGCTCCAGCGCCATCTTCTTGGGCAGGCCGCACTGGTGCAGCTTCAGCTCCGGGCCGACCACGATGACCGAGCGGCCCGAGTAGTCGACGCGCTTGCCGAGCAGGTTCTGGCGGAACCGGCCCTGCTTGCCCTTCAGCATGTCGGCGAGCGACTTCAGCGGGCGCTTGTTGGCGCCCGTGATCACGCGGCCGCGACGGCCGTTGTCGAACAGGGCGTCGACGGCCTCCTGCAGCATCCGCTTCTCGTTGCGGATGATGATGTCGGGCGCGCGCAGCTCGATCAGCCGCTTCAGGCGGTTGTTGCGGTTGATGACGCGGCGGTACAGGTCGTTGAGGTCGGAGGTCGCGAAGCGGCCGCCATCCAGCGGCACCAGCGGGCGCAGGTCCGGCGGGATCACGGGCACGACCGTGAGGATCATCCACTCGGGCTTGTTGCCCGACTGCTGGAACGCCTCGATGATCTTGAGGCGCTTCAGGAGCTTCTTGGGCTTCAGCTCCGAGGTGGTGACGGCGATCTCCTCGCGCAGATCGTTGGCGATCTTGTCGAGGTCGAGCTCCTGCAGGATGCGCCGGATGGCCTCGGCGCCGATCATGGCGGTGAACGAGTCCTCGCCGTACTCCTCCTGAGCGCGCAGGTACTCCTCCTCCGTCAGGAGCTGACGCTCCTTCAGGGGGGTGAGGCCCGGCTCGATGACGCAGTACGACTCGAAGTACAGGATCCGCTCGAGATCCTTGAGCGCCATGTCGAGCAGCAGGCCGATACGGCTCGGCAGCGACTTCAGGAACCAGATATGCGCGACGGGGGCGGCCAGCTCGATATGGCCCATGCGGTCGCGCCGGACGCGCGCGAGGGTGACCTCGACGCCGCACTTCTCGCAGATGACGCCCTTGTACTTCATGCGCTTGTACTTGCCGCACAAGCACTCGTAGTCCTTGATCGGCCCGAAGATGCGCGCGCAGAACAGGCCGTCGCGCTCGGGCTTGAAGGTCCGGTAGTTGATGGTCTCGGGCTTCTTGATCTCGCCGTACGACCAGGAGAGGATCTTCTCCGGGGACGAGATCGAGATCTTGATCTGGTCGAAGCTGACCGGCGTGGCCTGCTGGTTGAAAAGGTTCATGACCTCTTGGTTCATGATCCGCTCCTTGTTGACGCCGGCAGCCCCGCGCCGGGCCACCGCGTCCTGAAAACAATCCGGCGCCGCGCCCCGCGCGGGCGCTGCTCACCGTCGTCGAACCCTGGAAGGCCCCTCCCCTTCCCGCTCGACCGTGGCGGCGGACAAGCGCCGCCACGGGAGGTTTTTTCGCTGTCTTACTCGGCCGCGTCGGCCGGCGGCTCCAGCTGGTCGTTGGCGGCCTTCTTGGAGGACGTCAGCTCGACGTTGAGGCCGAGCGAGCGCATCTCCTTGACGAGCACGTTGAAGCTCTCGGGGATGCCGGCCTCGAAGGTGTCGTCTCCGCGGACGATCGCCTCGTAGACCTTGGTGCGGCCGGCCACGTCGTCCGACTTCACCGTGAGCATCTCCTGCAGCGTGTAGGCCGCGCCGTAGGCCTCCAGCGCCCAGACCTCCATCTCGCCGAAGCGCTGGCCGCCGAACTGCGCCTTGCCGCCCAGCGGCTGCTGGGTGACGAGCGAGTACGGGCCGATCGACCGGGCGTGGATCTTGTCGTCCACGAGGTGGTGGAGCTTCAGCATGTAGATGTAGCCCATGGTGACCTTGCGGTCGAAGGGCTCGCCGGTGCGCCCGTCGTAGAGCGTCGACTGCGCCGAGCGGTCGAGACCGGCCATCTCCAGCATCTGCTCGATGTCGGCCTCCTTGGCGCCGTTGAAGACCGGGGTGGCCATCGGCACGCCACGGCGGACGTTGTTGCCGGCCTCGGCCAGCTCCTCGTCCGACAGGCCGTCGAGCTCGCCGGGGGAGTAGATCGCCTTCATCTCCTCCCGCAGCGGCGCGATGTCCTGCGTCTTCAGATAGGCATCCACCGCCTTCGACACCTTGCGACCCAGGCCCGCAGCCGCCCAGCCCAGATGCGTCTCCAGGATCTGGCCGACGTTCATGCGCGAGGGCACGCCCAGCGGGTTGAGCACGATGTCGGCATGCGTCCCGTCCTCCAGGAACGGCATGTCCTCGATCGGCACGATCCGCGACACGACACCCTTGTTGCCGTGACGGCCGGCCATCTTGTCGCCCGGCTGGATCTTGCGCTTCACCGCCACGAAGACCTTGACCATCTTCATGACGCCGGGGGGCAATTCGTCGCCGCGCTGCAGCTTCTCGACCTTGTCGAGGAAGCGCTGCTCGAGACGCTTCTTCGACTCGTCGTACTGCTTCTGCATCGCCTCCATCTCGGTCATGAGACGGTCGTCGATGACGGCGAACTGCCACCATTGCGAGCGCGGGTAGTCGTTGATCAGCTCGCGGGTGAGCGTGGTGTCCTTCTTGAAGCCCTTCGGGCCGGCCACCGGCGCCTGACCGATCAGCACGTCCGCGAGGCGGGCGTAGGTGTTGCGGTCGAGGATCGCCTGCTCGTCGTCGCGGTCCTTGGCGAGCCGCTCGATCTCCTCGCGCTCGATCGCCTGGGCGCGCTCGTCCTTGTCGACGCCGTGGCGGTTGAACACCCGGACCTCGACGATCGTGCCGGTGACGCCCGGCGGCACCCGCAGCGAGGTGTCGCGCACGTCCGAGGCCTTCTCGCCGAAGATGGCGCGGAGCAGCTTCTCCTCCGGCGTCATCGGGCTCTCGCCCTTCGGGGTGATCTTGCCGACGAGGATGTCGCCCGCATTCACCTCGGCGCCGATATAGACGATGCCCGCCTCGTCGAGGTTCTTGAGCGCCTCCTCGGAGACGTTCGGGATGTCGCGGGTGATCTCCTCCGGCCCGAGCTTGGTGTCGCGGGCCATCACCTCGAACTCCTCGATGTGGATCGAGGTGAACACGTCATCCTTCACGATCCGCTCGGAGAGCAGGATCGAGTCCTCGAAGTTGTAGCCGTTCCACGGCATGAACGCGACGAGCACGTTCCGGCCGAGCGCCAGCTCGCCGAACTCGGTCGAGGGACCGTCGGCGATGATCTCGCCCTTCTTCACGAACTCGCCGACGCGGACCAGCGGCTTCTGCGTGATGCAGGTCGACTGGTTGGAGCGCTGGAACTTCTGCAGCCGGTAGATGTCGACGCCCGGCTTGTTGGCGTCGGCCTCCTCGGTGGCGCGGATGACGATACGGGTGGCGTCCACCTGATCGACGATGCCGGTCCGGCGGGCCGCGATGGCGGCGCCGGAATCCCGGGCGACCACCGCCTCCATGCCGGTGCCCACGAACGGGGCATCGGCGCGGACCAGCGGCACCGCCTGGCGCTGCATGTTCGAGCCCATGAGCGCGCGGTTGGCGTCGTCGTTCTCGAGGAACGGGATCAGCGCCGCGGCGACCGACACGAGCTGCTTCGGCGACACGTCCATGAGGTCGACGCGCTCAGGCCCGACGACGATCACCTCGCCGGCCCGGCGGCAGACCACGAGGTCCTCCGTGAGCTTGCGGTTCTCGTCCATCTGGGCGTTCGCCTGGGCGACGTAGTACTTCGCCTCCTCCATGGCCGAGAGGTAGGCGACCTCGTCGGTGACCACGCCGTCGCGCACGCGCCGGAACGGGGTCTCGATGAAGCCGTACTTGTTCACGCGCGCAAAGGTTGCGAGCGAGTTGATCAGGCCGATGTTCGGGCCTTCCGGCGTCTCGATCGGGCAGATGCGGCCGTAATGGGTCGGGTGCACGTCGCGCACCTCGAAGCCGGCGCGCTCGCGGGTCAGACCGCCCGGGCCCAGGGCCGAGAGGCGGCGCTTGTGCGTCACCTCGGAGAGCGGGTTGGTCTGGTCCATGAACTGCGACAGCTGCGACGAGCCGAAGAATTCGCGCACGGCCGCGGCCGCGGGCTTCGCGTTGATCAGGTCCTGCGGCATGACCGTGTCGATATCGACCTGGCTCATGCGCTCGCGGATGGCGCGCTCCATGCGCAGGAGGCCCAGGCGGTACTGGTTCTCCATGAGCTCGCCCACCGAGCGGACGCGGCGGTTGCCGAGGTGGTCGATGTCATCGACCTCGCCCTTGCCGTCGCGCAGCTCGACCAGCGCCTTGACCACCGCCAGCATGTCCTCCTTGCGGAGCGTACGCACGGTGTCGGCGGCGTCGAGGTCGAGGCGCATGTTCATCTTCACGCGGCCCACGGCCGAGAGGTCGTAGCGCTCCGCGTCGAAGAACAGCGAGTGGAACATCGCCTCGGCGGTCTCGAGGGTCGGCGGCTCGCCCGGGCGCATGACCCGGTAGATGTCGAACAGCGCGCCCTCGCGGCTGGAATTCTTGTCCACCGCCAGCGTGTTGCGGATGTAGGGACCGACATTGACGTGGTCGATGTCGAGCACCGTGAGCTCGGCGATGCCGACCTCCTCCAGGCTCTTCAGGAGCTTGTCGGTGATCTCCTCGCCGGCCTCGGCCCAGATCTCACCGGTCTGCGCGTTGACGAGATCCTCGGCGATGTACTGGCCGACGAGATCCTCGTCGGTCGCCTTGAGGAACTTGGTGCCCTTCTCGGTGATCTGGCGGGCGTTGCGGGCGTTGAGCTTCTTGCCGGCCTCGAGCACGACCTCGCCGGAATCGGCGTCGATCAGGTCGACGGTGGCCTTCATGCCCTTCATGCGCTCGGCATCGAACGGCACGCGCCAGTCGGCGCCGTCCCGGTCGTAGACGACCTTGTTGTAGAAGGTCGACAGGATCTCCTCGCCGTCGAGGCCCAGGGCGTAGAGCAGCGACGTCGCCGGCAGCTTGCGCTTCCGGTCGATGCGGACATGCACGATGTCCTTGGCGTCGAACTCGACGTCGAGCCAGGAGCCCCGGTACGGGATGATGCGGGCGGCGAACAGGAGCTTGCCCGAGGAGTGGGTCTTGCCCTTGTCGTGGTCGAAGAACACGCCCGGCGAGCGGTGCATCTGCGAGACGATGACGCGCTCGGTGCCGTTGACGATGAAGGTGCCGTTCTCCGTCATCAGGGGCATGTCGCCCATGTAGACGTCCTGCTCCTTGATGTCCTTGACCGACTTGGCCTGGGTGTCCGGATCGACATCGAACACGATGAGGCGCAGCGTGACCTTCAGCGGGGCCGCGAAGGTGATGCCGCGCTGGCGGCACTCGTCCACGTCGTATTTGGGCGCCTCGAACGTGTAGCGCACGAATTCGAGGAGGGCGGTGGAGGCGAAGTCGGAGATCGGGAAGACCGACTTGAACACGCTCTGCAGCCCCTCGTCGGCGCGCCCGCCCTCGGGCTCGTCGACCATCAGGAACTGGTCGTAGGACGCCTTCTGAACCTCGATGAGGTTCGGCATCTCGGCAACTTCCTTGATCTTGCCGAAGAACTTCCGAATGCGCTTGCGACCGACCAGCGTGTTGGCCATGTGACCTCGCTCCTACCCGCGTGCCTCACGCCCGGGGAAGCGTTCCCGAAGGGACCTCCCGCGCCGGGCCGTGACGCGCGCCCCGCCGGGCCGCGCCACTGAACCGAATCTCTTGCCAGTCCCTCAAGGGACCATCCGCCGAAGCGGCCTAAAGCCCGCGGGTGCAGCACCCGCGGGCTCCGGTCACGACAGGCTCCCGCGGAGCCTCCGTGGGGTGATGGGCCGGGGCCGGCCCATCGTCGACTTACTTGAGCTCGACCTTGGCGCCGGCCTTCTCGAGCTGGGCCTTGAGCTTCTCGGCCTCGTCCTTGGCAACGCCTTCCTTGATCGGCTTCGGCGCGCCCTCGACCAGGTCCTTGGCCTCCTTGAGGCCGAGGCCGGTGATCGCGCGGACCTCCTTGATGACCTCGATCTTCTTGTCGCCGGCCGAAGCCAGGACGACCGTGAACTCGGTCTGCTCCTCGGCGGCGGCGGCAGCGCCACCACCGGCGGCCGGACCAGCGGCGACGGCGACGGCGGCAGCCGCCGAGACGCCCCACTTCTCCTCGAGCATCTTGGCCAGGTCAGCGGCCTCGAGCACGGTCAGCGAGGACAGGTCGTCGACGAGCTTGGCGAGATCAGCCATGGTGAATTCCTCTCAATATCGGTTCGAACGGATGATTTTTGAAGGGCCTCAGGCGGCCTCGTCCTTCTTGGCATAGGCCCCGAACACGCGGGCGAGCTTGGAAGCCGGCGCGTTGACGACCTGGGCCACCTTGGTCGCGGGAGCCTGGATGAGGCCCACGATCTTGGCGCGCAGTTCGTCGAGGGACGGGAGCGAGGCGAGCGCCTTCACGCCGTCCGGGTTCAGGGCGGTCTTCCCCATCGCGCCGCCGAGGATCACGAGCTTGTCGTTGGCCTTGGCGAAATCGACCGCGACCTTCGCGGCAGCGACCGGGTCGCCGGAATAGGCGAGCAGGGTCGGGCCCTTCAGGAGCGGCTTGATGGAGGCGACGTCCGTGCCATCGAGTGCGATGCCGGCGAGGCTGTTCTTGGCGACCTTCACGGTGGCGCCGGCCTGCTTCATCTGCGAGCGCAGCTTCTGCATGTCGGCGACCGTGAGGCCCTTGTAGTGGGCCACGACGACGACGGCGCTCTGACTGAACACGCCGTTGAGCGTCGAGACGAGATCAGCTTTAGCTGTCCGGTCCACTGGGCTCTCTCCGGTTGGCGGAACCCGGTTTCGGGCCCGCCGGTTGCACATGCCGCCCGGACGTGGTCTCGGCCTTCAGAAAGACCGGGAACGTCCGAACGACGCTTCGCGGCCCTGTCCCCGCGCGTGCCCCTGGAGGCCGCCTCGGGCGAGTTGGTTCAAACCGACACCCCTCCGCGGCCGGGGCCGGGCGGGGCTTTTCGAATTCGGTCTTCCCCGTCTGTGCAGGCTGGCGGATTAAGCCGGCGAACCGGCACCTGCAGTCTCGGACAGGACATGGCCGGACAAGGCTCCGCGGGGCTCGTCGCCCCTGGGATCCTTCCGGCCAGTGCCACCCGGTTGCCCGGGCGACATTTCGAGCGGAAACCGGCCGATTGGCCGTCTCCTTCCGTGAGGATGAAATGCGTGAGGCGCGGTGTATAGAGCCTAGCAAGCCGCCTGCCAAGGGCCGAAGCGCGACTTTTCCGCCGCAGGCAAGGGCTTGCGGGGGAGCCTTGCCGCGGCTGCATCGCTTGGCGCCAGCCCGGATCGCAGGCTACGCCGCCTCGCGCTCCGGCGCCAGCTTGCGCCGTGCCGCCTCCCACCAGCTCCGGTCGCGGGCTTCCTTCGCCTCGGCGGCCTTGGCGGCGTAGAAGGAGGCGTTGTGCTCGCCGCGCAGGGCTTCGCGGGTGAACCGGATCAGGTGATGGGCGACGAAGCCCATGTTGAACACCGCCTCGATCTGGCCGCGCTTCAGCGCGTGGCCGGCCGCGCTCCAGAACGCCGTGCGATAATCGGAGAAGAGCCCGACCCGGGTGATGATGTTGAAGCCGAGGATCAGACCCCGGCGCAGGTTGGTGACGGTCAGCTTGCCGGCCGTCGGCGTGGTGATGCGGTTGGGATAGGTAACGTCGCACTGGTGCTTGAAGCGCTCGAAGATCTTCTCCGGCGTGTAGGCATGGGCGATGGCGCGGCGCCAGCTCCCCACCACGGTGTCGTGGGGGCGCTTGAACAGCACGTTCGATTCGAGGCTGGCGTCGTGGACGAGCCGGCCCTCGCGCTCCAGCCGGTCCCAGAGCGGGGTCTTGGGCAGCGCCTGGAGCAGGTTGATGGTCAGGACGGGGATGGCCGAGCGGTCGATGAAGTCGATCAGGTTCTGCTCGGATTTGTCGGTGTCGGAATCGAGGCCCAGGATGATGCCCGAGGTCACCTCAAGGCCGTAGGAATTGAGGGTCTCGATCGCCTCGTACATCGGCACGGCGGCATTGTGGGTCTTATCGATGCCCTTGAGGGCGTCCGCCTCCGGCGTCTCGATGCCGACGAACACCGTCATGAAGTTCGCCTGCCGCATCAGCTCGAGGATCTCGGGCTGCTTGGCCATGTTCAGCGTCGCCTCGCAGGCGAACTGGAGCGGGTAGTTGTTCTTCTTCTGCCACGCCACGAGGTGCGGCAGCATCTCGCGGGTCGCCTTGCGGTTGCCGATGAAGTTGTCGTCGACGAAGTAGACCACCGCCGGATGCCCCGGCTGGCTGACGATGGCGTCGAGCTCGGCGCACATCTGCTCGGGGCTCTTCAGGCGCGGCTGCCGGCCGTAGAGCTGCGGGATGTCGCAGAACTCGCAGCGATACGGACAGCCCGAGGAGAATTGCAGCGAGCCGATCAGGTAGCGCTTGAGCGGCACGCGGTCGTAGGCCGGGGACGGGAAGTCGGCGAGCGCGAGGCGGTCTTTCGTCTCCAGCACCACCTGGGCGGGCGGGGGCACGATGTCGGCGTCGAGGCGGGCGACGAGCTGGTCGGTGGCGTCGCCGATCTCGCCGATATGGAGATAGTCGAAATCGCCGTACTTCTCCGGGGCGCCGGAGACCGACGGGCCGCCCAGCACCGTGACCTTGCCGGCGGCGCGGGCCCGGTCGCGGATGTCGTGGATCTGCGGCTCCTGGATGTGCATGCCGGAGACGAAGACCGCGTCGGCCCAGGCAAAGTCCGCCGCGCTCGCGCGGCGGATATTCTCATCGATGAACCGGCATTCCCAGGCCTCCGGCATGTAGGCTGCGATCAGCAGCAGCCCCTGCGGCGGCATGAAAGCCTTCACCCCGCCCATCAGCGGGTAGGCATGCGAGAAGGTGCCGAAGGACGGCGTATAGGCGGGAAAGACGCACAGGATGCGTCGCTGGGAGGTGACCGTCAGGGTGCATCGCATAGCGGCCTATCTAGCACAGCCGCGTGCGTTGGCGCCCCCCTTCGCGGTTAAGAATGGCGTGAGGGAGAGCTGCGCCGCTGTCCCTCCACCGGCCCGGGAAAAGCGGCAGGGGTTTATTTTCCACCCCGTCCCGGGCGCATGGCGCCAGATCGGCCGTCGAGCCCGTGTCGAGCGGACCGTTCCGCCGGCGCGCCAGGATGGGGACGCGGGACAGCCACCCCATCCGCGCCCCGCAACGGAAAACGCCCGGCCGTTTCCGGCCGGGCGCTCCGCAGCGTCGACGCTGTGCCGTGCCTCAGGCGGTCAGGACCGTATTCGGCTCGACCTTCACGCCCGGGCCCATCGTCGAGGTGACGGCGATGCGCTGGACGTAGGTGCCCTTGGCGCCCGCGGGCTTCGCCTTGGCGACGGCGTCCGCGAAGGCCTTGATGTTCTCGACGAGCTTGTCGGCGTCGAACGAGACCTTGCCGACGCCGGCATGGACGATGCCGGCTTTCTCGACGCGGAACTCCACCGAGCCACCCTTGGCGCCGGCGACGGCGCCCTTCACGTCCATGGTGACGGTGCCGACCTTCGGGTTCGGCATCAGGCCGCGCGGGCCCAGCACCTTACCGAGACGGCCGACCAGCGGCATCATGTCGGGAGTCGCGATGCAGCGATCGAACTCGATCTTGCCGCTCTGCACGATCTCCAGGAGATCCTCGGCGCCGACGATGTCGGCCCCGGCGGCCTTGGCGTCGTCCGCCTTGGCGCCGCGGGCGAAGACCGCAACCCGCACCGTCCGGCCGGAGCCGTTCGGCAGGTTGCAGACGCCGCGGACCATCTGGTCGGCGTGACGGGGATCGACACCGAGGTTCATGGAGACCTCGACGGTCTCGTCGAACTTCGCGGTGGCCCGCTCCTTCACCAGCTTGATCGCCTCGTCGAGGGGATAGAGCTTGGTGACCTCGATGCCCTCGCGGGCGGCGCGGATGCGCTTGCCTTCCTTAGCCATGCTGCCCTCCCTTAGGCGACGACATCGAGGCCCATGGCCCGCGCGGAGCCACGGATCATCGCGACGGCCGAATCGACCGAGTCGCAGTTCAGGTCGGGCATCTTCTTCTCGGCGATCTCGCGGAGCTGCGCCTCGGTGATCTTGCCGACCGTCGGGCCCTTGCCCGGGGTCTTGGAGCCGGAGGCGGGCTTCTTGCCGAGCTTCAGACCGGCGGCCTTCTTGAGGAAGAAGGTGACCGGGGGCTGCTTCATCTCGAAGGTGAAGGAGCGGTCCTGATACGCGGTGATGATCACCGGGATCGGAGTGCCCTTCTCCATCTGCGCGGTCTTCGCGTTGAAGGCCTTGCAGAATTCCATGATGTTGAGGCCGCGCTGACCGAGCGCGGGACCGATCGGCGGCGACGGGTTGGCGGCGCCGGCCGGGACCTGAAGCTTCACGTAGCCCGTGATCTTCTTCGCCATGGGACTGCTCCCAATGAGGATCCGCCCCCACGCGGCCTGAAGCGCGGCGGGTCGGACGGTTGCAGGTCGCGGTGCGAGCCGTGGATCCCGGAGGCGAAGCCGGGCGGTTCTCCCGCGGATGGTGCCGCCTCCTCAATCGGATGCGGCGGCTTCACGGCCGCCGCGCAGCGACGGCCGGGAAAGGCAGGCAGCCGATGGGCCGCCGAATTCCGAAGGCTCAGGCCTTCTCGACCTGGGCGTATTCGAGCTCCACCGGGGTGGCGCGTCCGAAGATCGACACGGCCACCTTGAGGCGGGAGCGGGCCTCGTCGATCTCCTCGACGGTGCCGTTGAAGCTCGCGAAGGGACCGTCGGACACCCGGACGGTCTCGCCGATCTCGAAGGAGATCGAGGGCTTCGGCCGGTCGACGCCCTCGGCGACCTGGCCCTTGATGCGCTCGGCCTCGGCGTCGGGGATCGGCACCGGCTTCGACTTGTCGGCCCCGAGGAAGCCCGTGACCTTCGGGGTGTTCTTGATGAGGTGGTAGACCTCGTCGGTGAGGTCGCACTTCACCAGCACGTAGCCGGGGAAGAACTTGCGTTCGGCATCGACCTTCCGGCCGCGGCGCACCTCCACGACCTTCTCGGTCGGGACCATCACCTCGTCGAACAGCTCGGTCAGCCCGCGCTGAGCCGCCTGATCCTTGATGGACTGGGCGACCTTGTTCTCGAAGTTCGAGTAGGCGTGGACGATGTACCAGCGCTTCGACACGGTTCCGTTCAACTCCGACAAGTCCGCGAGGTCGCCCTCGTTCGATGGTGATCCGGCCTCAGAGGCCCAGGATCAGGCCCACCACGAAGCGCAGGGCCTGGTCGACCACCGTGAAGAACAGGCTGGTGACCACGACCATCACGAAGACCATGATCGTCGTGATCGTGGTCTCCCGGCGGGACGGCCATGTGACCTTGCGCGCCTCGTCGCGAACCTGCGCGAAGAACTCGCCCGGCGTGGCGCGCTTCTGCGGCGCCCGGGTCGGGGTCGCCGGCCGGGCCGGCGGCGGGTTCGCGGGACCGCGGGCTGCGCCGCGCACCAGGTCCACCTTCTTGGTCGCTTCGTTCGATGCCATGGCGCCAGTGTCTGTGCGTGTTCGGCCCCGAGGCAGAGACCGCATCCGGGAATGCGAATGTCGGCGCCGAGGACCCGGATGGGTCCGCACCGACGGTCGCTTCAGATCTCGGATTGGGCCCGCTCTAGCGCAACTCCGCGGCCTTGTCGACCGGGCCACCGCGCGGGATCGGGCAGGATGTCTGGCAGGAGTGGAGGGACTCGAACCCGCAACCTCCGGTTTTGGAGACCGGCGCTCTGACCAGTTGAGCTACACTCCTAGCGCGTTGCCCAATGCCCCATCGCGGGCCGGCTTGCAAGGGGTTCGCCGCCGATCGCGGCGGATCACCGGCCGTGATCCGCCCGCTCGGCCGCGGTCAGGGGCCTGAGCCCGCTCCGGTCGAAGCGGAACAGCTCGTCGCTTCGGCCATAGGGGCCGGCGCGCATCTGCTTGGTGGCCTCCGCGGCCAGCGCGCGCCGCGCGGGACTTCCGGCCGGCCACGCCATCAGCAGGTTCCGGGTCGGCCCGGCCAGCGTGATGCTGTCGACCTTCAGCGCCCTGCGGATCTCCTCGAGCCAGTCCGGCACGAGCAGCCGCGCGAGGGCGTAATTGTCGTCGTCCCTGGCGAGGGCGATGATGGGTGCGCGGTCCGCGACGATGAGCTGGAACGGCGCATCCTTGGAGTTCGCCGCGAGGTTCCGCACCGCCGCGGCTTCCACCACGGCGGGATCGACGCGCCAGCCGGCGATCATCGCGCGGGTCACGTACTGGTAGCGCTCGGGCTCGTCGAGCACGTAGACGACGTGCAGCGTCTCGGAGAACCGGCGATGCGCGATCTGCGGGCTCTGCTGAAGGATCTCATCCGGCACCAGCTGCACGCGCAGGCGGGCCTTGATCGCCGCGAAATCGCCCAGCTCCGGCGCAGGGGTCGCCTTGGCGAAGGCGATGCCGAGGAAGTCCTCGATTTCCCGCCGGCGCTCGGCCTTGGGGGAGCCCCTGGACACGCTGATAGAGGTTTGTGAGATCGAGCGTCCTGGTGCCGATGCTGAGCTGCGCCGGATCGGCCTCGAGGTCGATCGTCACCTCCGGCCGGCCGATCCGGACCTGCTTGATCACCGCGTCGCGAAAGCGGCCGTCGCTCAGATCGTCGCCCCGCGCCGCGCCCGGCAGGAGCATGACGCCGACACAGATCAGGGCCAGAGATCGGCCGGCCCGCCGCGTTAAATCCGCGAACATCCGAGTCTCCCCCAAGACAAGGTGGAGACACGACAAGACAACGCCGGCACCCCGTCAAGACGGAGGCCGGCGCGAGTCACAGCGAAAGGGATGATCCGAGCTCCGGCGCATGCCCGAGATCAGAGATGATGGCGGACCATCCGCAGGGTGACTGCGCGGGACCGGCGCATCGTCTGTCGCGACGCGCCGGCCCGCCCGGGCTCAGTCGTTGATGGCGGCGACGACGCCGGCGCCGACGGTGCGGCCGCCCTCGCGG
>CAXDNE010000164.1:0-16742 GCA_963990595.1 uncultured Methylobacterium sp.
TTGCCTCTTGTCTCGTGGGCTCGGAGATGTGTATAAGAGACAGGATGATGGGCACCGGCGAGAGCGGCAAGGGTCACGGGCCGGGCGATACGTCCGAACATTGCGTTTCCATCCTCGATCTTCGGTGCCCACTCGCACCGACCCGGTATTCGGACCGACGGGGAGCGCTTGGACCCTTAAAGTCTTTATTCTTACGAACCGAAAGCCGTCGCCGTCATTCCGGAGCCGCCGTCGGATTGAAGCGCGCGGCGGCGCTCGGATCCTGCGGTGGTTCCGGTTTCCGGGTTCTCGCCTGCGGCGAGCCCCGGAATGACGGCGCCTTGACTAACGTCGCTGCATTCCTGGGCGCATGAGCAAGTCGTGATGTCAGACGCCGAGATAGGCGTGCAGCTTGTCGATATTGGCGTCAAGCTCGGCATTGGGGATCATGTCGACCACTCGGCCCTGCTCGATGACGAAATGCCGGTCCGCCAGGGTCTGGGCGAAGCGGAAATTCTGCTCCACCAGCACGATGGTGTAACCCTGCCCTTTGAGTTGCTGGATCGTCCGGCCGATCTGCTGGACGATGACCGGCGCGAGCCCCTCCGTGGGCTCGTCCAGGAGGATCAGCTTGGCGCCCGTACGCAGGATCCGGCCGATGGCGAGCATCTGCTGCTCGCCGCCGGAGAGCTTGGTGCCCTGACTGCCGGACCGCTCCTTCAGGTTCGGGAAGAGCTGGTGGATCTCCGCCACCGACATGCCCCCCGGCTTCACCCGCGGCGGCAGCATGAGGTTCTCGTGGACCGTCAGGCTCGCGAAGATTCCCCGCTCCTCCGGAACATAGCCGAGGCCGAGGCGGGCGATGTTGCGGGAGGCCATCCGGATGGTCTCCACGCCGTCATAGACGATCGAGCCGGTGCGCTTGCCGAGGATGCCGATGATCGCCCGCAGGGTCGTGGTCTTGCCCGCGCCGTTGCGGCCGAGCAGCGTGATCACCTCGCCCGCCCGGACGTCGATGTCGATTCCGTGGAGGACGTGGCTCTCGCCGTACCAGCCCTCCAGGCCGCGGACGGTGAGCAGCGCGCCGGTCGCCGCGGCTGGCGTGGGTGTCTTCAGGGCCGCCTCAGGCATGTCCCGCCCCGATATAGGCTTCGACCACGCGCGGATCCTTCGAAACGGTGGCGTAATCGCCCTCGGCCAGCACTTGGCCGCGGGCCAGGACGGTGATGCGGTCCGAGAGGGACGCCACCACCGAGAGGTTGTGCTCCACCATCAGGATGGTCCGGTCCTTGGAGACTCGGCGGATCAGCGCGGCGGTCCGGTCCACGTCCTCGTGGCCCATGCCGGCCATCGGCTCGTCGAGGAGCAGCATCTCGGGGTCGAGGGCGAGCGTGGTGGCGATCTCCAGCGCGCGCTTGCGGCCGTAGGACAGCTCCACCGCCAGGGCGTCGGCGAACTCGGACAGGCCCACGGCCTCGACCAGCGCCAGCGCCTCCTCGTTGAGCGCCCGCAGCACACGCTCGGCCCGCCAGAAGTCGAACGAGTCGCCGCGGCGGCGGCGCTGCAGCGCGATCCGGACGTTCTCCAGCACCGTCAGATGCGGGAACACCGCCGAGATCTGGAAGGAGCGCACCAGCCCCAGCCGGGCCACGTCGGCGGGCCGCATTCCGGTGATGTCGCGGTCGTTGTAGCGGATCGTTCCCGCGGTCGGGATGAGGAACTTGGTCAGCAGGTTGAAGCAGGTGGTCTTGCCGGCGCCATTCGGCCCGATCAGCGCGTGGATCGTCCCGCGCTCGACCTGCAATGCCACGCCGTTGACGGCCCGGAATCCCTTGAATTCCATCGTCAGGCCGTCGGTTGCCAGGATCACGTCCCGTGCCAAGCGTGTCACTCCCGGAATTGATTTGTTGCTGCCATATCGCCGATCCATCCGGGAACAGTCCATCGCAAACGGTGGACGCGGCGCAACAATCCCCCGTGAGTGATATTCATACCCCCGCCCCGGGGGCCGCCGCGTATGCGGCGCTTGACCCGCCGCGAAGGCGCGATTAACTCAGACAAATACAGGCTGGGAGGTTCGGATGGCCGGTCGAGCGGCTTATCTCGCCATCGACTGGGGCACGACCAACCGCCGCGCCTACGCGATGTCAGCCGAGGGCGCGGTGCTGGACAGCCTGCAGGACGATCGGGGCGTCCTCGCTCTGGCACCCGCAGCCTATCCGGGCGAGATCGCGGCCCTGCGCGCGCGCCTGGGGGCTCTCCCGGTCATCGCCGTCGGGATGGTGGGCTCCAGCCGGGGCTGGCACGAGGCACCCTACGTGACGGCGCCGGCCACGCTCGAACGCCTCGCGGCAGCGAGCGTGCAGGTCGCCCCGGAGGTGCTCATCGTCCCGGGCGTCGCCCTGCGGGACGGCAAGCGGCCGGACGTGATGCGGGGCGAGGAGATCCAGGTGTTCGGCGCGATCCGCGCCGGCGCCGCACCGCCGGGCGCGCTGTTCTGTCAGCCCGGCACGCACAACAAGTGGATCGAGACCGCGGACGGCGCGATCACGGATTTCACCACCGTGATGACGGGCGAGCTGTTCGGACTTCTCCGGAGCCACGGCGTCCTGGCGGGGATGCTGGACGGCACCGTCCGGGACGGCGCGCCGTTCCGGAGAGGCCTGCGCCGGGGCCTCGCATCGCAGAACCTCGCCGCGACCCTGTTCGAGGTCCGGGCCGGGGTGCTTCTCGATCGACTGGCGCCGGCGGACGCCGCCGCCTATGCCAGCGGGATCCTGATCGGCGCCGATGTCGGCCTCCGGGAGAACCTCGCCCGCCGTCCGGTCCACCTGCTCGGCGGCGGGGCTCTCGGCGCGCTCTACGCCGTCGCGATCACCGAGGCGGGCGGACGTCCCGTCCCCGTGCCGGACGGGTCCACGACGTCCGGCATCCACGCCATCTGGAGTCTGCGGGCATGACGCTGCGCGATCGGTATACGGCGGCCTTCTCGGCCTGCCCGCTCGTCGCCATCCTGCGCGGGCTGACGCCCGACGCGGCGCCGGATGTGGGCGAGGCCCTGGTCGCGGCGGGCTTCACGCTCATCGAGGTCCCGCTCAACTCTCCCGAGCCGCTCCGGAGCATCGCCCTCCTGGCCGAGCAGCTGGCCGGGCGTGCCCTGGTTGGAGCCGGCACGGTCCTGACGGCGGCCCAGGTCGCGGCGGTCGCCGCCGCGGGCGGGACCCTCGTGGTCTCCCCCAACACCGATGCCGCCGTGATCCGCGCCGCCGTGGCGGCCGGCCTCATCTCGCTGCCGGGCTACCAGACGCCGACGGAGGCCTTCGCGGCTCTCGCGGCCGGCGCGACGGCGCTCAAGCTCTTCCCGGCGGATGTCGCCACCCCCGCCGCGCTCAAGGCGCACCGGGCGGTGCTGCCCCCCGACGCGCGCGTTCTGGCCGTCGGCGGCGTCACGCCGGACAGCATCGCCGGCTGGCGGCAGGCCGGTGCCGACGGGTTCGGCCTCGGATCGAGCCTCTACCGTCCCGGCAAGCCGGCCGCCGATGTCGCCCGGGATGCGGCGACCTTCGTGGCCGCCGACCGGGCCTGCGCCTAGACGCCGGTCTGATTCGCCGAGGCGCCCGATTTGGACCTGCGCCCGCCAGCGCCTATCAGGCCGCTGGTTTCGGCGAGTCGGGAGCGGGTCGATGGTCGGTGTGAACGCGGTTTTGTCGGAGCGCGACGGCCTCGACGCCCTCGAAACCCCGTGCCTTCTCCTCGACTCCGACAAGGTGCGGACGAACATCGCCCGGATGCGTGCGCATCTCGAAGCGCGGCGCGTCGTCCTGCGTCCGCACCTCAAGACCGCCAAGTCCCTCGACGTCGCGCGTCTGGTCATGGCGAGTCCGGCCGGCCCCGCCACGGTGTCGACCCTGCGGGAGGCGGAGTACTTCGCCGAGGGTGGCGTCCGGGACATGATCTACGCGGTGGGGATCGCGCCGCAGAAGCTCGTTCGGGTCGGCGCGATCCGCCGGAACTGGGGGACGGATCTCGCCGTGATCCTGGATTCCGTCGAGCAGGCCGAGGCGGTGGCCGCCTGGAGCCGCCGCGCCGGTGATGCCCTGCCGGTGCTGATCGAGGTGGATGCCGACGGCCATCGCTCCGGCGTGGCCCCGGGCGATACGGAGCGGCTCGTCGCGATCGGCCGCGCGCTCGCCCAGGGGGCGGTTCTGCGCGGCGTGCTGCTTCATGCCGGCGACAGCTACGGATTGAGCGACCCCGCAGCCCTGCGCGCGGCGGCCGAGGCCGAGCGCCAGGCCGCCGCCGCGGCGGCCTCGACCCTGCGCGAAGCCGGCCTGCCCTGCCCGGTGGTCAGCGTCGGCTCGACGCCCACCGCGCGCTATGCCGAGGGCCTCGACGGCGTCACCGAGGTGCGCGCCGGCGTCTTCATGATCGGCGACCTGTTCCAGGCCGGCGTGAGTTCCTGCACGGTGGACGACATCGCGTTGACCGTCCTGGCGACGGTGATCGGCCATCAGCGCGACAAGGGCTGGATCATCACGGATGCCGGCTGGATGGCCCTCTCGCGGGACCGGGGTACCGCCCGGCAGGCCATCGACCAGGGCTACGGTGTCGCGTGTGGCCGCGCCGGCCGGCCCTATCCGGATCTGATCGTGCAGGACGCCAATCAGGAACACGGGATCCTGGCGTTGCGGAAGGGCTCATCCGCCGCGCTGCCCGACCTTCCGGTCGGAGCGCGTCTGCGCATCCTGCCGAATCACGCCTGCGCCACCGGCGCCCAGCATGATCGCTACCACGTGATCGCCGACGGCCGCTTCACGGGTGAGATCTGGCCGCGCATCAACGGCTGGTGAGGCGGACGACCCGCCGCGCAGGGCGTGGGGAGACGCGCCGGCCTCTGAAGCAGGAGAGCGCCGATCCCCGATCGGGACGATCGGCGCGGTCTCGGCGCGCGGAAGCGGCAGGCTTCAGGGCCGCACGGTCGGCGTGATCGCCCCGGTGGCGACCGGTTCCGTGAAGGCTGCCCCGACAACGGGCTGCGTTCGCTGCCGGTCGAGCTTGTCGGCCGAGACGAGCGCGGCGGCGATCAGGGCCGACACGGCAAGCGTCGCCTTCACCACGTCCCAGACCCGCGCGAGCATGGCCGAACCTCAAGGATGTCAGCGAAGGCAAGCTGCGGATGCACTTCGAAAATCCGCGCCTGTCTCATCCTGGGCAGCAGCCCTTCCCAAAACCTTTCCCGAAGGCCGCGCCACCGCTCTCGATCCCGATGTGATGCAACCAGGCCTCACCTCGGCGACGCGTCTGCCGCGGCTTCGGCCGCCAAGGCCTCGAAGACCAGCGCGTGCCGCTGCGCCAGCGCGTCCACGTCGTTCGTATATCCACCGCCGATCACCGCCACGAGCGGGATCCCGCGCGATCGCGCCTGCGCGACCACGAAGCGATCCCGCGCCAGCAGGCCGGCATCCGTCAGACAGAGCCGGCCGAGGCGGTCGTCCCGGTGGGGATCGACGCCGGCATTGTAGAACACGAGATCCGGTGCGAGCGCATCGAGAAGCGACGGCAGACGCGCGTGCAGCACCTTGAGGTAACCCGAATCGTCGAGCCGGTCCGGCAGACCGATGTCGAGGTCGCCGGCGATCTTACGGGCAGGATAGTTGTTCTCGCAGTGGATCGAGAGAGTGAACAAGTCCGGGCTCAGAGAGAGGCAATCCGCGGTCCCGTCCCCCTGATGCACGTCGAGATCAATCACGAGGGCGCGCCGGATCTGGCCCTCGGCCTGGAGCGTCCGGGCAGCCACGGCCACATCGTTCAGCACGCAGAAGCCGGCGCCCTGCTCACGCCGGGCGTGGTGGCTGCCGCCGGCGGCGCTGCCTGCCAAACCCTCGTGGAGCGCCAGACGCGCTGCCAGCAAGGTCCCACCCACGGAGGCGCGTGAGCGCCGGACGACCGCCGCATCGATCGGCAGCCCGATCGCCCGCTCGATGTCCCGCGGTACGGCGCAGTTCAGGACCGCCTCCACGTAGGCGGGATCGTGGGCGCGGACGAGGATTTCCGCGCTGGCCGGCTCCGGGGTGACGAATCCGAGTGGCGCGAGCCCCTTGGCGATCAGCGTCTCGGCCAACAGGCCGTATTTCCGCATCGGAAAGCGGTGGCCGGATGGGAGGCTCGCCTCATAGGCAGGGTGGAACGCGATCGGCGGTATCACGCGGACCCGCCCAGATCAGCCAGCATGGCCTCGGCGAGCGACAACCCGCTGTCATGTGCGGCCTCGATCCGCGCGCCGAGGCACCAGTCGCCGGCGGCACCGAGCCGCATCGCGGGATCGTACAGGCAGGGCAAACCGAGGGCCGACTCGACCTGCGCGTAGCGCCAGCGATGCGCGTCCACGGAGAGGGGCCGCAACGCGGTGCTGAGATGCAGACCTGCGGCCCGGATCAGAGTGGCGGCGACCGCCTCACGCGGTTCCTCTAAGTTGCGCCGCGACCAATCCGCGGTGGCATGAACAACGAGCCGGACCCCGTCCGGCCGGCCCGGCTTGGAGGAATCGAGGGCGATGAGACCGACCGGATCCTCACGCGGCTCGAGAAGGCTCTCCATCACGGCCACGTCGAGCGCGACCATCAGCGACCAGCAGGGCGCGTAGGAAACGCGTGCGAGGCCGTGCAGAGCGACGTGGGATTCGTCGAGCAGGGCGGCGACCTGCGGCGCAGGAAACGTGATGCCCAAGGCGCCGAACGGTCCATGGACAGCCCCCGACGCATCGACGAGATGCCACTCCGTCCCGTTCCGGCAGATCCGCGTGATCGTGGTCGCGCTTGCAACCGAGAGGCCGGTCAGGAGATCGCGAACCGGCGCGGTCATGCCGGGTACGCCCACCGAACGACCCGCACCGGCCCAGGGTGAGACGACGCCCCGCAGCGTCCAGTCCTCGACCCGCCTCGCGAAGGCATGCCCATGCGCCCGCAGGAATTGCGCGCCGTGGTCGAATTGCATCGCGGCATTCCGCCGGGTCGCCATCCGGCCTCCGACGCCGCGTCCCTTGTCGAAGACGCGCACCGTCAGCCCGGCCTCGGCGAGGCTCCGCGCCGCCGTCGCACCGGCCATGCCGGCTCCCAGGATGGCGACGCACTGGCGCTTGCTCACGGCCTCGACCTGCCCGCACGGTCGGCCCATGGAGCCGCGTGCCCAGGAAGATAGTGGACGGCCGGCCAAAGTCAGGGTGACCGTCCGAAACCCATATCGTCGGAGACGCGGGGGCGGGACTTGCCGGGAGCGCCGGATCGCGACACGCGTCGCCGCTCGATCGTGAGGGCATATCGTGGTGCGGGTAGAGGGAATCGAACCCCCACGCCTTGCGGCTGGCGATTTTGAGTCGCCCGCGTCTACCAATTCCGCCATACCCGCGTGCAAGGCGCTCTTCGCACAACTCGACCGCACGGGCCAAGAGTGTTTTTCGCGCGCGGCCGCGATCTGGCAATGCTCGGGCGCCTATGCTCAAAGAGCGGCCGTTCGCTCAATCCAGGGTGTTGAATGCTCCGCCGGCTCTATGCGTGGATCCTGGCCCTCAGCGGCAGGCCATCCGCGCCCTACGCGCTCGGCGCCGTGGCGTTTGCTGAGAGCTCGTTCTTCCCGGTCCCACCCGACGCGATGCTGGTGCCGATGGCGGTAAGCCGTCCGGATCGGGTCTGGCTCTACGCCACGATCGCCACGATCGCCTCGGTCCTCGGAGGCCTCGTCGGCTACGCTATCGGGGCGCTCCTGTTCGATTCACTCGGCGCGTGGCTGATCCGTCTCTACGGCCTGCAGAATTCGGCCGCGACATTCCAGGACTCGTATGCGCGGTACGGCCATTGGGTGATCCTGCTGAAAGGGCTCACACCGATTCCCTACAAGCTCGTCACGATCACCTCGGGCTTCGCGCATTACAGCCTCTTCTGGTTCACCGTGCTGTCGATCGTCACGCGCGGCGCTCGATTCTTCATTCTGGCGGGGCTGCTGGGCCGCTATGGCGTCCAGATCCGCGGCGTGCTCGACCGGCACCTCAACGCAGTCGCGGCGATCTCCGTCGCCGTCATCATTCTCGGCTTCCTGCTCTTCAAGGTGATCCTGTAGCGATGAACAGCACGGCTGAACTGCGTCTGAAGACCGTGGGCCTGTGGCTGGCGATCTTCTCCTTCCTCATCCTGGGCGCCGTCCTCGTGCTGCAGTACGGCTACGGCTACGCCCCGTGTAAGCTCTGCCTGACCGAGCGCCTGCCCTATTATGCGGCCGTTCCGCTCGGACTCATCGCGCTCTTCGCGCCGGCGCGTCTCGGCCGGATCGCCCTCGGGCTCGCGGCCCTCGGTCTCCTGTACGGCGCGGGGACCGGCATCTACCACGCGGGCGCGGAATGGGGTTTCTGGCCGGGACCGACCGATTGCGGCGGAGGGACCGGGGCCAATCCGGGTCAGGTCGGAGACTTCCTCAACGCTCTGCAATCCACGAAGGTCGTCGACTGCTCGGTCGCCGCCCTGCGGGTGCTCGGGATCTCCCTGGCCGGCTGGAATGCGCTCGCCTCATTCGTCCTGGCCTCCGTGGCCGGCACCGCGGCTTTGCGCCCGTGATCGTCAAGGGCTGAAGGCCGCGTCATCGGCGGAGGGTTCGGCGGTTCGTTCCGCCGTTTGCCCGTCCACCGGATCGGACGGGACGTCTTGAGCGGGCGCCCTCAGCGTCCGCCTCAGTTGCGGTCGTCGGGCAGGATCGGGATGGCGGCCACCTCGATCCCCTCCTCGATGAGCGCGCGCGCCTCGGCGGGGCTCGCCTCGCCGTAGATCGAGCGCCCCTCGGCCTCGCCGTAATGGATCTTGCGTGCTTCCTCGGGGAACCGCGCGCCGACATGTTCGGAATTCGCCACGACATGATCGCGCAGGGCCCGCAGCATGGCCCGCACCTGCCGCTCGGGCTCGGCGATCATGGCCACGGGCGCATCGGATCGGGCTGGCGGCGTCGCAGGCGCGCGGTCGGTGCGCGCGACATTGGGGACCATCAGCGCCTTGCCGACTTTGGCGCTGTCGCAGATTGGGCAGGTCACAAGACCGCGTTCGACCTGCGCATCGTAGGAATCCGAGGACGGGAACCAGCTCTCGAAGCCGTGTCCGGCCTCACAAATGAGACTGTACCGGATCATTCTCTTGCTTGCTGTGCTGCCTATTGTGCGGCCTGAGCCGGGACACCGACCCGCTCCACCGTGAAGGTTCGTCCGTGCTTGAGGGATGGGATGCGCGCCCGGGCCTCAGCGACCTGGGCCAAGTCGATCTCCGCCAGGATGAACCCGGGTTCCGCATCGCCCGCCTCGGCGATCACGCGGCCCCACGGATCGACGATCAGCGAGTGCCCGAACGTCTCGCGCCCGTCCTCGTGCCGGCCGCCCTGTGCCGCCGAGATCACGAAGGAGCCGGTCTCGATCGCGCGCGCCCTCTGCAGGACATGCCAATGCGCTTCACCGGTCTGCCGCGTGAAGCAGGCGGGCGCGGTGAGCACCTCGGCCCCCGCTTCGGCGAGAGCCCGGTACAGGCCGGGAAAGCGGATATCGTAGCAGATCGTCAGACCGAGCATGGCCCACGGGGTACTGGCGACCACCGCGCACGCGCCCCCGGTATAGGTCGCCGATTCCCGCCAGCGCTCGCCGCTCGGAAGATCGACGTCGAACAGATGAAGTTTGTCGTAGGACGCGAGGATCGCGCCGTCGGCTCCGATCAGGTAGGCCCGGTTGGCGATCTTGTCGCCCGATCGCACAGCGATCGAGCCGATCTGAACCACCGTCCGCGTGTGCCGGGCCGCTTCGCGCAGGGCGGCCAGGGTCGGGTCCTGCTCCTCAACGGTGACCTGCGCGAACAGCCGCTCCCGGCTCCGCTCGACCAGGGAAGTCATCTCGGGCGTTTGCACATACGCCGCGCCGCGGGCAGCGGCCTCGCGCACGCCAGCCACGGCCGCGTCGCGATTCACGCCCGGATCCCGACCCGAGCGCATCTGCAAGCAGGCGGCCGTGAAGCGGGCGTCAGGCATCCGCCGTGTCCTTCAAGAGACGGTCGAGCTTGCCGGCTCGATCGAGCGCGTAGAGGTCGTCGCAGCCGCCGACATGGGTCGCGCCTATGAAGATCTGCGGCACGCTGGTGCGACCGCCCGCCTTCTCGACCATGGTGCCGCGGGCGCCCTGTACGCGCTCGACATCGATCTCCTGGAAGGCAACCCCCTTCCCCTTCAGCAGGCTCTTCGCCGCCGAGCAATAAGGGCACCAGGCCGTGGTGTAGATCGTGACCGACTGCATGGCGTTCGTCGTCTCGCGCGTGACCTCCGGTCATATAGGAGCGCGCGCGCCGAATTGCCTATGCCTATGGGGTCACAGGCGGATCGGTCATCCGAGCCGATCCGTCCCTCCGGGCTCCGGCCCGCACGCGGGCCGAGCCCGTCCCGTCAGGCGGCCAGCAGCTTCTCGACCTCGTTGACGAGATCGCGCAGATGGAACGGCTTCGACAGGACCTTCGCGTCCTTCGGAGCCTTGGAATCGGGGTTCAGCGCGACGGCCGCGAAACCGGTGATGAACATCACCTTGATGTCGGGGTCGAGCTCGGTTGCCCGCCGCGCCAGCTCGATGCCGTCCATCTCGGGCATCACGATGTCGGTCAACAGCAGCTCGAACGGTTCCTCACGCAGCCGGTTGTAGGCGGAGAGGCCGTTGTCGAAGGACAGGACGTCGTAGCCCGCGTTCTGTAGCGCCTTGGCCAGAAACCGGCGCATGTCGTTGTCGTCTTCCGCCAGCAGGATTTTCATCGGCCGGATCCGAGCCTTCGAGTCGAGGTGTTGATCCCATAAAGGGAGGCGATGGTAAACAAGGTGTTAGGATGGAGCCCGCAGCGCGCGCCGCGTGTTCCGGGAGCGGCTGCGCCAGCCGCCGGTGAGTGGACAGACCGTCGATCCCACACCACAGTGCGAGCCCGCCGTGCTTACGCAACCGCCGGGGTGTCCACCAGCCGATGATCGTGCCCGAACCGGTCAAGCCAGACGTCTTCGGGTTCGCCCCGGCCTTCGCGGTCGACGAGCCCGCGGCGCACATTCTGCCCTTCGTCTTCAATACCGGCCATTCCGGGGCCGTCTACCCCCCGGATTTCGTGGCAGCGTCACGGCTCGACGCGCTGGCTCTGCGCCGCTCTGAGGACGCGCATGTCGACCGCCTGTTCGCCTCGGTGATCGATCTCGGCGCGCCGCTCCTCCGGGCGAATTTTCCCCGCGCCTTTCTGGACGTGAACCGCGAGCCCTTCGAGCTCGACCCGCGCATGTTCGAGGGCCGGTTGCCGGCCTTCGCCAACACGCGGTCGATGCGGGTTGCGGGTGGGCTCGGGACCGTTCCGCGCGTCGTGGCCGACGGGCAGGAGATCTACGCGCGGAGGCTGCCGGTCAGCGAGGCGACGGCGCGGATCGAGGGACTCTACAAGCCCTATCACCGGCTGCTGCGCGGCCTCATCCACCGGACGACCCGCACCCACGGCCATTGCGTGCTCGTCGATTGTCACTCCATGCCGTCCTCGAGCCTCGGGCGGGACGTGGAGATCAAGGCCGACATCGTGCTCGGCGACCGCTACGGCACAGCCTGCGCGCCGACGGTGATCGACGGATTCGAGGCCGCGTTTCGCAGCCGGGGTTTTCGCGTGGTGCGCAACAAGCCCTATGCGGGCGGCTTCATCACCGAGCATTACGGCGAGCCCAATCTCGGCCGCCACGCCCTTCAGATCGAGATCAATCGCGCGCTCTACATGAACGAGGTCAACCTCGCGATGAGTTCAAGCTTCTCCGATCTCGCGGAGGTGCTGCGTTCGGTAATCGCCGAGGTCGCGTCCGATCTGGGTGATCTGATGCCGCGCCGGATGGCCGCGGAATAGCGCCCTGCGCGACGAACCCATCGTGCCGAACGCGGCGCCGAAATAAAAAAGGCCACTCCCGAAGGAGCGGCCCGAAGTCTAGGGAGGAAACGCCCAAGAAGGGCTGCGCGACCGCGACGCCATCGCGATCCCGCAACGCACAAAATAAAGTGCGCCGCACAAGACGCAAGGACAAAAACGGCTCTGCTTCCGCTTCCGGCGCATAGCTGGACCGCGTTCCGCGAGACCGCGACGCCACGTGTGGGCGTGGAAGGCCGATTTCGACGCGGCGGCACGGCCCGGGCGCCCTCCGACCCGGTGCTGCGGACCTGTGAGTGAACCGCCGACGGCAGACCGTGTCGGCGGAGCAGGAACGGGAATGTCCGGTGAGCAGGTCGCCCCGATACGGCGCGGGCTATCGTCGTGTTCAGCCCTGCTCCTTCAGGAGCTTCTCGATCTCGGCGCGCAAAGGGCCTGCCAGATCCTTCCGCTCCAGAGCGTAGGCGAGATTGGCCGTGAGGAAGCCGAGCTTCGAGCCCGTGTCGTAGGTGCGGCCCTCGTAGCGCATGCCGAAGAAGTCTTGCGTCCCCATCAGATCGATCATGGCGTCGGTGAGTTGGATCTCGCCGCCGGCGCCCTTCTTTCCATGCTCGAGGATCCCGAAGATCTCGGGCTGCAGGATGTAGCGCCCGGAGATGATGAAATTCGACGGCGCTGTCCCCTGCTTCGGCTTCTCGACCATGCCGGTGATCTGGAAGGACTGCCCGTAGGTCTCGCCGACGCTGACGATCCCGTACTGATGCGTCTCCTCTGGCGCCACCTCCTCGACGGCGATGATATTCCCGCCATGGCGCTCATAGGTCGCGAGCATCTGCTGCATGCAGCCGCGGCTCAACATGTCCGGCAGCAGCACCGCGAACGGCTCATCGCCGACGATCTCGCGGGCGCACCAGACCGCGTGCCCGAGCCCGAGCGGGGCCTGCTGGCGCGTGAAGCTCGTCTGGCCAGCCTTCGGCAGATCCTTCCGCAGCTCCTCGTAAGCCGCCGTCTTTCCACGCTCCTCAAGGGTGCGGTCCAGTTCGAAGGCGATGTCGAAATGGTCCTCGATCACGCCCTTGCCTCGGCCCGTCACGAAGATGAAATGCTCGATGCCGGCCTCTCGCGCCTCATCGACCACATGCTGCACGACCGGCCGGTCCACGACGGTCAGCATCTCCTTGGGGACTGCCTTGGTCGCCGGCAGGAAGCGCGTGCCCAGACCTGCAACGGGGAGAACGGCCTTGCGGATCGGTTTCATCAAAAGGTAACCCCGAAAACTGAACGGAACGACGTGGTCAACGGTGCGGCCAGTCAGACAGGCTAACGCGAAGCCTCGCAAGGGCTCTCCGTCGATAGTATGTGGCAGCGCGTCGTAAATATACCGTCTGCATCCTTGAAGGCAGGCATGGCGGGAGCGGCTTCGAAGGGGGTGACATGGCGGTCCTCGTAACAGGCGGAGCCGGCTATATCGGCAGCCACATGGTGCTGGCGCTGCTCGACGCGGGACACGAGGAGGTCGTTGTCCTGGACGATCTCTCGACCGGCTTCGATTGGGCAGTCCCGGAGGGTGTCAAGCTGGTGATCGGGGACGTGGCGGACCAAGGTCTCGTCACGCAGACGATCCTGCAGCACAGGATCGATGCCCTCGCCCATTTCGCGGCAAAGATCGTCGTGCCGGAATCAGTATCGGATCCGCTGGGCTACTATCATGCCAACACGGCGAAGACGCGCTCGCTGATCGAGGCTGCGGTGCGGGCGGGCGTGAAGCACGTGATCTTCTCGTCGACCGCGGCCGTCTACGGCGAACCGGAGGTCGTGCCGGTCCCCGAAGACCTTCCGCTGAAGCCGATCAATCCGTATGGCCGCTCGAAACTCATGAGCGAGTGGATGATCGCCGACGCGGCCGCGGCCCACGGCTTCTCCTACGTGATCCTGCGGTACTTCAACGTGGCGGGCGCCGATCCGGATGGGCGTTCCGGCCAGTCGACACCCGATGCCACCCACCTGATCAAGGTCGCGACGCAGGCGGCCCTGGGCCAGCGCGCGCGGCTCGACGTCTACGGGACCGACTACCCGACTCCGGATGGCTCGTGCCTGCGCGACTACATCCAGGTGACGGATCTCGCGGAGGCCCACCGGGTCGCGCTCGATCATCTGCGGGCCGGCGGCGAGAGCCTGACGCTGAACTGCGGCTACGGCCGAGGCTACTCGGTGCTCGACGTGATCGAGGTTGTGAAGCGGATCTCGGGCCGTGACTTCGAGGTGCGCCTCTGTCCGCGGCGGGCCGGTGACCCCGCCCAGATCGTGGCCGAGGCGGGTCTCATCCGGGAGCGGCTGGGCTGGCAACCCCGGCACGACGATCTCGACGCCATCGTCGGCCAGGCCCTCGCTTGGGAGGACAATCTGGCCAAGCGCAACCGCATCTGAGCGCATGCTGTCCCGCCGATCGCTGCTCACGACCGCGCTGTGCCTCGCCGCAGCGCCGGTTCGCGCTGCCGGAGCTGAGGGAGATTTTCGGGCCTTCATCGCGGCTCTACGCCCTGATGCCGCGGCGCGGGGTGTGTCCACGCAGACCTTCGATGCCGCATTCCGCGGGATCGAAGGCCCGGATGCCGGGATCCTGTCCCACATCCGCCGTCAGAGCGAGTTTGTCCGACCGGTCTGGGACTATCTCGTCGGCGCCGTTTCCGCCGGCCGGATCAACCGGGGGCGCGCCCGCGGCGCATCGCTCGCGTCGACCCTCGGAGCGATCGAGAGCCGCTACGGTGTGCCGAGGCCGGTGATCCTGGCCTTCTGGGGCATCGAGTCCGATTTCGGTGCGAGCGCGGGCAACGTCCCGACCATTCGCGCCCTGGCGACGCTGGCCGAAGCGCGGCACCGGGGCGACCTGTTCCGAGACGAACTGCTCGCCGCGCTCACGATCCTGCAGCGCGGTGACATCACGCCCGACCGGATGAGCGGCAGCTGGGCGGGGGCGATGGGCCAGGTTCAGTTCCTTCCGTCCACGTATCTGGCGCACGCGGTCGACTTCGACGGCGACGGGCGCCGGGACATCTGGACGAGCGACGCGGATTCGCTGGCCTCCATCGCGGCCTACCTCAAGGATCTGGGCTGGGATCCGGCGCTCTCGTGGGGCTATGAGGTGCTCCTGCCGAAGGATTTCGACCTGTCGCACTACGTCGGCGACCTGAGCGCGTTCGCGGAGCGCGGCGTCCGGCGCGCCGACGGGAAGGCGCTTCCGGGCCGGGGCCGCGCCAGCCTGTTCTTGCCGGGCGGATTGGGCGCGCCGGCCTTCCTGATCACGGACAATTTCGAGGTGATCCGCGGCTACAACACGTCGGATTCCTACGCCCTGGCGGTCGGCCATCTCGCCGACCGCCTGGACGGTGGTCGGCCACTCGCCGCACCCTGGCCCGCAGCCGGCGCGCGCCTCGACGGTTCGGGTCTGCGGGCGCTCCAGACCGGTCTCGCGGGGGCCGGGTTCTACGACGGGCCGACAGACGGGCGGGCGGGCCCGAAGCTGCGCGAAGCGGTGCGGCGCTACCAGATCAGTGCGGGGCTGCCCGCCGACGGCTATGCCACGCCGGCGCTCCTGGAGCGGATCAAGGGCAGGACCGCGCCCTGAGCCATGACGGAACCTGAAATTTAGACCCGCGCGCCGCTTCCCTCTATATTACGCGCGTTCCGGGCGGCCTCCGTTCGGCTTATGAGTGCAGGATGCGCATGCAAGTCGCTGGTCGGCGTCACTCGACAGGCCCTGTGCTTCTCGGATTGGCGGCCCTGTCGTGTCTGGCCGGTCTGTCGCTGTTCGGCAGCGCGCCGGCGCGGGCGCAATGGGGAGACGGTTACCAGCAGCCGAGCAACGGGGCCTATTACGAGGCGCCCCCGCGTCGACGGCCCCGCGATGCCTATTACAGGGACGACGGGACCTACGGTCGCCAGCCCCGCTACGCCCCCCCGCAGCCGGAGGCGCCGCGCCAGTTCTACTGGCCCTGGGAGGAACGACCCCAGCCCGTCGCTCCCCAGCCCGAGCGGACCTACCGGGCGCCGCGCCCGCGCCCCCATTACGGCACGACCGAAGTGCAACGGCCTGCCCCGGCGCCAAAGCGCCGGGTGCGTCCCGCCCGCGCCCCGACGCCGCCGAAACCGGCCGTCGCCAAGAGCGAGCCGAACGTCCAGATCGCGGTCTTCGGCGATTCGCTGGCCGATCACCTCGCGAAGGGGCTCGACGACGTCTTCGAGGACAATGCCGATGTCGCGGTGATCGACCGCGCCAAGGGCGACAGCGGCCTCGTCCGCAAGGACGTGGTCGACTGGCCCAAGACCGCTCAGGATTACCTGCAGGGCAGCCCGAAGGTTCGCTACGCGCTGGTCATGCTCGGCGCCAATGACCGGCAACCGATCCGGGAGGGCGATGAGACGGTGGACCCTCTGACCGATCGCTGGCGCGCCCTGTACCGGGCCAAGATCGAGGCGCTCGTGAAGGTGTTTACCGACCGGAAGGTGCCGCTGCTCTGGGTCGGCCTTCCGCCCATGCAGAGCGAGTCGCTCAGCCGGGATTTCGCGGCGATGAACGACATCATTCGCGACGCCGTGACGAAGGCCGGCGCCACATATGTCGATATCTGGCCGGGCTTTGTCGACGATCGGGACCGGTACGCCGCCTCCGGCCCCGATCCGGAGGGGCAGATCGCCAAGCTCCGGACCTCGGACGGCGTGCATTTCACCAAGGCCGGCGACCGGAAGCTGGCGCATTTCGCCGATGTCGAGCTGAAACGCCTGATGCTGTCTCTTATACACATCTCCGAGCCCACGAGACAAGAGGCAATC
>CAXDNE010000165.1:0-16535 GCA_963990595.1 uncultured Methylobacterium sp.
ACACTATCCTCTTCGTCGGCAGCGTCAGATGTGTATAAGAGACAGTCCTGGACGCGGACAGCGGTCCGACCGAACCACAGAGGCTCCGACACGTGGCCAGCCCCGTCGCCGTCACCGGCATCCAAGCCCGGACCGAGACACCCAGCTCTCCCGCCCCGCAGACCGTTCTCAGCCCCGCCGAGATCCGCGCCATCGTGTTCGGGCTGATGACCGCGATGCTGCTGGCGGCCCTCGACCAGACCATCGTGGCCACCGCGATGCCGACCATCGGGCTCGCGCTGGGCGACGCCGCCAACCTGCCCTGGATCGTCACCGCCTACCTGCTGGCCTCCACGGCGGTGACGCCGCTCTACGGCAAGCTCTCCGACATCCACGGGCGGCGGATCATGCTGCTGATCGCCATCACCACCTTCGTGATCGGGTCGATCGCCTGCGCGCTCGCCCCCACGATGGTGACGCTGGCGCTGGCCCGGGGCCTCCAGGGCATCGGCGGCGGCGGGCTGATCGCCCTCGCGCAGACCATCCTGGCCGACATCATGTCCCCCAAGGAGCGGGCGCGCTACCAGGTGGTGATCGCGGGCGTGTTCGTGACGGCCTCGGTGGCGGGGCCGCTGCTCGGGGGCTTCTTCGCCCAGCACCTGCACTGGTCGCTGATCTTCTGGATCAACCTGCCGATCGGGTGCCTCGCCTTCGCGCTGACCAACGCCAACCTGAAGCGCCTGCCGCGCCACGACCGCCGGCACCGGCTGGACTGGCCCGGGGCCGCCCTGATGGTCTCGGGCTCGATCGCCCTCCTGCTCGCCCTGAGCTGGGGCGGCGTGCGCTATCCCTGGGGCTCGGCGCCGGTCCTCGGCCTCCTTGCCCTGGCGGCTCTGCTGGGCGGCGGCTTCGCGGCGCGGCTCGCCACGGCGCCCGAGCCGCTGATCCCCACCGAGGTGCTCAGGAACCAAGTGGTCTACAGCGCGACGCTCGCCGCCTGCTTCGCCATGGGCACCTTCATCGGGCTCACCATCTACGTGCCGATCTTCCTCGAAGGGGTGATCGGCCTCTCGGCGAGCGAATCCGGCGTGGCGCTCGTGCCGCTGATGGTCGGCACCGTCACGGGCGCCACCCTGTCGGGCCGGTCGATGATCTATTTCCGGCACTACAAGCGCGTGCCGCTCGCGATGATGAGCGTCAGCATCGCCTGCTGCGCCGTCATCGCTTGGCAGGGGCGGGCGCTGCCCTTCTGGCTGATGGAGGTGCTGTTCGCGCTGCTCTCCATGGGGATCGGGACGATCCTGCCGCTCTCCACGATCGCGATCCAGAACGCGGTGACACGCCACCAGCTCGGCATCGCCACGGCCTCGATGAACTTCTTCCGCTCGCTGGGGGGCGCCCTGATCGTGGCGGCCTTCGGCACGATCGTGCTCGGCGGCGTCGCGGGCGGCGCGGCGGGGGGCCACGACGTCGAGAGCCTGATCCGCGGCGCCGACCCGGCCCTCCTCGCCCTGACCTTCCGGCACGTCTTCCTGGCCGCCTGCCTGGGACTCCTGGCGGCCTTCACGTTCCTGGCGCTCATGGAGGAGCGGCCGCTCGGCGAGCGCACGTCCCCGAAGATGGACGGCGGCACGCCGGACAAGCCGGCCTGAGTCTCGCACGCGGGAAGCGCCTCAATCGTGCCGGTCGCAGCCGCAGCCCGGTCCCTGCGCGCCGCCGGGCCAGCGGGAGGCCCGGATCACGCTGCAGAAGTTCCCCTTGCGGAAGCCCGGCTCCTTGTCGGCGATGACGTCGGCCTTGACGTTGCCGAAGGTGGTGTCCGGCTTGTGCCGGATGCCGTCATAGAAGGCCTGGATGATGTCCTCCTTGAAGTCCGGCGTGCGGGGGAAGGCCGAGACGACCGCCTCGCGCTCGGCATCGGCATACTGGCTGTAGGTCAGGCCCAGCACGTCCATCTCGACCCCGGCCGTGACCAGCGCGACCACCGGATGCATGTGGACCGGGATGCCGGGCGTGGTGTGGAGCGCGATGGCCGTCCAGACCGTGTAGACGTCGGCCTCCGGCACGTGATGCGCCCTGAGGAAGTCGCGGGCCGCATGGGCGCCGTCCACCTCGAAGCGCTCCGCCGCGCTGCTGTGACCCGGCATCAGGCCGAGGTCGTGGAACATGGCGCCCGCGTAGAGCAGTTCGCGGTCGAAGGTCAGGCCGCGACGGAGACCCGCCAGGGCGCCGAACTGATAGACCCGGCTCGAATGGTTGAAGAGCAGCTCGGTCTCGCTGTCGCGGACGAAGGCGGTGATCGCCCGGGCGAGCGTGCTGTCGGGGATGGCGACTTCGGACGGGAGGCTCATGGACGGGGCTCCTTTGCGCTGAGGGCCGCTCCGAGCTACGAGGCCTCCGAGTTGGCATCAATCATCGCGAGGCGATGATTGATGCCAATGTGCCGGCACCGCCGGCCACGGAGTCCGCATGGCCCCCCGATCGATCGCGCTCCTCGCCCTGCCCGACGTCCAGCTCCTCGACGTGGCCGGACCGCTCGACGTCTTCGCCGAGGCGAACGCGCAGAGCGGCCGCGCGGTCTACAGCCTCGCCCTCGTCGGGACGGAGCCAGGCCCGATCACGACCTCGTCGGGCCGGCGGCTGCTCCCGGACCTCGTGGCCCCGGCGGATGCGGCCTTCGACACGCTCCTCGTCGCCGGCGCCCCCCGGATCCACGAGGCGGCGGTCGGGGCCGAACTCCTCGCGTGGCTCGCCGACGCGGCGGCGCACTGTCGGCGCTACGGCTCGGTCTGCAGCGGGGCCTTCCTGCTCGGGCAGGCCGGCCTGCTGGACGGGAGACGGGTCACGACGCATTGGGCCGTGGCGGAGCGGCTGGCCGCGCGCTTTCCCGCGGCGCGGGTCGAGCCCGACGCGATCTGCCTGTTCGACGGGCCGCTCAGGACCGCGGCCGGCGTCACGGCGGGTCTCGACCTCGCGCTGGCGCTGGTGGAGGAGGATCTGGGCGCCGAGATCGCCCGCCACGTGGCGGCCCAGCTCGTCATGTTCTTCAAGCGCGGCGGCGGCCAGATGCAGTTCAGCCGCCGCGGGGTCAGCGCGCCCGCCGGCCGCTCGGCCCTCCAGGAGGTGCAGCGCTGGGTGGCCGCCCACCCGGCGGAGGATCACGGCGTCGCGCGGCTCGCCGCGCGGGCAGGGATGAGCCCGCGCCACTTCGCGCGCCTGTTCCGGGCCGAGACCGGCCTGACCCCGGCCGCCTATGTCGAGACCGTGCGGATCGAGGCCGGCCGCCACCTCCTCGAGGCGGGCGCGGTCGCCCTGAAGCAGGTCGCGGGCGCCTGCGGGTTCCGGGACGCCGACACCTTCCGGCGCGCCTTCCAGCGGCGGGTCGGCACGACGCCGGCGGAGTACCGGCGCCGGCACGCCCCTCCCTGAGACGCGCGCCACGCACGGGCCCGGCCGTCGCGACACTGCCCTTGATTCGCCCGGATCACCGCTTACGTCGACTCCATCGGCTGCGGGCCCCTCTGGCGGGCGCTTCCCAGCGCCCGTGATGTCGGAGCCGATGCTTTCCGTCCGGAATCGCATCAGGTCCCGCCCATGTTGGACGTCCTCACCGTCGAATGGCTCGGTAAGCCGTTGTGGATGTGGCTCGGCTTCCACGTCCTGATCGCCTGCCTGCTGGCCTTCGACCTGGGCCTCCTCCACCGCGACAAGGAGCACGAGATCGGGGTGCGGGAGAGCCTCCTGCTCACCGGCTTCTACCTCGCTCTCGGTCTCGCCTTCGGCGGCTGGATCTGGTGGTACATCGGGCCACAGGCGGGCGAGGAATACGTCACCGGCCTCGTGGTCGAGAAGTCGCTGTCGATGGACAACGTCTTCGTCATCGCCATGATCCTCACGGCGCTGGGTGTCCCGCGCGCGGCCCAGCACCGGGTCCTGCTCTGGGGCATCCTGGGCGCGGTGCTGCTGCGCGGCCTGATGATCGGCCTCGGCGCCGCCCTGGTGCATCAGGTGCACTGGGTGCTGTCGCTCTTCGCCGCCTTCCTGATCTACGCGGGCCTGAAGATCCTGCTCTCGGGCGACGAGGAGGAGGGCGACTTCCAGAACAGCGCCATCGTGCGCTGGTTCAGGAGGAGCTTCCGCGTCACGCCCGACCTGCACGGCCAGCGCTTCATGGTGCGCAAGACGGATTCGCGGACCGGCCGGGTCGCCCTGTGGTTCACGCCGCTGGCGCTCGCCCTCGTACTGGTGAACGGCGCCGACGTGATCTTCGCGGTCGACAGCGTGCCGGCGATCTTCGCGATCACCACCGACACGTTCGTGGTCTATACCTCGAACATCTTCGCGATCCTGGGCCTGCGCGCCCTCTATTTCGCGCTCGCCGCCATGGTCGACCGGTTCGCCTATCTCAAGACCGCGCTCGCCTTCATCCTGATCTTCATCGGCACCAAGATCGTGGTCGCCGACACGTTCGGGCTCCTGACCGTGCCGCCCTGGGTCTCGCTGGTGGTGACCCTGGCGCTGCTGGCCGCGGGCGTCGCCTACAGCCTGTGGCGCACGCGCGTCGACGCGCCGGCCCTGGAGATCCCGGAGCGTGCGCCCCGGCATGAGGCGCGCGCCCACCGGGCCTGAGCGGTCACGCCGGCCGTGAGACCGCCGGCAGGGCCGCGAGGAGGTCGCGCAGGGTGGTGATGGTCGAGGCATCGGCCACGCCGTCCACGCGCGCCTGCCGGAAATGGCGCTGGAACGCCGTCACGACGGCCTCCATGCGCGCGTCGAAGGTCCCGGTGACCGGCTGGTCGTACCCGTAGAGGGCGAACATCGCCTGCAGCGCCTCGACGGGCTGGCCGGCATCGCCCTGCGCGAAGAAACGGCCGTCCCGGAGCTGGGCGGGCGGCACGAAATGGCCGACCCCCGCCGCCGCGAGGCGGTCCCACGGGAAGGTCTCGCCCGGATCCTCCTTGCGCTCGGGGGCGATGTCGGAATGGGCGAGGACCCGCTCCGGCGGGATCGGCCAGCGGCCGAGGATGTCCCGGGCGAGCGCGATCACCGCCTCGACCTGCGCCTCCGGGTAGGGCGGCAACCCGCCGGCATGGCCCGGATGGACGATCTCGATGCCGATCGAGCGGGAATTGATGTCGGTCTCACCCTTCCAGGCGCCCGCGCCCGCGTGCCAGGCCCGGCGGGCCTCCGGCACCAGCTGGACGGTGCCGCCATCCTCGAAGACGAGGTAATGGGCCGAGACCTCGCTCAGCGGGTCGCGCAGGCGCGCCAGCGCGGCGGCCCCGCTCTGCATGCCGGTGTAGTGCAGCACCAGCGTATCGGGACGCCCGGCGCGGCGCGCGCCGTGGTTGGGCGAGGGGACGACGCGGCGGGCGAGGGGGCTGTCCGGACCGAGACTCACCGCCACCCGCGCTCCTGCGTGATCCGGTCGTAGGCGGCGTTGATCGCGGCCAGCCGCCGCGTCGCGATCGCCACGGCCTCCGCGGGCAGGCCGCGTGCCAGCGCCCGGTCGGGATGATGTTCGGCCACGAGCGCCCGGTGACGCGCCCTCACGGTCGCCTCGTCCGCCTCCCGGTCGAGCCCGAGGACGATGTAGGGATCGTCCGGCAACCGCACGTGCCGGGCCGCGATGCGCTGGAAGGCGGCCTCGTCGAAGCCGAAGATGCCGGATACCGCGCGCAGGTAGCGCTCCTCCGCCTCGTGGAGCGCGCCGTCGGCGCCCGCGATCTGGAACAGGCCGTCGAGCACGTCTTCCAGCAAGGCAGGCTCGTCGCCGAAGGTCGTGGCCAGCTGGCGCGCGTAGGCCTCGAAGCCGCTCGTGGTCTTCTTCGCCAGATCGAACAGCCGCTCGACGCCCGGCCGCGCGGACGGCTCCACCTGCACGACCCGGCCGAAGGCCTCGACCTCGGAGGGCAGCACGACCCCGTCGGACTTGGCCATCTTGGCGGCCAGCGCCACCAGGCCGGTGGTGAACACGACGTCCCGGGGCGTGCGGCCGAAGGGCGCGCCGACCCGGTCCAGCAGGAAATGGCCCGCGACCCCGCCGACCAGCGCCCCGAGCGGGCCGCCGATCGCCAGACCGAGACCGGCGCCGCCGATCTTGCCCCAGACCCCCTGAGCCTTGGTGCCCGGGGTCATCGGTCGGTCGATCCTGGCGCGAATCGTGGACTCGGTGCGGTCATCGTGGGGCGCGTGCATCCGGCGCCGGGACGCGCCCGGCCGCGTGCCGGGATAGCCGCTCCTCAAGCCGTGAGGAAGGGCCGGGACGCGCCCGGCCCAGGCTCACGCCGCTCAGCGGCAGTAGATGTTGCCGTAGGCGTCGCGGTAGGTGCCGTAGGGGCAGCGCGGCGCGGTCGAGGCGCCCACGATGGCGCCGCCGGCGCCGCCGATCGCCGCGCCGGCGAGCGCACCACCCGCTCGGCCCGTGGCGGCCGCGCCGATCGCCGCACCGGTGAGAGCGCCGAGGCCCGCACCGCCGAGCGCCCGGTCCTCGGGGGTGTTGCAGGCGCCCAGCGAGAGGGCGGCGATGGTGGCGAGGGCCGCGGCAGTCAGCTTCTTCATGGTCCTCAGAACTCCCTTGTGCATCCGGTCCGGCCTTTGGCCGTGATCGGGGTCGATCGCGCCGAGCTTAGCAGGAAAGGAATGTCGACTATATGGCCAAGGTTCCACCGGGGACCGCCGGAGTTGCGCCGGGCTCGCGTCTCGCCCTATGCCAAAGGTCAGAGGCGGCGCTCCGGCCGGGGCGCCGCGGCGCCAGATCCGGCGCCCTATCCCGAGGGTCCCATGCCGACAGCCACCACGATCGTCCGCCGGGCCGCCGTGCGCGCCGACCGCATCGTCGATACGGTGAGCCTCGGCCATGCCGACCGGGCGGCCGTCGCGGGCTCCCTGGTCGCCGAGGGCGGCCTCGGCTTCGCGGTGGCGCTCACCAAGGCTGCGGCCCTCGAGGACGGTGACGCCCTGCGCCTCGATGACGGCCGGCTCGTCGCGGTGCGGGCCGCCGCGGAGGATCTCCTAGAGGTGCGCGCCGAGAACCCGGCCCGGCTGATGCGCCTGGCTTGGCAGCTCGGCGGCAACCACGTGCCCGCCGAGGTCGCCGCCGACGTGCTCTACGTCCCGGCCAC
Source organism: uncultured Methylobacterium sp. (assembly GCA_963990595.1). Classification (GTDB taxonomy): domain Bacteria; phylum Pseudomonadota; class Alphaproteobacteria; order Rhizobiales; family Beijerinckiaceae; genus Methylobacterium. The sequence continues at coordinate 7,104 of CAXDNE010000165.1, forward strand.
GCCCGCCACGGCCGAACTGGTGCGCGGCCAGGGCTGCCTCGCGACCCCGGTCTCCCGCGCCTTCCGTCCGGAGCGGGCGGCCCACGACCACAGCACCTGCGGGCACGATCACGGGCACGGGCACGACCACCATCATGACCATGGCCACAGCCACGATCATGCTCATGAGCACGGCCACGCCCACGAGCACGGGCATGCCCACGAGCACGGCCATGCCCACGATCACGTGCACGGTCCCGGCTGCAGCCACGATCATTAGCGAGCGCCCCGCCGGAGCGAGAGACGCTCCGGCGGGCGTCGGCACACGGCGAAAGACCTGAGAGCGGGCCGCGGTCTCACGGACGCGACAGCCCGTTCCATCCCTTCGTCGCCGCATGCCGCGTCCGGAGCCCCGGATTCCGCCCCGCCCGGCACATCCTGCTCTCAGCTGCGACCCCCGATCGGCATCCGGTCGGGGGCCGCTCTCGCTTCGGGCCGGCCCAGCGAGGCGCCGCCGACCCCGGGCCGCCATCGCCGCGCACGATGATCCGCAGTAATCGTTCGATACGCATCCGGTAAAGTGGCTCATTTCACGAGTAAATACCTAAAAAATCAGAACATTTCCTATCGTAACTTCTACAATATACTTGAATACATGTAGAATATCCTTGATTTTATGTGTTGTAAGACAGACACAGACGGAAAAGAAGGATTCGGATACGTCGGTTCCGGCATCGTAGTCTTGGAACCGCCCCACATGAGAACCCTCATCACGTCAGCGACACTCCTCGCCGCCCTGGCAAGCGCCGCCTCGGCGGCAGATCTGCCCCGCCGCGCGCTTCCGCCGGCGCCGGTTCCGCTGCCGGTCTTCACCTGGACGGGCGCCTATTTCGGCATCAATGCCGGTTACATCACCGCGACCAAGGACACGGCGAACACCGCGGGCGTGTTCCGGACGCGCGACGGCACGCAGGTCGGCACCTACGCGAGCACGGGCCATCTGCCGCGGGACGGCTTCACCGGCGGCGGCCAAGTCGGCTACAATTACCAGCTCACGCCCGGCTCAGGCTTCGTCGTCGGCGTCGAAGCCGATGCCGCCTACACGGATCTGCGTCGCACCAGCAGCTTCAACAGCAGCGTCCGCGGCGTGAACAGCTACCGCCAGTCGGGCGACTATCTCGGGACCGTGCGCGGGCGTGTCGGTTACGCCGTCGACCGCACCCTGTTCTACGGGACCGGCGGCTTCGCCTATGCGGGCGACGCGTACCGCACCAGCCTGTTCCAGACGGCGGGCCAGCCCGCCTATTTCGGCACCCGCTCGCGCATCGACACCGGCTACGCGGTCGGCGGCGGCGTCGAATATGCCCTCCCGGCCGATTCCTTCCTGAACGTCTTCCACTCCAACGCGGTGACCGTGAAGGGTGAGGCGCTCTACTACGATCTCGGCAGCCGCACGATCCCGGTCCTGCCGGTGCGCGGGGGTGCCGGCCTCTTCGCCACGCGCTTCCAGAACGAGGGCGTGCTCGGCCGCGTGGGCCTGAACTACAAGTTCGGCAGCTACTGAGCCCAGACCTAGCCTTCGGCTGGGCATCCCCAGCCCGATCCAACTGGTCGCCCCGTCGAAGGCCGCCCCGGGACTCCGGTCCTGGGGCGTTTCGCGTTTCAGTCACCGCCCCCGATCGCGCCACGAAGGCGACGCGTCACAGCCGCTTCGGCACCGGCCGGCGACAATAGGTTCGGGCCTCCTCGGGCGAGAGGCCGTCCTGGGCGGCGACACACTGACCGAGGGTCAGCCCGATGCTGGCCGCGTAGGGTTCGTTCGGCGAGAGCGCGTCGCGGGCGAGGTTCGCCAGGTAGAGCAGGAACGCGGCAGCCGCGAGGACGAGGATCGCGACCGCGGCACGGTTCAGCATGGCGCCCGGCTCCCGGCCGCGCGGCGGTGCCGGACGCTCACGGAAGGCCGCCCAGCAACAGGGCGCCTGCGAGCACCGCGAGGCCCGTGCAGATCAGCGCGAGCGCGGTGCGGTCGAGCCCGGATCGGCGCAGGGCGGCGCGACCGGCTCGGATCACAATGCGCGCTCCGCAGCGACGCCCCGCGCCCGGCTCATTGCAGCAGGCCCCAGAGCCCCGTGGCCAAGCCGAAGGTGAGCGACAGCATCGCGGCCCCGAGCAGGATCCGATCGATCACGCGGGCTGTCCGGTCCTCCGGCCGAAATTCAATCATCGCGGCGCCTCCCCTCGGCAAAGACTGGCGGACGCTTGTTGCTGACCTGTGTCGACGGCCGCCGCGCCCCGCGTTCCATGCCTCCGCGCCGGTCAGGCCGGTCTTCCTCCTCCGGCCCGACCGGATCGCGCGCGGCAGCGTGGCCCAGGAACACCCCGGATGCCCCGTTGTTGAACCGGCATCCCAACCGGAGACGACGCGTGACCACGGATCCGTTGCACAAGTATCCCCGCCCACCCTTCGCGGCGCAGCCGCAGAGCTTTCCCGGCAAGACCGGCCGCATGGAGCCGGAGCCCGATCACGGCGAGGCGAGCTACCAGGGCTCGGGCAAGCTCACCGGCAAGGCGGCGCTGATCACCGGCGGCGACAGCGGCATCGGCCGGGCCGTGGCGATCGCGTTCGCCCGGGAGGGGGCGGACGTCGCCATCTCCTACCTGCCGGAGGAGCAGGCGGATGCGGAGGCGGTGGGCCAGTGGATCGAGAAGGCGGGCCGCCGGGCGCTGCTTCTGCCGGGCGATCTCAAGGATGCCGCCTACGCGCGCCAGATCGTCGCCCGCACCGCGGAGACGTTCGGTCGCCTCGACGTGCTGGTCAATAACGGCGCGTTCCAGCAGCCGAACGAGGACCTTTCCGCCATCGAGGATTGCGTCTTCGAGGACCATTTCCGCACGAACGTGTTCGGGCCCTTCTACGTGACCAAGGCGGCGCTCGCGCATCTGAAGCCCGGCGGCTCGGTGATCTTCACCTCGTCGGTGAATTCCAAGCACCCGATGCCCTCGCTCATGGCCTACAGCGCCACCAAGGGCGCGCTGAGCAACATGGTGCTGAGCCTCGCGCAGCTGCTTGCCGCGAAGGGCGTGCGCGTGAACGGCGTGCTGCCCGGCCCGATCTGGACGCCCTTCATCCCGTCCGGGATGAGCCAGGATTCGGTGAAATCCTTCGGCAGCCAGGTGCCGTTCGGCCGGCCGGGGCAGCCGGCCGAGCTCGCTTCGGCCTACGTGATGCTGGCCTCCGAGGAGAGCAGCTACACGTCGGGCGCGCTCGTCACCGTCGCCGGGGCGATGCCGGTCTTCTGAGGACCTGCCCGGCCCGGCCGCTCAGGCGGCGCGCATCTCGGCGAGGAAGCGCACGACCTCGGCCCGCAGGGCTTCGGCCCTGCCGCCCATCCCGCCGGCCGCCGCGCCCACGTCCTCGGCGACCCGCCGCGTCGTCTCGGCCGCCGCCGAGGCCGAGACGACGGTCTCGCTCACCATCCCGGTCCCCTGCGAGGCCTCCTCGATGTTGCGCGAGATGTCGCCGGTGGCGTTGCGCTGCTGCTCCACCGCCGCCGCGATCGCGCTCGAGATCGCGTTCATCACGTCCACCGTCTTGCCGATGGACTGAACCGCCTCCACCGCCCCATGCGTCTCGCTCTGGATCGCGCCGATCTGCGCGGTGATCTCCTCGGTGGCCTTGGCGGTCTGCCCGGCCAGACCCTTCACTTCGGCGGCCACCACGGCGAAGCCGCGGCCGGCCTCGCCGGCGCGCGCCGCCTCGATGGTGGCGTTGAGGGCCAGGAGATTCGTCTGCTCGGCGATCATCGCGATCATGCGCACGACCTCGCCGATCCGGTCGGCCGCGGCGGCGAGGCCCTGGATCTGCCGGTCGGTGCGCTCGGCCTCCGTCACAGCCTGGCTCGCGATCTCCGCCGACTTGGCGACCTGGCTGCCGATCTCGGCGATGGACGCGGTCAGTTCCTCGGTCGCGGCCGCGACGGTCTGGACGTTGGCCGAGGCCTGCTGGGCTGAACGCGCGGCCGAATCGGCCTGGGAGGCCGTCGCCGTGGCGGTCTCCGACATCATCTGACAGGCCTCCCGCATGCCCGCTGCCGCGGTATCGACCTGCATCAGGAGCTCGCTCGCGCTCTGGTCGAAGGCGCGGGTCCGATCCTCGATCCAGCGGGCCCGCTGCGCGCGGGTCTCCTCCGCGTCGCGCTGCTCGACCGACAGCGCCCGCGCCTGGATCATGCCGTCCCGGAACATGCCGGCCGCCTCGGCCATCTGGCCGATCTCGTCGCGCCGGCCGATCCCGGGTATCGGGGTGTCGATCTCGCCGGAGGCCAGCCGGCGCAGGGCCGACGTGAAGGCCGCCAGCGGCTTGGTGACGCTGCGCGCCAGCAGCACGCCCGCAGCCGCGATCCCGAGACACAGCGGAACCAGCCACAGGAGGGTCGTGACGATCCGGGCGCGGTTCATGGCCGCGATGTCATCCACGTAGAGCGCCGAGCCGATGAGCCATTGCCAGGGCTCGTAGACCAGCGAGTAGCCCAGCTTGGGGGCGGGCTCGGCCTCGCCCGGGCGGATCCAGCGATACTCCGTGAAGCCGCCCCCCTCCTGCGCCCGCTGCATCATCGTCCAGATGAAGGTCTTCTTCATCTCCTCGTCGCTGCGGCTCTTGGTGCCCTCGACCTTCGGATCCGGATGGACGACGTTCAGGCCGATCTTGCCGGGCGCATAGCTGTCGACGAAGATGTAGTCGCCACCATTGTAGCGGATCGCCCGCAGGGCGTCCCCGGCCCGCCGCTGGGCCTCCTCGACGGAGATCCCCCCGGTCTCGGCCTGCCTGGCGAAGCCGGTCACGATCTTCTGAGCGGCCTCGACCTGGTTGCGGACGGCCGCCTTGCGCCCGTCGATCAGGATCTGACCGGCCGACAGAAGTTCGACACCGAGGATCGCTGCGAACGCCAATATACAGCCGCACAATGTTAAGAATATCTTCCTAGATATGGTCATCTGCGCGTATTCCCTGGTAAGTATTCGTGATGAGATGACAACCATACCGATCGAATGCGGACCGACAGCCGACGCGCGGCGGCCGCCAACATCGCGCAAATCGCCAAATGTTTCCAGTATTCTAGATAAGATCGAAGCCCCGCCGATCCGAGCAACCTCAGCGTGCGCGTTGCACGTGGACGGCCCCGGACGCTGAGACGGTTCGTGCCACCGATGGGGCTTTCCGTCTCAGAGCGCAGTGCGAATCGCAGGGCCGTCCGCTGACGTCAGCGGTGCCCGGCGCCGCCTTCAGCGCGGCGCCAGGAAGCCGATCGGCTGCCGCTGCGGCCCCTCCTGCTTGAGGGTGCGCAGCATCTCCTCGTATTCGCGTTCCATCTCGGGCGTCACCGAGGGGCGGGTCTCCCGCGCGGCCTGCTCGAAATGGGCGCGCCGCACCTGGGTCGCCTCGAGGGATTCCCGCAGGGCCAGAAGACCGGCGCGCCGGGTGAGGTCCTCGAGGTCGGCGCCGGTGAAGCGGGCCGTGCGCTCGGCCACGGCGTCGAGGTCGACATCCTCCGCGAGCGGCATGCCCTTGGTGTGGATCGCCAGGATCCGGCGGCGGCCGGCGGCGTCCGGCACCGGCACGTAGACCAGCTCGTCGAAGCGGCCGGGGCGCAGCAGGGCCGGGTCGAGGAGGTTCGGGCGGTTGGTGGCCGCCATCACGACGACGCCCTGCAATTCCTCCAGCCCGTCCATCTCGGCCAGGATCGTGTTGACCACCCGCTCGGTCACGGCCGGCTCGCCCAAGCCGCCGCCGCGGGCGGGGGCGAGGCTGTCGATCTCGTCGATGAAGATCACCGTCGGGGCGACCTGCCGGGCCCGCTGGAACAGGCGCGAGACCTGCTGCTCGGATTCGCCGTACCATTTCGACAGGAGGTCGGAAGATTTGGTGGCGACGAAGTTCGCCTCCGCCTCCCGGGCGACCGCCTTGGCGAGCAGCGTCTTGCCGGTGCCGGGGGGGCCGAACAGCAGGAACCCCTTGGCCGGGCGGATGCCGATCCGCCGGAAGGCCTGCGGCGAGCGCAAGGGAAGCTCAACGCCTTCGCGCAGGCGCATCTGCGCGTCCGCGAGGCCGCCGACATCGTCCCAGGTGACGTCGGGCACCTGGATCATGATCTCGCGGAGCGCCGAGGGCTGGATGCGCTTCATCGCCGAGAGGAAGTCGTCCCGCCCGACGCTCAGGCCTTCCAGCACCTCGGCCGGGATCCCGTCGCGCAGGTTCACTGCCGGCAGGATGCGGCGGACCGCGTCCATGGCGGCCTCGCGGACCAGCGCGCCGAGATCGGCTCCCACGAATCCGTAGGTGGTGCGGGCGATGGCGTCGAGGTCGACATCGGCGGCGAGCGGCATGCCGCGGGTGTGGATGCCCAGGATCTCGCGCCGGCCCGGCTGGTCGGGCACGCCGATGATGATCTCGCGGTCGAACCGGCCGGGGCGGCGCAGGGCCTCGTCGATGGCGTCGCGCCGGTTGGTGGCGCCGATCACCACGACGTTCTGGCGCGGCTCCAGCCCGTCCATCAGGGTGAGGAGCTGCGCCACGATCCGCCGCTCGACCTCGCCGGTGACCTGCTCGCGCTTCGGGGCGATCGAGTCGATCTCGTCGATGAAGATGATGGCGGGCGCGTTCTGGGCGGCTTCCTGGAAGACCTCGCGCAGGCGCTGCTCGGATTCGCCGTAGCGGCTGCCCATGATCTCGGGGCCGGCGATGTGGAAGAACCGCGCCTCCGTCTCGTTGGCCACCGCCCGGGCGAGCCGGGTCTTGCCGGTGCCGGGCGGGCCGTGCAGCAGCACGCCCTTGGGCGGGTCGATCCCGAGGCGCTGGAACAGCTCGGGATGCCGCAGGGGCAGCTCGACCATCTCGCGGATCTGGTCAACCGTGTCGCCCAGCCCGCCGATATCGTCGTAGGTGACGTCGGCGCGGTGGCCGTCCCGGGGCTCCTCGTAGAGGGGGCGCAGCTCGATCTCGGTGCCTTCGGCCACGTAGACGATGCCGCGCGGCTGCGTCGCCACGACGCTGAGGCGGATCTCCTGCAGGCCGTAGGCGGGCAGGTCGAGGTAGGAGCGCAGCTGCGGCGGCAGCCGCGGGTCGGGGCCGCCGCTGCGCTGGGTCGCGGTGGCGATGACGTCGCCGGCGATCAGGGGCCGGCGGAAGAACGTTCGCCGCAGGGCCTCGCCCGACCCTTGAAGGCGGACGTTCTTCTGGGCCGGCGCGACCACGACGCGGGTGGCGGGGCGGATCTCGGCCCGGCGCACCTCGACGTGGTCGCCGCTCGACGCGCCGGCATTGACCCGCTGCAGGCCGTCGAGGCGGATCAGGCTGAGGCCCTGGTCCTCCTCGTAGGGCCCGACCGCCACCGCGGCCGTGTGGCGCTTGCCGACGATCTCGATGACGTCGCCCTCGTGCAGGCCGAGCTCGTCCAGGGCCGCCTGCGGCAGGCGGGCGATGCCGCGGCCGCCATCCTGCGGCCGCGCATTGGCGACCTGGAGCTTGAGGGGCTGACCGTCGGGATCCGCCATCCGGTTCTCCATCGGCGAGGCGCGCAGCGGACGGGCCGCCCCGAGCCCGGGCGTGGGGTGTCTGCTAAACCAACTGCGTCCCGGCGAACTGGTTCAGGCGGAGGCCGGTTCGGCCGCGCCTTTCCGCGGATCGCCCGGCTGTGGTATCGGGTGGCCTCTTCCTCCCGATCCGCTGGATGACAGGCGCCCCGTCGCCCGAGGCGGCCCTGTATCGCGAGCGGGACAGCACGGATCTGACACGTGACGGCGGCTGACGAACGCGGCGCACTCTCGGGATGGCGGTTCTCCGTCGCCCCGATGATGGACTGGACGGATCGCCATTGCCGGGCGTTCCACCGGACCCTGTCGGCGCGCGCCCGGCTCTACACCGAGATGGTGACCACCGGCGCGGTGCTGCATGGCCCGCGCGAGCGCCTGCTCGGCTTCTCGGACGTCGAGCACCCGGTGGCGGTCCAGCTCGGCGGCTCGGACCCGGCCGACCTTGCCCTGGTCGCGCGGATCGCCGCGGATTTCGGCTACGACGAGATCAACCTCAATGTCGGCTGCCCCTCGGACCGGGTGCAGGAGGGCCGCTTCGGCGCCTGCCTCATGCGCGAACCGGCCCTGGTGGGCGATTGCGTGGCGGCCATGAAGGCGGCGGTGGCCGTGCCGGTGACGGTGAAGTGCCGGATCGGGGTCGACGACCAGGACCCGGAGGCGGCCCTGGACGCCCTGGCGGATGCGGTGGTGGCTGCCGGCGTCGACGGGCTCATCGTCCATGCCCGCAAGGCCTGGCTCCAGGGCCTGTCGCCCAAGGAGAACCGCGACGTCCCGCCCCTCGATTACGACCGGGCGGCGCGGCTGAAGCGGCGGCTGCCCGGGCTGCCGGTCTCGGTCAATGGCGGCCTGCGCGATCTCGAAGCCGCGCAGGCGCGGCTCGCCGAGGTCGACGGCGTGATGGTCGGTCGGGCCGCCTATACCGAGCCGGCGCTGCTCCTCGGCGTCGATCCCGAGCTGTTCGGCGTGCCCGCGCCGGCGGCCGACGCCTTCGCGGCGGTGGCGGCCTTCGAACCCTACATCGCCGCCCTCCTGGCCCGGGGCGAGCGCCTGCACGCGGTGACCCGGCACATGCTCGGGCTGTTCAATGGCCGCCCCGGCGCCCGGGCCTACCGGCGCCACCTGTCGACGCACGGCATGCGGCCGGACGCCGACCTCGCGACCCTGCGGGACGCCGTGGCGCTGGTCTCCCGGGCGGCCCCGGAGGCGCGGGCGGCCTGAGCGGCGCCCGATCAGGGCCGGCGCAGGATCAGGCGGTTGCCCCGGACCTCGTAGCCCGAGAGGCGCGCCAGGAAACTCTGGCCCAGAAGGTTGGCGGAGAGCGTGCCGGGCTTGGCCACCATGGCGTTCACCCGCCGCTCGGTGATCGTGCCGACGGACAGCGAATCGAGCTGGACCAGCGCCGCGTAGGTGATGCCGTTGGCCGTGGACACGCGGGCGGTGAACTCCGAGGCGGCGGGCACGAGGCCGAGGGCGGACGCGTTCTCGGCGGTGAGCACCACGCTGCTCGCGCCCGTGTCGAACAGGAACGGCTGCGGGCGGCCGTTGACCTCGGCCTCCACGCGGAAGTCGCCGTTCGCCCGCCGGGTGATCGTCACGACGCCGCCGGCGTCCGACACGGCCGAGCCGGGCCGGAGCTCGCCCATCACCCGGGAGCTGACGCCCTGGATCCGGTCGCGGTAGCTGTAGCCGATGACCAGCGCGAGGCCGATCAGCAACCAGGCGAGAAGCGCGCGCAGGTTCGCGCCGAGCCGGGCCGTGAATTGCCGCCAGAATCCGGCCACCACCAGGATCAGGATCATGCCGGTCCAGGCGAGGCTGGCCTGACTATTATACACATCTCCTAGCCAACGAGACAAGAGGCAA
>CAXDNE010000166.1:0-16420 GCA_963990595.1 uncultured Methylobacterium sp.
ATCGGAACCCTCCTCCTTCAGGAAAAGAGCTCTCCACTTTTGCGAGGCAAGTCCAATGTCGGGCTTGTTCTGGTGGTCGGCGCCGACGATCCGGATGGCGACCCCGGGCAACAGCGCCGCCGCCTCCTCCGCGGTCATGCGGGCGGCCAGCTCCGAGCCCGCGCCCGACTTGTCCGCGTAGACGCTCGATCGGTCGCCGAGCACACCGATCTTGACGACGCCGTCGGAGAAGGCCTCCGCGGCCGGAGCACCGGTCGGGACGAGGGCCGCCGCGAGCGCGCGGAACGCGGCGGCGCGGCCGCGCGCGCCGAACCGTCCGGTCATGGTCGTCCTCCCCGTGTCGTGACGCTCGGGCTTCGGAAGCGTGGTCGCGGCGCTCAGCCGCCGCGGCGTCCCTGGCCGAACAGGATGGCCTTCGACTCCTCGGTGACGGTCGGAGTCGAGTTGACGGCCTTACCGGCCGCGTAGGCGCGCTGCACGGAGGGGCGCACCGCCAGGGCATCGAGCCAACGGCGGACGTTCGGGTACTCCTCGATCCGCTGACCCTGCCGTTCCCACAGCAGGCATCACGGGTAGGCCGCCATGTCGGCGATGCCGTATGCGTCGCCTACGATGAAGGGGCGATCGGCCAATCGCTCGTCGAGGACCCCGTAGAGGCGCGACGTCTCCTTGACGTAGCGTTCTATCGCATAGGGAATGCGCTCGGGCGCGTAGTGGCTGAAATGGTGATTCTGGCCGAGCATGGGGCCGAGCCCGCCCATCTGCCACATCAGCCATTCCAGCGTGGTCTTGCGGCTGCGCCGGTCGTCGGGCATCAGGCCGCCGAGCTTCTCGGCGAGGTAGATCAGGATCGCGCCGGACTCGAAGACCGGAACGGGCTCGCCGCCGTCGGCCGGCGCGTGATCGACGATGGCCGGCATGCGGCCGTTCGGGGAGATGCGCAGAAAGTCGGGTTCGAACTGCCGGCCCTCGCTGATGTTGACCGGCACGATCCGGTAGGCCGCTCCAGCCTCCTCCAGCGCCAGCAGGATCTTGTAGCCGTTCGGGGTCGTCCAGAAATGCACGTCGATCATGGCGGAGAATCCGATCCTTCGTTGGAGAGGTGGGCGCGAGCCGCCCTCGCAGCCAGGCCGTCGAAGAGGGCGAGCGACCGGTCGCGCCAGGCCGCGACCGGGTCGTCCGCCGCCAGGAGTCCGCGCGGCGACGAGCATCGAGCCCACTGGAACGCGGCGAATACGATGTAGTCGGCAAAGTTCGGGCGCTCGCCCCCCAGGAAGGGTTGCGACCGGATGGTCGCGCGGAGCGGCTCGAGGGAGGCCCGGAAGGCGGGCAGGGCCTGATCGGCGCCCGCCGCGACCGCCTCGAGCGTCGCCCCGAACCGCGCCTCCCGCGTGCGCCTGAAGTATTCTTGGTCGCGCTCGTGCAGGATGGTCCAGACGTCCAGCACGATCTGGCGCCCGATCCCGGGAATCACGACCCCGTCGCACCAGTTCCTGACGAACACGATCCCGGCTCGGGCCTCGCGCGGACCCAGCAGGGACGGCCGGTCGGGATACTTGGCGTCGAGATGACAGGCGATCGACCAGGAATCGACGATCACCGCGCCTTCGTCCACTAGGACGGGAACGCGATCCTGGCCCGAGAAGGCGATGGTCGCCTTGTCGGTGAAGCGCCACGGCACCGTGTCAGCCGAGAGGCCCTTGTGCGCAAGCGCCAGACGCACGCGCCAGACGAACGGACTGAACCGGACGCGCTCGTCGGCCGCCGCGAGATCGTAGAGCTTCAGCGCCATCGGACCCGTTCCACCGCGCCATTCAGGCCGCGTCGGCCTGCTGGACGGGTTCGGGCTTGCTCCACGCGTAGGCCTCGAACGCCGCGTCGAGGGGCGTGGCCGCGACGTGATCGATGTCGTTGCCGAGCACCTCGTACCCGATGGCGACGATCGCCTCGATCAGGTTCTCCCGCGTGTAGCCCGCCGCTTCGAAGCGATCGAGCTCGGCCTGCCCGACTTGGCCGCGAGTCCGGGTCATGGCGGCGGCGAAGCTGCGCAGCGTCTCGAGCTTCGGGTCGGCCAGCGGGTCGCCGTGGCGCAGCGCGGACAGGATTGCCCCGGGAATCCTCTCGCGCGTGGCGATCGGCGAGTGCACCGCCATGCAGTGATGGCACTCGTTCTCGTAGTCGATCGCCCGCAGGACGATCTGGCGTTCGAGCACGGACAGGGTGCGCCTGGCAAAGGTCGCGCCGGTCTGCCGATAGATTTCGTACATAACCGGCGACTCGGCCATGATCCCGTGCAGGTTCGGCAGGAAGCCGTAGCGCTCGAGCGAGTCGGCCGCGATCGGCTTCGACCGCTCGGGCGCGGTCCCGGGGGTGTGGATGGTCAGGTCCATGACGGTGCCTTCCTGCGATCAGTGGACGGGATTGAGGGCTGGCTCGCCGCGCAGCGCCGGGGCCACCTCCTCGGCGGTGCGCCTCTGGAGATCGACCAGCGATTCCTCCGAGTAGAAGGCGAGGTGCGGCGTCACGATGAGGTTGGGAACGGTCCCGATCCAAGTCTCCGCCGTCGGCGGCTCGGTCTCGAGGACATCAAGCGCGGCGCCGCCTAATCGCCCCGATGCCAGCGCCGCGCACACTGCGGGAAGGTCGACGAGGCCGCCGCGGGAGGTGTTGACGAGGAGGGCCCCGGGCTTCAGCCGCGCCAAGCTCTCGGCGTTGACGACGTGGTGCGTCTCGGCCTCCAGCGGCACGTGGAGCGAGAGGATGTCGGCCGCCTCCCAGGCCTCGTCGCGTTCGACGCGGCGGGCCCCCAGCCCCGCGATCGGGTCCTGAGGGACGAACGGGTCGCACACGAGGATGTCCAGGCCCAGGGCGCGCGCGATGCGCCCGAACCCGAGCAGGACGAGCGTGCGTCCGCGGAGGCGGTGGAGAGGCGCGACGGCGGCCACGTTCCACACGCCCGCGCGGGTCTGGTCGATCCCGCGGACCAGCCCGCGGGCGAGCGCCAGCATCAGCGCCAGGGTGTGATCGGCGACTTCTTCGATGCAGTAGTCCGGGACATTGGTCACCCGGATGCCCTTGTCCCGCGTCGTGGGCAGCGGGATCGTGTCCACGCCGATGCCGTAGCGCGCGATGATCGCGCAGCGCTCCAGTTGCTGGACGAGGGTCGGCGGAAGCCTCGCGTAGCAGTTCAGCAGAGCGTCGGCATCGCGGCAGACCTCCAGCAGAGCTTGCGGGTCCGTGGACGGCGCGACGACCAGATCGGCCAAGCCGTCGAGGATTGCGCGTTCGGGCTCCAGGTTCGGGAATACGTGGTCGGTGACGACGACCTTCCGCCTTGTCATGGTCAGCCCCGCCACGGCTCGAGAATGGCAAGGAGTTCCGCGTTGACGCGGTCGGGCCGCTCCTCTGGAGGCAGGTGCCCGCATTGCGGAATGGCGACGCCGCGCACGTCTCCGGCCATGCCCTGCCACACGGCCAGGACGTCGAAGGTCCGGCCCACGAGGTCGAAGTCGGCGCCCCAGATCGCGAGGGTCGGGCACGCGATCAGCCGGTCGGCGTCGGCCTCGTCCTGCGCGAGGTCGACCGGTCCTGCCCGGTAGTCCGCGAAGGCGCCGCGGAAGGCGCCGGGCCGAGAATAGGCGCGGACGTACTCCGCCACCGCCTCCTCGCCGATCGCACCCGGCGCGTAGGACCAGCTATCGAAGAAGTGCCGCAGGAACATCTCCTCGCGCCCTGCGACCAGCGCCTCCGGAAGATGCGGCACCTGCTGGAAGTAGAAGAACCAATAGAGCTTGGCGAGCCGCGCGTCCGTGGCCTGGAAGACCACGCGCGTCGGTATGTTGTCGATCACGACGAGGCGGTCGATGGCCTCCGGGTAGTCCTTGGCGAACCGTGTCGCGACACGGGCGCCGCGGTCGTGACCGACGAGGGCGGCACGCCCGATGCCGCAATGCGCCATCAGGGCCCGGACGTCTCCCGCCATCGACCGCTTGTCGTATCCCGTATCGGGCTTGTCGGTCGCGCCATAGCCGCGCAGATCCGGAGCGATGATTCGATACCGCTCGGCCAGGACGGGCCACTGATGGCGCCGCGCGAAATGCGTCTCCGGATAGCCGTGCAGAAGCAGCACGGCCGGGCCCGCACCCGCGTCGAGGTAGTGCATCCGGATGCCGTTGACCTGGGCCGTATGGTGCCGTGCATCCGGAGTCATGAGGGTCTCCCCTTTGCAACCAGCGTGCGGACAACCGGGAGTCGTGAGAAGAGGTGACGCGGGAATAGGATCTATACGCGACCTGTATGAGTACGTGCTGGAAGATCCTGGGCGCTCGTGGCGACGGGGACCGTGGCGACGGGGACCGTGGCGGCGCGAGCGAGCGGCGCGTGCCGAAGGATGCGTCGGTCTCGCGGGCGTCGTCGCCCGCCGGAATCCACCGCCTCGATCGGCAGTCATCGGTGACCGGTCCGCCGCGGTCGGCTACGGGGTGTCGGAGCTCCGGACGATACGGGGACGGTATGGATGAACGACCTGATCACGGCCATGCGGACCTACGTGCGGGTCGTGGAGGCCGGCAGCTTCACCGCCGTGGCGGCCGAGCTCTGTACCACCCAGCCGACGATCAGCCGGCAAGTGGCTTCGCTGGAACAGCATCTCGGCACGCGGCTCATCACCCGCACGACCCGCGCGCTCGCCGTGACGGAGGACGGTCGCGTCTTCTACGAACACGCCCTGCGGTCGCTCGAGACGCTGGCCGAGGCCGAAGCCGCGGTCGGCAGGCGCAAGGGCCGGCCGTCCGGAACGCTGCGACTCACCGTGCCGGTCGTGTTCGGGCGTCTGCACGTCGTGCCGCGCCTTGCGCTGTTCGCGGAGCGCTACCCGGACATCCGCGTCGATCTCATCATGAACGACGCCTTCTCCGACCTGGTCGAGGAGGCGATCGACCTCGCGATCCGGGTCGGCGAGATCACCGATCCGGGCCTCGTCGCGAAACGGATCGGGATCACGCGGCGCGTCACGGTCGCCGCCCCGGCCTATCTCGCGAAATGCGGCGAACCCACGTGCCCGGGCGACCTCGCCGCCCATGACTGCATCGTCTACACGCGTCTCGTCGCCGGCCACCGCTGGTCGTTCACGAGCCCGGATGGACCCGTCTCAGTCGACGTCGCGGGTCGTTTCCGGGTCAACAATTCGGAAGGGGTGCGCGAGGGCGTCATCGCGGGCCTCGGCATCGGCGTCGTGCCGATCTGGGCGTTCCGCGACGAGATCGAGACGGGACGGGTGAAGATCATCCTCCCCGCTCACCGGCCGATGCCGTTGCCGATGCAGGCCGTCTACCCGTCGCGCCGGTTCGTTCCGCTCAAGGTGCGGGCAGCCATCGACTACCTGAGAAGAGAATTTCTGCAGGACGCACGGATCTCTGGCGCCGGTTGAGAGCGTTCGAAGGGCTTGGCCTTACCTCGGCTCGAAGGGAAAGTTTCCGCAACTGGTCGATCATCGGTCGTTTGAATGAGCGACGAGAGTCGGGATGTCGTACAAGTGCCCGACTCGCGGATCCACGCGTTTGCGGCGGTCCTCGTCGTGTGCACGGTCGGGGACCATGCCGATGGCCGATTCGCGAGGACGTATCCGCGGAAGGCCGATGAGCGGGTCGTCGACCGATCTTTCGACGCCGGCGTCTTCGCGAACCTTCCACCGTCGATCCTACGGAACGGGACCAGGATCGCGGTGGTCGAAGTCTGCGTCGACGGGCGGAGCGAGCGCGCGGACCTTAGCCGATCCGATAAGCCATGACCTGATGCGCTCCCTTCATGGGCGCGTACGGCCCGGTGCGTCCCATCCGGCGTTGCACCGGGTGACGAGCCCACGAGTTTCTTGGCTATCCGGATTGCGGTGTGGAATGCATCAGGTGCTCCTATCGGTCTCCCGGCTGTTTCACCCCCTCAAGCAGCCCACTCGGCCGGGTGACAAGTCCCGGTCGAGGGCGCAGTCCCAGACGACGCGCCGCGTACACTGCCCGCCTCGCCGCAGGCAAGGGCCCGATCATCGCCGCTGCGGATCGGCACGAAACACAGGATCTGGCCCACCCGATAGAAATGGTGCCTCGACAAATGAAACCTTCTCCGACCTATCCTTCTCGCCACGTTCTTGCCGACACGAACGCGGCGTTTGATATTCGTCGGAGATGGAACACACCTTTGCTCAACGTGGAGGGTTTGCATCAGCGGCCCTATGAAGCGTCAACTGCACGAGATCTCACGGTCTCCGAAAATCCTCGTCCTTCAGGGCGGGGAAGATGTTGACTGCCTTCGACTGTGTAACGCGGCGAGCCTTGCAAGCGAAGCGGCCTTTACCGAGAGGAGGATGGCGGAATGATCGACCTGATCGAGTTCGCGGGTGGCGATGCAGGCCCTTGGCGGGTGACGCGCGCGGAGTCGCCGCTTGGGGAGCGTCTGCCCAGCGCAACCCGCCTTTCCGTCAGCCTTCCGATCGGCAACATGGGACAGCGGACCGGTCCTTCGACCGGCACGATCTGGCGCTTGCGCGGGGTGGTGAGCAATCTGCGCTATACAACCAGCAACGAGGCGCAGCGGCTACGCGCCGTGCAGCCACCTCTCGATCGACCTTCGGCGACGCGGGCCGCCCTGATCCCGATCAGGAAGTCGGCGCGCTGGTGGGAGCTGGCTCAGGACGAGCGCCGGGCGATCTTCGAGGAAACCTCGCACCACACGAGCATCGGCCTCGGCTACCTGCCGGCGATCGCACGGCGACTCCACCACAGTCGTGACCTCGGCGAGCCGTTCGATTTCCTGACGTGGTTCGAGTTCCCGCCGGAGCACGAGGTAGCCTTCGAGGCGCTCGTCGCAGCGCTACGCGCTACCCGCGAGTGGACCTTCGTCGAGCGCGAGGTCGACATCAGGTTGACCCGTGATGCGCCAGGCTGATCCGGTGATGACGGCCGATCTGGAACCGAGCGACGACCTGCTGCTTCCGCGGCTTCGGCTCGGCGAGGAGGCCGCTTTCCGGATCCTCGTGCGGCGCTATCACGTGCGGCTCGTGGCGATCGCCCGTGGCGCACACCTGACGCGGGAGGCGGCGGAGGAGGCGGTGCAGGAGGCCTGGATCGCGGTGATGCGCAACATCGCGGGATTCGAGGCGCGCTCGTCGCTGCGCACGTGGCTGACCGGGATCGTCCTGAACATCGCGCGCAAGGCCTCGGTCTCCGCCAGGCGCACCGCGACCTTCGCGGAACTCACGCCACGGCATGACGAGGACGAGGGATCCGGTTTCGACGCCGATGCCTTCCTCGCCGACGGCCACTGGCGTGAGGCGCCCTGGCACTGGAGCGAGATCGACTTGGAGCGCGGGCTCGCGGGGCGGCAGGTCTGGCAAGCGGTCGAGGCGGCCATCGCCGCTCTGCCGCCGGACGAGGCCGCCGTGATCCGGCATCGCGACATCGAGGGTTTCGGCCCGCGCGAGACGGAGGAGTTGCTCGGCCTCGGCGAGGCGCGTCAGCGCGTGCTGCTCGATCGAGCGAGGCTGAAGATCCGACGGGTGTTCGAGGCGTTGACCCGCGACGCGGCGCGAGCGTGACGAGCGGAACGGGCGAGGATGATCGGATGCGGTGTCGAGAGGCGGCGGAGCAGGCAGGCGCGTTCGTGGACGCGGAGGTGTCCGGACGCGTTCGATGGCGCATCCGGCTTCATCTCGCGACCTGCAGGAATTGCCGGCGTTTCGTGCGGCAGATCGCGCTCACGCGCGACGCTCTCGGCCGGCTCCCGCCTCCGCCCCTCGACGCCGCCCGCGAGGACGAACTCGTGGCGGCCCTGCGGGAGGCATCGCGGTGAGCGCCGGTCAGCAACCGGTACAGATCGAGGTCGCGATCAGGTTGTGCAGAGCGCGACTCTTCCGGTCGAGCGCCGCGGTGGTCCCACTGCGCCCGTCGAGGGCCGAGCCCCCCGGCTTCGTCGTACCGTTCGACGTCACTTGGCGGAACAGCGCCTGTGGCATCGTCGATGCCGAGCCGACCGCGGCCGGCAAATGGTCGACCGGCGCGGCACTGACCGGGAACGCAGCGAAGGTGATGAGAGCGATGGCGGCGAAAGCGGGGCGGGTCATGATCTTTGTCCCTACGTGGTTTGGAGCGGGAAGCGTTCAGACGAAGGCGACGACCATCAGGCTGAAGAAGGCCGCGATCGCGCCGACGATCGGAGGAAGGGCGCGGGCTGGATCGAACATCGAGGTTCTCCGCGGCGCGTCGATCGCGCCATGATCCTGAGTGCCTGCAGGAGGCCGGATCCGCGTGCGGCTGCGCACGCCGGATGCCGCGCGGACGGAGCGGGACACCGGGATGCCTGACGCGATACCCCTGCCGGGCGAGGCGTTCGAGTGGCTGGAGGCCGACGGGCTCGGCGGTTTCGCCTCGGGCACCGTTTCGGGCGTCCGGACACGCCGCTACCACGCGCTCCTGCTCACGGCGGCGAATCCGCCGACCGGGCGGACGGTGCTCGTCAACGGCATCGAGGCCTGGATCGAGACCGCGGCCGGACACACCGATCTCAGCGCCCAGCGCTACCTGCCGGACGTGATCCATCCGCGCGGTTTTGAGCGAATTACGAGCTTCACTCACGAGCCCTGGCCGTCATGGACATTCGGCCTGCCGGATGGCACCGAGATCACCCAGGAGATCTTGGTTGATCCCGATGCCTGCGACACGCTGCTGCGATGGCGGCGGATCTCAGGCGCTGGTCCTTGCACGCTCGTCGTCGTCCCGCTGCTCTCGGGACGGGACTATCACAGCCTGCAAACCGCAAATCCCGCTTTCGACTTCAAGCCACAAATCGGCGGCGCGGAGACCGGAACCTGCGTCACGTGGCATCCCTATCCGGATCGACCGGCGATCTCCGCCCTGACCACGGGCACCTATCGACATGAACCGGACTGGTATCGCCAGTTCCTCTACGCGGCGGAGCGGGCGCGGGGACTCGACTGCGTCGAGGATCTCGCCGCGCCCGGCAGCTTTCGCTTCGATCTCGCGGGGCCCGAGCCCGGGCTGATGCTGCTACGCGCTGGCGAGAGCGGGCCGGTCCGCGTCCGAGCCTTGGCTGACCGGATGATCGCCGCGGCGCGCGCGACGCGGGCCGGTCCGGATCTTCGCCGAAGTGCCCTGAGCTACCGGGTTGATCGAGGACGGGGCAGTACCCTGGTGGCAGGCTTCCCCTGGTTTACGGATTGGGGGCGTGACACCTTCATCGCGCTGCGCGGCCTGCTGCTGGCGACCGGCGAACTCGACACCGCGGAGAGCATCCTCAGAGCCTGGGCGGGCGTCGTCAGCGAGGGCATGATGCCCAACCGTTTCCCGGATTCCGGCGAGGTACCGGAATACAATTCCGTCGACGCCTCGCTCTGGTACGTGGTCAGCGTGTACGACTTCTTGGCAGCCTGCAGGCTGGTTGGGCGCTCCGTCCAGTCCGAGCCAGCTCTGCGTACAGCCTGCCTCGCGATCCTCGATGGCTACGCTGCCGGTACCCGTTTCGGCATCCGGGCCGATGCGGATGGTCTGATCGCGGCCGGTCAGCCCGGATGGCAACTCACGTGGATGGACGCCAAGGTCGGCGATTGGGTGGTCACGCCCCGTATCGGCAAGCCGGTCGAGATCCAGGCCCTCTGGATCAACGCCCTCCACATCGCGGCGACGCTGTGGGAGCCGCGCTTCTCCGAGGCCGAGACCGCGGCGCGAGCGAGCTTCGCGCAGAAATTTCCAAACCCGGTGGGTGGCTTATTCGACGTCGTCGATGTCGACCACGTCCCCGGCACGCACGATGCGGCGGTGCGTCCGAACCAGATCTTCTGCGTCGGCGGTCTCCCGTTTCCGCTCCTGACTGGGGAGCTCGCCAAATCCGTCGTCGATGCGGTCGAGCACAGGCTTCTGACGCCGCTCGGCCTGCGCACCCTGTCGCCGGACGATCCCGCCTATGCCGGTCATTACGGGGGCGACGCGCGGACGCGAGACGGTGCGTACCACCAGGGCACGGTCTGGCCCTGGCTGCTCGGTCCCTTCGTCGACGCGTGGCTCTCGGTCCGCGGCCGCAGCGAGGCGGCCCTGACGGAGGGGCGGGCTCGCTTTCTGCCGCCGCTGGAGCAGCACCTCGGCGAGGCCGGCCTCGGTCATGTCAGCGAAGTCGCCGACGGCGATGCGCCCTATCGACCCGGCGGCTGCCCGTTCCAGGCCTGGTCGCTTGGCGAATATATCCGCCTGCGCCGGATGCTCGGCCTCAAAGCGTTCTGAGGGAGACCGCAATGCCTGAGGGCCCGAACGCATCCCACCTGTTCGAGACCGAGGAAGGACGCCGTCTTCGGGCCTGTGCCGCGGACGGGTGGCACCGCTGGGGACCGTATCTCGCCGAGCGGCAATGGGGGACGGTCCGCGAGGATTACAGCCGGGACGGCACCGCCTGGGACTACCTGCCCCATGATCACGCGCGCTCGCGGGCCTACCGCTGGGGCGAGGACGGCATCGCCGGGTTCAGCGACGACAAGCAGCTCTGGTGTCTCGCGCTGGCCCTCTGGAACGGGCGGGACCCAATCCTCAAGGAGCGGATGTTCGGCTTGACCAACGAGGAGGGCAACCACGGCGAAGACATGAAGGAACTCTACTGGCTCCTCGACGGCACGCCGACGCACTCGTACATGCGGATGCTCTACAGGTACCCGCACGCGGCGTTTCCCTACGCCGAGCTCGTGGCCGAGAACCGACGGCGCAAGGGCCGCGACATGCCCGAGTACGAGCTCGCCGACACCGGTGTACTGGCGGAGAACCGCTGCTTCGACGTCACGGTCGAGTACGCCAAGGCCGCCCCCGACGACGTGCTGATGCGGGTCTCGGTCGTCAATCGCGGGCCGGAAGCGGCCGAAATCCACGTCCTGCCCCATCTGTGGTCGCGCAACACGTGGTCGTGGCGCGAGGATCCGAAGCGGCCGCTCCTCCGGCTCGTCGAGGGGCCAAGCGTCGAGGCGACCCGCGCCGCGGGTCCCTGTCGGCTGTTCAGGGCCCTACAGCCGGCCGAGTTCCTGTTCTGCGAGAACGAGACCAACACTGCTCGCCTGTTCGGCGTGAGCGGATCGTACCACCCCAAGGACGCGATCAACGACGATGTGGTGGCGGGAACCCGCACGCGGGTGAACCCGCTCCACGAGGGCACCAAGTGCGCGGCGCTGAGCCGCCACACGCTGATGGCCGGCGAGACGATCGTCTTGCGCTACCGGTTGTCCCCGGCCGACGCGCCGGGTCTCGACGACGCGGGTTTCGAGGCGGTGTTCGCGCGTCGGGTCGCGGAGGCCGACGCCTTCTACGCCGCCCTTCAACGCGACATGACGGACCCCGACGCACGCCTCGTCCAGCGCCAGGCCCTGGCCGGCATGCTCTGGTCGAAGCAATTCTACCACTTCGACGTGCGCCGCTGGCTGATGGGCGATCCGACGCAGCCGGAGCCCCCAGCGGAGCGGCGACACGGACGCGACAGCGAGTGGGCGCACCTCAACAACGCCGACATCGTCTCGATGCCCGACACCTGGGAATACCCCTGGTACGCGGCCTGGGACCTCGCCTTCCACTGCGTGACCTTCGCGCTGATTGACCCAGAATTCGCCAAGGGCCAACTCGTGCTGCTGACGCGCGAGTGGTACATGCACCCCAACGGCCAGCTGCCGGCCTACGAGTGGGCCTTCGGCGACGTGAACCCGCCGGTTCATGCCTGGGCGGCGTTGCGCGTCTACCAGATGGACGCCGCGCTCACCGGGCGACCCGACCGGACATTCCTGGAGCGGGTGTTCCACAAGCTGATGCTGAACTTCACCTGGTGGGTGAACCGGAAGGACGCGGACGGGCGCAACGTCTTCCAGGGCGGCTTCCTCGGACTGGATAACATCGGCATCTTCGACCGCTCGGCGCCGCTGCCCACCGGCGGCACCATCGACCAGGCCGACGGCACCGCCTGGATGGCGATGTACACGCTCAACCTGATGCGGATCGCCCTTGAACTGGCCGCCGAGGACCCGGTCTACGAGGACATCGCGACCAAGTTCTTCGAGCACTTCCTCTACATTGCCGAGGCGATGACCGACATCGGCGGCAGCGGGGTCGGCCTCTGGGATGAGGCGGATGAATTCTTCTACGACGTGCTGAACCTGCCCGACGGCAAGATGCTGCCGTTGCGCGTCCGCTCGCTGGTCGGGTTGATCCCGCTTTGCGCCGTCGAGGTGCTCGACATTTCCTTGCGCGACCGATTCCCCGGCTTCGCGCGCCGGGCCGAGTGGATGCTGCGTAACCGTCCCGACCTCGCCGCCTTGGTCTCGCACTGGAGCCAAGGCGAGGGTGAGGGACCGCCGCCCGGCCCGGGCGGCGACCGGATGCTGCTCTCGCTGCTGCGCCGGCACCGCATGAAGGCGCTTCTGGCGCGGATGCTCGACGAGACCGAGCTCTTCTCCGACCACGGTATTCGCTCTCTGTCGAAGGCGCATGCCGAGCACCCGTTCGTTCTCGATTGGAGCGGTGCCCGCTACTCCGTCGACTACGAACCAGCGGAATCGACGACCGCCACGTTCGGGGGCAACTCGAATTGGCGCGGTCCGGTCTGGATGCCGATTAACATCCTCCTCATCGAGGCGCTCGACCGCTTCGGGACGTTCTATGGCGACGACACCCGCTTCGAGTGCCCGACCGGCTCCGGCCGTTATCTCAGCCTGCCCGAGATCGCCGACGAGTTGAGCGAGCGCCTCTGCAGGCTATTCCTGCGCGGGCCAGATGGACGCCGGCCGGTGCTCGCCTCCTATGGCGCTCTCGCCGACGATCCGCATGTGTGCGACTGCATCCCGTTTCACGAGTACTTCCACGGCGATACCGGCGCAGGGCTCGGCGCGATGCATCAGACGGGCTGGACAGGCCTCGTAGCACTGCTCCTGAGGCCCGGGCGCCTCACCGCACTGCCGATCACCCGCGCCATCCCGTCCTGACGATCGGGCCCCCCGGCTCCGGTGTCTTATCCTGCGGGGGAGACACCGCGTCGCTGAAGTCGTCCATCGCCGGCTGGTTCGGCGCGCAGATGAAGGAGGACCGCTCCCGGCTCCTCGATCCAGACGTAACGACGAGCAGCATCCAGACCGACGCAAGTCCAGAGCTGACGTACCCCGCTCCGCAAGACGACCGCGCTTGGCTCTCGCCATCGTCTCATAACCGTTCGCGCCTGTAGGATCACGCGATCCCCGCTATGGCGATGCCGAGGTGCTGTGGACCGCGGAGGGAAGCGCCCGGTCGGTAAGGCGGCGGGTCGTCCAGGAGCCTCGGTGCGATGAGGCGCCGGCAGAGCGTGACAAGGGCGATCTCGGCCTCGATCCGCGCGAGGGGCGCGCCCACGCAGTAATGGAGGCCACCGCCGAACCCGAAATGCTGGTTGTCCGTCCGGTCCGGATCGAACCGGTCCGGTTGCTCGAACCGCGCCGGGTCGCGGTTTCCGGCCGCAAAGAGCAGCACCACCGACGATCCCGGCGGGATCGTCGTTCCCGCCACCGCGATGGCGCCGAGCGCCTTGCGGGTGCGGAAATGGACGGGGGGCTCGTAGCGCAGCATCTCCTCGATCACGCGGGGTGCCCGCTCGGGGTCGGCCTTCAGCTTTCGCAGCTCCTCCGGATGCCTGAGCAGTGTGAGCATGCTGTTGGTGATGAGATTCACCGTCGTCTCGTGACCCGCGACGAGGAGCAGGATCGCCGTCGAGATCAGGTCTATGTCGCCCATGGCCGCGCTGCCCCGGCCACCGTGGGCGGCGAGCCCGCTGAGCATGTCGTCGGCCGGATGGCGGCGCTTCTCGCGGATCAGCCGACGCATGTAGTCGGAGATCGCGTCGAAGGTTGCGGCGATCTCCCGCCGCCCCGCCTCGTCGTGGCGCACGTCGGGCTCCAGGGCCGTCGCGAGGCGGATCGCCCAGACGTGGAATTGCGCCTCATCGGCCTCGGGCACGCCGAGCAGCTCGCAGATGACGGCCACCGGCAGCGGATAGGACAGGTCCTCCACCAAGCAGACAGTGTCGCGGCCGTGGCACTTGTCGATCAGGGCATCCACGAGCTTCGCAACCTTGGCGTGAGATTCCCGCACCCGGGCGATCGTGAACTCCTTCATCACGAAACCGCGCAGGGTGTCGTGGTCGGGCGGATCGCGGAAGATCAGCGGGCGATGGCCGTTGACCACCCGATTCCGGATCGGGTTGAGGATCCAGTCCTTCAGAGGGTTGCCCGTTCTGGGTCGCCGCGAGGGCGGCAGGTCTTCCGAGCTCAGCCGGGGATCGAAAATCAGGCTCTTCAGCGCGGCATGGGTGCTGACGACGTAGCTGCCGTCCGCCTGCCGGGACACGGGCGTCTCGCGCAAGCGCGCGTAGAGGGGATAGGGGTTCGCCCTGTTTCTCGGATCGAGAACCTGCGCGAACAGCGTCTCGTCAGGCATGGGCCGTCTCCAGAGCCGTAACCGATCGGCCGGAGGATCGCCGCGGGCTGGGAAAGCCGGGCTCCAGGGTCTCGATCCGCGGCTGGTCGGTGGCGCCGAGGATCGGCGGGAAGGCCGCCCCGTCAGCCACGGCCTCGGCATAGGCGGGAAGCCAGCGTGCCTGATCGAAGGAGAGGGCCGCGACGGTTCGCCCGGCCCGGCCATAGACGGCGAGGAACCGGTGCGAGGCCCGCGATCCCTGGACGATCGCGAGCGCCTCCGCCCCCTCGGTCAGGCCGGCGAGCTTGATGTTGAGACCGAACTGGCTCGACCAGAAGGAAGGCACGTGCTGGTATTCGACCTGGCCCGTGGGCGGAGCAAGCATGTTCGCCGCCGCGTGCCGGGCCTGGTCCACCGCGTTGCCCCAATGCTCGACGGTCACCAAGCGGCCGCCGGTGAGTGGGTTCGGCCAGCGCGCGACATCGCCGGCCGCGTAGATGGCGGGATCGGGCTCCCCCGTCGTGGTCAGGGCGCGGCAGGCCGCGTCGCAGGTCAGGCCTCCCGGGTCGGCGACGAGGGCGGCCGCGGCGAGCCAACCCGTGTCGCGCGTCGCGCCGAGGGCGACGATGACGAGATCCGTCGCGATGTCCGCGCCACCCGCCAAGTGGGCGCGGCGGACTTGTCCATCCTCGCCGGAGAAGGCCACCACCTTGACGTTCGGGCGGAGGTCCACTCCGGAAGCCCGCATCCGCCCGGCGAGTGTGGCCCCGATCACCGTCCCGAGGAGGCGGGCGAGCGGCGTCGGGTTGGGATCGACGAGCGTCACCGCCAGGCCGAGATCGCGGCAGCAGGAGGCGGCCTCGCAGCCGATCAGGCCGGCGCCGACGATGAGGACGCGGCTCGGCCGCAGCGCCAGCGCGCTCCGCAGGGAGCGGGCATCCTCCAGGGTCCGGATCGTGAAGATCCCGGCGAGATCGGCGCCTTCTCCGGGCCATGGCCGCGCCCTGGCGCCGGTGGCGATCAGGAGCGTCTCGTAGGGAAGCGTCGCGCCGTCGGCGAGGCGCACCACCCGGCGGTCCCGGTCCAGGGCGACGGCCGGCAGGCCGAGCCGCCACTGCGCGCGCAGACGGGTGAGTTGCGGAAGTGCGGTCGCGTCGGGGTGAAGCTCGCCCGCCAGGACGTGCTTGGACAGAGGCGGCCGGTCGTAGGGCCGGTGCGGCTCGTCCCCGACCAGGGTCAGAGGGCCGTCATAGCCGCCGTCCCGCAACGCCTCCGCGCCCCGCAGGCCGGCGAGGGAGGCGCCTACCACGACGATGCCCGGTCGCTGCCCGTCCGTCACGGCTCGTCACCCTCGGCGAGTCCGGCGGGCTCGATCGCGATGGCCCGGACGGGGCAGGCCTGCTGCGCCCGCTCGACCTGCGACCTCTTCGCCTCGGGCGGCGCCGGATCGTAGAACAGGATCTCGTGACCGCGCACCTCGAAATGCTCAGGGGCGGCGTAGCAGCACTGCGCGTAGCTCTGGCAGCGGTTGAGATCGACCACGACACGCATTCAGGGGCTCCGAAGAGATGTGCGGATGACCGGTCGGTCGGGATCTGCGCCTGCCCGAACATCGGAGCGGCTCATGTCCAGGCTCCCAGGCGGCCCGACTCCAGCGCTTCCCGGGCGCAGCGATAGCCGAGTTCGGCCGTCGTCTCGAAGCTCGACCACGCCCGCAGATCGACCCCGGCCAAGGAGGGCTTGAGCAGGACCGCAGCCCGGGTGACGGCCGCCATGGTCTGGGCGTCGCTCGACACCATCGCGGAGCGCAGGAGCAGGTGCGCGATGCCGGGGAGCTGGTCCGAGATGCCGAGGAGGCGCCGGAACGCCTGCGCGCTCCGGCCCTGCCGCGGCATGACCTGGAAGGCGGCGTCGCTGCCGACATCCACGGCGAGAACCGGCCCGCGGTCGAGATC
>CAXDNE010000167.1:0-16108 GCA_963990595.1 uncultured Methylobacterium sp.
ACACTATCCTCTTCGTCGGCAGCGTCAGATGTGTATAAGAGACAGGTCGAGGCGCACGGCCATCTCGCCCGCGCCGTCGCCGCGGCGCACGAGCCCCGTGACGCGGCCGAGGACGGACTGGGACTCCTCCGGCCGGAGCAGGAGGCGGCCGGCGAGGTCGCCGACGCGCACCGGCTGCGGAAACCGGTCCGCCGCGCGACCCGCCATCTCGGGCGCGGTCATGCCGGGCTTCGGCATGTGGTCGGGGGCCGGGGAGGGGCCCGGCGTCTGCGCCTGCGCCGATGCGGAGAGCGCCAGCGTGAGCAGGCAGGTGCCGACGGCGCACCGGATCGCGCGGACGCTCATAGGCCTGCGAACCAGCCGAAGCCGCGGCTCTCCCAGTATCCGCCGGGGTAGGTGTTGGTGACTTCGATGACCGTGATCCACTTCGGATTCTTGTAGCCGAGCTTGACCGCCATGCGCAGGCGCAGCGGGTATCCATACGGGTCAGGCAATTCTTCGCGGGCGTATCTGGTCGCGAGCAGTGTCTGGGGGTGCAGCGCGGTCGCCATGTCGATGCTGCTCGGGTAGTCGTCCGCCGTCTTGAAGGCGACGTACTTGGCGGTGAGGTCGGCGCCGACGCGCTCCAGGAACGCCCGGAGCGGTACGCCCGACCACTGCCCGATGTAGTCCCAGCCCTCGACGCAGACGTGGCGAATGATGATCTCGCGCTCGGGCAGCTCCGCGATCCGGCGGCGCGTCCAGGGCCGCTTGTCGGAGATCAACCCGGCGAGTTCCAGCCGCCACGCGTCGCCGTCGATCGGCTTGACGTCCTCGACGTCGTAGTAGGCGTTGAAGCGCGGCGGCTTCAGCACCTGGGACCCCGGATACTCGGGCGCGAGCTTTCGGGGATCGAAAAGGGCGGCCTGGACGCCGTCGTTGAAGTCGGACATGGCACGGAGCGCCCGCCCGACCGCGCTCGTGTCCGTCACGTCGCAGCCGGTCAACATCGTGAGCGCGCCGAGCGACAGGCCGCCCCGCAGGAGGCCGCGACGCTCGATCCTCCGGACCAAAGCGCGGTGGTCGTCGAGGATGCCGGGATCCGGCACCTTGAGGGGGCGGAACGGCGACCTCATCGCGTCGCCTCCCGCGCCGTGGCAGGGAGGGCCGGGCGGCGTACGGGGCCGCCGGTCAGCATCGCCCACAGCGTTCGCGGCACGAGCAGGGACAGCACGACGTGAACGACGAGGAAGCCGACCAGCACCGCCATGCCGGCGAAGTGGACGAGGCGCGCGCCCTGGAACCCGCCGAGCAGCGCGACGAGCCCGGAGAACTGGACCGGCTTCCAGATGGCCAGGCCGCTGACGACCTGGCCGATGCCGGCCAGGATGGCGACGATGTAGAGGATCTTCTGGACGGCGTTGTAGGTCGTGAGGTCCTCGTGCGCGAGCTTGAGCCGCAACGTGTCGCGGACGGTCTGCACGATTTCGCGCGGACGGATCGGCAGGAGGCGCTCGCGCAGGCGCCCGGTCGCGACGCCGTAGACGAGATAGGCGGCGCCGTTGGCGACCAGCACCCACATGGCGGCGAAGTGCCAGAGCAGGCTCTCGGCCGCCCAGGATCCGATCCGGGCCGACTTGGGGAAATAGATGCCGTGGATGATGACGGAATCGTCGTAGATGCCCCAGCCGGACCCGATCAGCACCACCATCGCCGCGGCGTTCGTCCAGTGCATGACCCGTACCGGCCAGGGATGCAGCCGGCGAGGCACAGCTGTGGACTGCGTCGGCGCAGTTCCAGGGTTGCCTCTCAACACGGACATGAACCGTGATCGCGTGGAAGGACGTCGAGCATCCCAGCGTGGCTTATGCTGCGTGCGTGCTTCACGGGTGTGGTTTGTTGTATCATGCTACAACTCCTAATTCATTTCGTCTTCCGGCACGATATCGTTTAAATCCGTTGCGCTTTGATTCGGTCGGCACACATGTCAGATCATGTATTAGTCAAATTACTATCGACTTTGACGGTGAGGGTTCATGCCTTCGCATTCTGCGAGATTCAATCGGGGTGGCGATTGCGGAAGCAGGGCATCGCTGACGCCCTGCTCGTCCATTATGTCTTGTCAGGCACCGGGACTATCGTCGTCGGCGACCAGGAGCCCGTGGCCTTCGGGCCGAACAGCATGGTGATTCCGCCGCGCGGCGTTCCTCACTCCCTCGGTTTCGCCGGGGCCATGCACACGGTTACAGCTCGAGATGCGCTCAGGGTGCTTCCCGACGGCCTCGTCGCGCTGACGGCCGGCGACGGCAGTCGCGACATCCTCGTGGCTTGCGGCGCGATCTCGGCCAGTTACGCCGGCGCGCTCGGCCTCTTCGACCGCCTGCAGGGCGCATTGATCGAGGACCTGTCGGGCAACGACCGACTGCGGCACGCCTTCGCCTTCATGATCGAGGAGTTGGTCCAGCCCGGACTCGGCACGCAGGAGGTGACGAGCGCGCTGATGAGGCAGTGCCTCGCCATTCTGCTGCGGGTTCACCTGAAGGAGCGGGGTACCAGTTCGCCAATCTTCGCGGCGCTGCGGGATCCGCGGCTCATGCGCGCCGTCGCGGCGGTCCTCGACGCACCCGGCGCCTCCCACACGGTCGATAGTCTCGCTGCACTCTGCGGGATGAGCCGGTCCGCGTTCGCCGAGCGGTTCTCCGCCATCTTCGGCGAGGGGCCCATCGAGTACCTGCACCGGGTCCGCCTGCGCCTCGCGGCACAGTTGCTGACGACGTCGCCCATGCCCGTGAAGGTCATCGCCGCAAGTGTGGGCTACACCAGTCGAAGCTACTTCTCGCATGCCTTCAAGGCGGCCTACGGCGTCGATCCGAGCGCATACCGCGGTCGATGCGCGGACGCGGCCAAGGCCATCGAACCCGGATCCAACGCGACCTTCGACTCCGCACAGGATGTCACGGGCGAAGATTGAGCGCGCGCTGGCCTGGAGAACCGGCAGCCCATGCGACGACGACATCGAGCCTACCATCTTCGCGATTTCCCGCTCGATTTTGCGGATCGAAGGCAGGCATGGAAGCGGACTGGCGTGCGTTATCGTCCAAAACAGGTGCTGCGCCGCATATCCCGTGTCGACAATTTCAGATCGGTCGCAGTCCTATGGCGAGCGGCACCGTTGCGACGTGCGCGGCGGCCGCACGTGCATGAGGCGCCACATTCGAGGTGATCGCCTGACATGCGATGGAACAAGGCTTGTTTCACGTGCCGTCCGACCAGCGACGGACGCGGTGCGGCTTCCTGGTTCCCCCGCAGGAGCGAGTTCGCATCACCTTGGCCGAACTTCGCAACGCCGATTGCGAAGGCGCCAGCCGATACTTGCGGAACCGCTGGTAACGGACCGAGCGACACACGCGAAATAAATGTGACTAACCCTGATCGAGGATTGCGCCGGATGTCGGCATGAAAGTTTTGATTGCAGCCAGCCCCCTTACGGGCCACGTCAACCCCCTGTTGGCTGTGGGACGACTGCTGGCCAGGCGCGGCGACACCGTCTTGGTGGTGACCGATCCTTCGTTTCGGCAGAAGGTCGAATCTTCGGGTTTGCGCCTCACAGCTTACGAAGACAGGGGTGCGGCGACCTATCTGGAGCCGCACCTGCCGCCTGGACCGGTGCGGTGGACGCACGAATTCGAGCACCGCTTCATCGAACCGATGGCGACGCAAGCCGCGGTTCTGCGCGAGACGATCCGGACGGAGGCTCCGGATGTGATCGTGGCAGGCAGCCTGTTTCTTGGGATCTTGCCGCTTCTTCTCGATGCGACGACGTGCCGGCCTCCGATCATCGTACTCAACATCAGCTTTCTGTTCCTCGACCGTCCCGACGATGCGCCGGTCGGCATGGGGCTGCTCCCGGCCCGGGACGACATCGAGCGTGCTCGCTACGCCGCATTGAAGGTGGGTCTCGATGCCTCATTCGTCCGACCGGTTCGCGCCCTCACCGACGCCCGCCTGGCCCGGCTCGGCGCGCGACCTTTGCCAGCCTCGTTGACCCAATCGCTCGCGATACTGCCCGACGCATTCCTGCAGCCGAGCGTCCGCGAGTTCGAGTACGATTTCGGTACGTTTCCTCCAGGACTGCGTTTTGTCGGGCTGCTGCCGACCACGCCGATGGCGGTCGCGGTACCGGAATGGTGGCCGGATCTGGAGAGCGGCAAGAGCATCATCCTAGTGACACAAGGCACGCTCGCAAACGCTGATTTCAGCGAACTACTTGAGCCGACGCTCCAGGCGCTTGAGGGGCGCGACGATCTTCTCATCGTTGCAACAACTGGCGGGAGATCCGTAGAGGAGATACACTGTGAAATACCGGCTAATGGCCGGGTCGCCACCTTTCTGCCTTTCGACGTGCTTCTCCCCAAAATCGATCTCCTGGTAACCAACGGGGGCTACGGAAGCGTCTCACAAGCTCTCGCCGCTGGCGTTCCGATTGTCTCCGCCGGCTTGACCGAGGACAAGGCCGAGGTCGGAGCCCGGATCGAGTGGTCGGGCGTCGGCTTGAATCTTGCGACGAACCGCCCGACCGTGGACGCCTTGCGTTGGGCCGTCGAGAGGGTGCTCACGGAGCAGCGGTTTCGCGAACGTGCTCGTGTGATGGCACGGGCCTTCGCCGATCTGGACCCAGGGCGCGAGATCCTAGCTGCCATCGACGCTCTCACCCACGTGTCGGGGTAGAGTTTCGACTTTCGCTCTTAGCGGAACGCGCGCCAATCCCTCTTCTTTCAGGGAGAGGTTGTAGGCGCGCTCGCGGCGACAGCCGCGATCAGCGACCTTGGTTCTCGATGTACTGCTTCAGGATCGAGAGCGGGGCGCCGCCCACCGACCCGGCGAAGTAGCTCGGTGTCCACAGCACGCCTCGGCTCTTCCTGACAGACCAGAACGAGGCGATCTCGGGGAACTCCTTCTTCAGCAGGCGGCTCGACACTCCCTTCAAGCTGTTGACCAGTTCCGAGAGCCGAACCTTCGGCGGATAGAACACCAGCAGGTGAACGTGGTCCCGCTCGCCGTTGAACTCGCGCAACTCGACCTCGAAGTCCGCACACACGCTGGCGAAGATCGCTTGGAGCCGGTCGAGGTGCGCACGGGTCAGCACCTTGCCCCGCCGCTTCGTCGTGAACACTAGGTGGGCGTGCAGGGTGAAGACGACGTGCCGCCCGGTGCGAAGCTCCATAGACCAAACCGTCTCGATGCCCTATGTCAAGGGCGTGACCACCCTTACAGACCAAACGGTTCTGAAGACCTTCAGCTTCCGCGTCAAGGACGCGACGAGCGGCTGATCGCGCTCGGCGATGCGGTCAATACGGTCTGGAACTACTTTAACGAGATCAGCATGCGCTCGGCACAGCGTGGTCCGATCTGGGCGGCCAAGAAGCAGCTTCGCGTTCTGACCAAGGGCAGTGGCAAGCTGCTCGGCCTTCCGTCGCAGGTCGTGCAAGAGATGATCAACCAGTACGTCATAAAACGGAAGGCTGCGCGCCGTCCGAAGCTTCGCTGGCGTGCGAGCCGTGGGCCCAGGCGGGCGCTCGGGTGGGTGCCGTTCACGAACCAAGACATCGCCCTCGACGGAACAACCGTGCTCCTGCGTGGCCAGCGCTTCCGCCTGTGGCTGCACCGCGCCGTCGAGGGGCGGATCAAGTCGGGCAACTTCAGCCAAGACGCGCGCGGCCGTTGGTACTGCAACCTCGTGTGCGAGGTGCCCCGTTCGCAGGGGCGCGGGCGCGATGACATCGGCGTCGATCTCGGGCTCAAGTCCGTCGCCAAGTGCTCGGACGGCACAGGACTTGAGCAGGCGCAGTTCTATCGCTGCCTCGAACCCAAGCTCGCCGAAGCGCAGCGCAAGAGGCGCAAGCGGCAGGTCAAATCGATTCACGCCAAGATCGCCAATCGGCGGAAGGATGTGCTTCACAAATTCTCTCGGGCGCTCGTGGATCGCGCCCGCAAGATCACGGTCGGCGACGTGTCGGCCTCGGCTATGACGAAGACCCGGATGGCGAAGAGCGTGCTCGACGCCGGATGGTCTACGCTACGCGGCATGCTCCGGTACAAATGCGATCACGCAGGGGTCGCCTACGCCGAGGTGAACGAAGCCAACACGACACGGACCTGTTCGTTCTGTGGGCGCCTCAGTGGACCCACGGGGCTGGCCGGTCTCAGCATCAGGCGGTGGACGTGCGGCGAGTGCGGATCAGAACATGAGCGCGACCAGAATGCCGCGCGGAATATCGCTCGTCTCGGATGTGAGACGCCGTGCCCGTCCGGGCATGGAAGCCCCGGCTTTTAAGTCGGGGAGACATCACGAAGGTGCATCATGACAGCGCGATGACGCCTTCACATAACGTCATGCAGGTGATCGAGAGCCCGTTCGATTCCTCGCACCGGTCGAAAAGCGCCGTCGGTTGGATCTGCAGCCCCGAATGTGGCGTGCACGATCGATGCACCTTCCACGCCTGACGTCGACGAACGGAAATCGGGACGGCCGCGCTGTCCCGATCCGGGCGGGCGAGCGGGAAAGAGCTTTCGGACGCTGTGAAGGCCGGGCAAGGACTGCACGGCTATCCAGAGTGTAAATCATCAAGATTCATGTTCCGCGTTCCGGTTTCAAACGTCGAATGTCTGTAACAGACCCGTGTTCAGGAGCTCCAGGTGCGGATTTTCGCACGCACGCATGACTTGAGAGATATCGCTAGCCGGCTTATCGCTGCGGTTTTTGTCACCGATCCAATCGGTTATTCAGAAATATTTAGCGAATTCGGCCAACGGTCATTCGCCCGCATCCGCCAGAACGCTCTTCGCGCCATGTCGCCTCAGACCAAGCAACGACCGCCTGGACTCGCGGGCAGTGCTGCCCACATCCTGAGCCAACGTTGGCATGCCGCTCGGAAGCCGGGTATGGCGTTGCCGCCTTACGAAGAGATCGCTCTCGGCTCGCTCGGTCGTTTCGCCGATGGCACGGTGCTGGTGCGCCTCGACGGGCCAGATCTCGTCCACCTGCAAACGGCATCAGCCGTCGCTACATGGCTCGAAGGGACGCCCCGTCATGCCGCCGGACACCAGCGGAGCGACTGCGCGCGGCTCTTGGATCAAATCGTGCGACGCGCCCTCCGGACCGGCCAGCCAGAGCGGCAGGTTGCAAGCCGCGTCGAGAACGGCATCGTCGAGGTTCACGAGATCCTCGCGTTGCCCCTGCACACGCACTGGGGCTTCCCGGTCGCCCTCGTCCACGTCAGCGAACCCCAGACCCGATCCAGTCTCATCGAACAAGTCTACCAGTCGACCCGGGAAGGGGTTCTCGCCCTCGCGCCCGTGCGCGACGCGGACGGACAGCTGTGTGATCTGCAGATCGTCACCCTGAACGCCGGCGCCGCGCAGCTGATGCGCCGGTCGTTGGACAGCCTGTTGTGGCAGCATCTTTCCGAAGTCTACATGGGTCATCACGCGCAGGAGATCACAGCTCGCCTGTTCCGTGTCGTCGAGAACGGCGGAAGCGACAATTTCGAGCTGGAATTCATCGGGGACGATGCGGAATCCTACCTCAAGATCGCCGTAGCCCCACTCGGCGACCTGCTCGTAGTCACCCTCGTCGACATCACGGAGCTGCGCACCCGCGAAGCCTCCTTCCGGATGTTGTTCGAGGCCAACCCGGTTCCGATGTGGGTCTTGGACGCCGGATCCTTGCGCTTCCTCGACGTCAACACCGCCGCCGTCGAGCACTACGGCTACAGCCGCGACCGCTTCCTGGCGATGACAGCCCACGACATCCGACCGGAGGCGGACCGTGCCGAACTGCAGATCGTCTTCGCGAACCGGACGAAGCCCTACGATGGCGAGCGGATCTGGCGTCATTGCAAGGCGGATGGATCGGTGATCCAGATCCTGCCTTACGTGCGTCCGCTCATGCTGCGGGGCCGGCCGGCCGTGCTCGCTGCGAGCATCGACGTCACCGAGCGCCAGCTCGCCGAGGCGGAACTGCGCCGCACGCGCAGCTTCCTCGACACGGTGATCGAGAACATCCCCGCGATGCTCTACGTGCAGGATGCGGTTGATCACCGCCTCCTGCTCGTCAACCGTGCCTGCGAGGCCCTGCTCGGCGTGCCGCGCGACGAACTGATCGGAGGGCCGTCGCATGCTCTGTTTCAGCACACGACGGCCCGGGCCGTGCTGGATCAGGACGCGGCGCTGTTTCGCGCCAGCGGTCGGGACGCGATCGTCGAGGAGCGTCAATTCGAGACGCGCGGCAACGGTACGCGCCTCCTGCACGTCAAGAAGCTCGCCGTGAGCGACGAGGAAGGGCGACCGCAGTACCTGCTCGGGATCGCCGAGGACGTGACGGAGCGCCGCGCCGTTGAGGCGCGGATCGCTCACATGGCACACCACGACCCGCTCACCGACCTGCCGAACCGTGCCTGCTTCCGCGAACGTCTGAGCGACGCGCTCGAGCGACAGCATCGTCATGCCGAGCCGGCGGCCGTGCTCTGCCTCGATCTCGACGGGTTCAAGGCAGTCAACGACACGCTGGGACACGCAGCCGGCGACGCGCTGCTGCGCGCGGTGGCGGATCGCCTCCGGCACTGCGTGCGCGAGGAGGACTTGGTCGCCCGCTTCGGCGGTGACGAGTTCGCCATCCTGCAGGCGAGCGCGCCGTCGCCTGAAGCTGCGGGCCAGCTCGCCGCGCGCCTGGTCGAGTGCTTGGCGCAGCCGTTCTCCATCATCGGTCAGAAGGTGGTGATCGGAGCGAGCCTCGGTATCGCGATGCTGCCGGGCGACGGGACCACGCCGGACCTTCTGCTCAACAACGCCGACCTCGCGCTGTATCAGGCCAAAGCGGAGCGACGCGGCACGTTCCGGTTCTTCGAGCCGGAGATGAACGCCCGCATCCAGGCGCGTCGTACGCTGGAGCGCGAGCTGCGCGAGGCGCTGAACACCGGCGCCTTGGAGCTGTTCTACCAGCCGCTCCTGAACCTGCGGGAGAACCGCATCAACGCCTGCGAGGCGCTGCTGCGCTGGCGCCATCCCGAGCGTGGCTTCGTCTCGCCGGCCGAGTTCATCCCGATCGCCGAGGAGACCGGCCTGATCGCGCCGATCGGCGAATGGGTCCTGCGCGAAGCGTGCCGGGAGGCGGCAACCTGGCCGGGCGAGATCAAGGTCGCGGTCAATCTCTCGCCCGTGCAGTTCCGTCAGCAGAGCCTCGTCCCGGCCGTCGTGTCGGCCCTGGCGAACGCCGGGCTCGATCCCAGCCGACTGGAGCTGGAGATCACGGAGTCGGTGCTGCTCGCCGACAGCGACGCCAACCTGGCGGTCCTACACCGGCTGCGCAACCTCGGCGTGCGCATCGCCATGGACGATTTCGGGACGGGCTACTCCTCCTTGAGCTATCTCCGGACGTTTCCCTTCGACAAGATCAAGATCGATCAGTCCTTTGTGCGCGAGCTCGGTGTCAACCGCCACTGCGCGGCGATCGTGCGGGCGGTGGCCGGACTCGGTGCCGATCTGGGCATCACGACAGTGGCCGAAGGTGTCGAGACCGCGGCGCAGCGCGATCACCTGCAGCATGAGGGTTGCGACGAGATGCAGGGCTACCTGTTCAGCCGTCCGCTGCCGGTCGCCGATCTGCGGCAGCTGATCGCGGCGACTGAACAGGCCGCGCGAGCCGCCTGACGATCGCGCGCGCAACCCGGTTCGGACGAGGGCCGCATATGAACCTGCAGCCTCGTCGCACGTCGCTCAGGCTGTGCGCACGCGTTCAGGAAAGGCTGGTATCGCGCTCCGCGGGATGTGAGAGCCCTGATTCGCTGCCCGGCGTCCGCTCGCACCGCGCCCGCTCGGACCCCCGTTGGAGGCGGCCGCCGCTCGCATCGTCCCGATGCGCCCGGCGATGGTCTGCTCGGCCGCACTCGCGATGGCACGGGCGATCTCCTGGCCGACCTGATCCTGGTCGTCGGCGGCAGCGGCGACGGCGCGCGCCGTGCCACTCGACTGCGCGATCGTCGCCGCGATACCGCCGACCGCGTCCGTTGTGCTTTGCGCTGCGGCATGGATCGCGTCGACCTGACCCATGCTCCGGATCGTGAACGTCGCCTCTTTTTCGTGAACGCAATCGCGCGTCGGCGCGGGCACCCTTACGCGTCGCCTGCGAACCGGGCGTGATCTTGCAGAGGGCTGGTCGTGTGCCTCATATCTCGGGCTGGCCCGGCAACCGGCCAGGAACACGCGCGCGTGCCGAACCGTCGAGCTTCGCCCTGACGCGCCGTTCGGGCCATGCCGCAATCCGGAGGATCCGAAAATGTTCTTCATGTCTCGTCATCGCTGGACGCTGCTTCGGACGGCCGGGGCTGTCGCCCTGATGGTCGGCTGTGGCGGGATCCAGAGCTCCGAGGCGCAGACCACGCCGCCGCCCGCGGCCGGTACGGCGCGGTCGGGGCAAGTACCGCCGCCCCAGCCGAGCGGCGAACCGCAGCCCCGACAGACCCAGTCGCAGGAGCGCACCCCGGAGCAGCTTAGGCAGACGCCACCCCCGCAGCAAAGCGGCGCAGCCCGGCAGAACCAGCCGCAGGAGCGGGCTGCGGCCGCGGCCGAATCCGGTCGTCCGCCGGCCCAGCCGTACACGGTCGACGGCAGGCGGACCCCGTACGTCGCCGAGTACCTGCCGGACGGCCGGCTGGTGCGCCCGATCGGCTGGCGCGAGTGGCCGTTCATCGGCACGCCGCTGACGCCGAACCGGCTCAACCTACCGGAGGCGCCATTCCCGGAGTTTCACATCGTCTATGTCGAGCCGACTGCTTGGGAGCACTTCAAACGGACGGGAGAGTTCCGCGAAGGTACTGTGATCGTCAAGGAGCTCGTGCGCCAGCAGATCAACAGCACGACGGACCCGGCAAACGGCGCGATCACGGAATCGAGCGGCAAAGGCTATTTCATGGCAGAGTATGCCGGTCTCGAGGCGGCTGTGAAGGACTCGCGTCGCTTCGCGAACGAACCGGGTCAATGGGCCTACTTCTCCTTCGGTCACGTGCCCGAGGCACAATACGCCTCGGCGACCGAGGTAAAGGCCGTCGAGACCTGCAATGCCTGCCATGCTGCAAACGCCGGCCGGGATTTCGTATTCATTCAGCACTACCCGGTGCTGCGTGGCTTGCTGGAGCGCGTCGGCAAGAACTAGGGGCCCAAGCGCTCGGCGTTGTCAGTGGAGGATCATATGTTCCGTCGCCGTCTTCCCTCGGCTACTCTTCTTCTAACCTGCGGAGCGACGCTCGCCGCGGCGACAGGCTTGCTCGCCCAACAGGTACGGTCCGCGAACGTTGCAGAAACCCCGAGGGCGTCGGTTGGGCTGGTCGACGTCGCCGGCACCATGCGTCTACCTCTCGACTATCGAGCGGCTTACCAGTTCCTCGGCACCTGGGCTGTCGCCTCCGATACCGTGCCAGGCTCGAAGGAGATGCATACGGTCTACGTCTCTCCGGGCGCGATCGACGAGTATCGAGCCAACGGCCGGTTCAAAAATGGCACCGTCTTGGTGAAGGAGGTGTTCAACGCCGAGAGCGAGGACATGACCACCGGCCGGGTGAGTCGGGCCGCCGGTCTAGCCGGTTGGTTCATGATGGTGAAAGACGATCGCGGCAGCTACCCGGGCAATCCGCTTTGGGGTGACGGGTGGGGCTGGGCATGGTTCGACAAAGGGAGCCCGGACAAGACCAAGACGCTCGACTATCGCCAGGAATGTCTGGGCTGCCACACCCCGGCGCAAGCCACCGACTGGCTGTACGTCAAAGGTTACCCAGTCCTTGCCCGCTGAGGCCACGCTGCTGCTCGATCAAGCTGGATGGCACATCACGACGAAGCTCGCGGTTGTTGTCATCATCCTAGCGCCATTGCCCTCGACCTCTGCTGCGACGCCTGCAACGGGCTCGTCGACTGATCCCCGCGCATCACCTCCATCAGCCTGAGCGAATGGGCCAGGCGCTCTGTTCACTAAGAGGTCCGAACAACCTGCCGCCGCGTGATCTCGTAAGTTTCATCTTTCTTATTTATTGGCAGGGGGCATTTATTGTCTTCGATTGATAAAACAAAAAATATCTAGTTAATGTATATCATAATTACAATATCGATATATCACGGGACAAAAGTAATTATTTAATGTATCAAATTAACTAAAGCAATATGCAATACTCGTTGCTGGAATTTATCCAGACGTGCATGCAAAGTCCTCTCCGAAAAAATTGAGAATCCTGCTGCAGCCGTCGCTTCGGTGTGGA
Organism: uncultured Methylobacterium sp.; assembly: GCA_963990595.1. Lineage (GTDB taxonomy): Bacteria > Pseudomonadota > Alphaproteobacteria > Rhizobiales > Beijerinckiaceae > Methylobacterium. The sequence goes on from CAXDNE010000167.1 coordinate 12,282, forward strand.
GTGTCAGAAAAATTCACGAGAGCCGCTCCCGTCGATATGCACTCGGCGTACAACCAATCTGCTTGCGAAACCTGGTCGCGAAGTGCTGCGAGGAGTGGAATCCGCACGCAAAGGCGACCTCGGTGATCGAGCGGCGCGGATCGAGCAGCATTTCGCACGCGCGTTCGATACGACGGCGCATGAGCCAACGGTGGGGAGGCAAACCCGTTGCCTTGGCAACAAGAGTCGTGAGCTTGCGTGGAGATAGCTGCGCCGCGCGAGCCACGTCCACCAGCCTGATATCGTCGGCCCAACGCGATTCCATGTACTCGATCGCCCTTCCGACGGCGGGATCGAAACGGCTACGGCGCGGACCGAGGGATTCCCAACGGACTGCGCCGTTCATGGACGAGTGCTGCCGAAGAAGATGGACCGCAACCTCCAGTCCCAACGTATCGATGCGAAGACGCGATAAAGGTCGAGCCATGCGCATTTCAGCCAGCATCTCGACTTCAAGGCGACGAAGTTGCCAGTCAGGAACGGCTCTGGGGTCAATCGATCCTGTTGGCGCAGCAGACGAAACTGAATCCCCGGACTCGACTATATCGCCAAGCGACGGTTCAGGTACGTAGATATTCAGGGTGCGAAATCCGCCGATCGGAAGCCGCGGGTGTTCATCTAGACACACCAAGTAAATGCTACTTAGTGATTTTTGAGTATGAAATTGATAATTATCGTCTTGCAAAATGTCGCAGTCGAATGTGCAGAACCGAAGTGTCAAGTCATGGTGCTCGCGGTTCGGCTCGGCCCAAGGCTTCCAAGCCTCATCGTCGTTGCGCGTCTGGAACGCCACGGATTCGGTGTACTCTGCTCGTCCCTTCGGCCGCTTGACTGGTTGGCTATCCCGGCCTTGTGCCAAAAGGGCGATGATCGCCGGCGTGTTCACGAGCAGTCCCCCCTCCGATCCGGGCGCCCATAGTTCAGCGCACGCGGCACGAAGCCGAGCGCCTGTTCGACGTCGGCGAGCACCACCTTCGAAGCTCCGGAGCAGAGGTCGGTAGTATGGACGGTGAACTGGATCATAACGGGGTCTTCCGGCGATCTTGGGCGGGGGCGTGGATCGCCCGGAACGGCCGCTAGTGCACAGACGCCAACGAACGCACCACGTGCCTGTCCGTTAACTTGCTGCTATCGATGCGAAAACGGCGCTGCCTTGTGTACGCTTTGTCGGCGTCAGAGCACTAGCTGGACCTCGTCATACGATCGGAGAACGCAGCGCGTCGGGCTGGAGCGCTCTCCGCCGAAATGAATGACGGTCCGGTTAAAGAGAGTGCGTCGAAACGGAGCTCATGCGCCCCACGGCGGTGATCCGCACTCCCACGACGGAGCCAGAGCCCATGTGCCGAGGCTCCGGCTCCGCTCGACGTCAGCCCGCGATGCGCGTGGCAGGCCCGATATGCGGGAAGTCGACCTCGGTCTTGAACACCTCGTTGACGTAGTTGGTCAGCACGTTGACCGCGACATGAAGCACGATCTCGACGATCTGCGCGTCCGTGTAACCGACCCTGCGCAAAGCCGCGAGGTCGTCCTCAGCGACATCGGCGCGGGTGACCGCGATCTTGCGGGCGAAGTTGACCGCCACATCCGCGCGGGCGTCGGTCGAGCGGCCTGTGCGGTTGGCCGCGATCTCCGCCTCATCCAGCTTGCGGTGCTTGGCGAGCGCCGTGTGGGCGGCGTTGCAGTAGTCGCAGCCGTTGACGTTCGCAATGGCCAGCGCGATGCGCTCGCGCGTCGCGGGATCGAGCGTACCCCGTGCGAGAGCACCGGAGAAGGCCAGCACGCCTTCCAGGCCGGCCGAGCTCTGCGCGAGGACCTTGTGAAGGTTCGGTACGACACCGAGCTGCGTTCTCACACCCTCAAGCAGATCTTTGACGCTACCGGTCGCCGTGACCGGGTCGATGGAAGCGATGCGTTGCATGGTGGGTCTCCTCATTAATGGTCGGTATCCGAGGCCGGCGACAAATCAGTCGCGACGGTGACGGATCGCCTTGAGCGAGTCGGCGGCAATCCAAAGCGAAATGGCGAGCAGGCCGACATCCTTGAGGAGGAACTGACCGATCGACACCGAGATGGCGGGGAAGCCGAGCTCCGGCGCGGCGACACCGGGCGTCGACGCCATAAAGCTCAGGGTCGTGACGAAGAGGCCGGCCGACAGGAGACCGCCGAGCGCGGAGAGCTTGGGGTTGACGAGCCGCGCGGCGACGAGGGCGCCGATGCTGAGTTCGAGCACGCCGAGGAAAGCCGAGAAGCCACGCACGCTGAAGATGCTGTAGAACCAGCTCAACAGCGGGCTGTTGCCGACCAGCGGAACCAGTCCTTCCGCTTCATAGGCTGTAAACTTCATTCCCCCGAACCAAGCGTAGATGACGGCGAGCGAACCGTAGAGCGCCGCTCGGGTCAGGTGATCCCCGTACCGCTCGATCGCAGTCAAAGCCGGACCGACTTCGACAAAGGCGCCGCTTCGGCCGGAAACAAGAGAGTGATTGGACATGGGAATCGAGCTTTCTATTGCGAAGTTGTGCCGGCGGAGACGAGATGCACCTTCGCCGTCCAGGAGAGGGTACGACGCATCACCGCGCCGGAACTTCAAAGCGGGCGCCCCGGACGTCGATGGCTCGCGTCGGGTTCCGAGCCGTCGATGCCGTGGTCGCAGGCTGTCCGGAAGAGGCGGTGTAGGCGGTGGTCCGACCGTTGCTGCGCAACGGGGCAGGGCCCGCGCCGTTCGGGGCGGCGGGCGTGATCTCCCGGGGGTCGATCTCCGGCGCGACGAATTCGTGGCCCCAGGCGGTGAAGGTGCGGCTCTGCTGGGCCGCGGCCGGCAGCGTGGTGGCGGTCAAGGCAAACGCGACCGTGAACGCTGACATCGTGCGCATGAACATCTTGGATCTCCGTCGAGCCTGAGCGGGTCTCTGCCGCGATTGATTCGAGGCGGCGAATGGCGCCGCTCGTTGAACAAGTTTTATATAAAACCATTTTCGTCCGCGGCACGTGCGCCGGCGCACATGATGTGATATCAAACTTCTTGGAGGTCCGGCTCGGCGGCTCGCATGAGCGCTCGCTCGATCTATATCCTAGAACCAGCTTCCGTTTGGAACCACGACGTGCCCTCGTCCTTCAAGCTGACCCCCGTCGCGGCTGCAGCCATCGAGCAGGCATGCATCTGCGTCGCCGTCCAGCGCGCCGCCCGCGTGATCGGGCGCGAGTTCGACGCGGCGTTCCGAGCCGTCGGTCTTTCGAACTGGCAGTTCACACTTCTCACCGTGCTCGCCTGTGCTGACGGACCGACGATGCGTGAATTGGCCGATGAGCTTGCCCTCGATAAAAGCACGCTCACGGCCAACATCAAGCTGCTCGAGCGGCGTGGGTTGATCACGATCGAACCCGATCCGGACGATCGGCGTGCCCGGCGCGTTCACCTAACAGAGGTGGGCCGTGCCCGTCTCGACGAAACCGTTCCACTGTGGGAGCACATGCAGGCGGAGTGTTTGGCTCGTCTCGGCGAGGCAAATGCGGGCTCGCTTCGCCGAGCATTGGCGAAGTTGGCGGACCGTGATCAAGTCTGAACCCAAGTAGGCCGTCCGTATGGTCGTTGTCGATACTTGCATGAGTCGGGCTGTACGCGTCGAGAAGCTGACACGCTTGTCCCGCGGCGATGGCTGCGACCAGCTCCCCGAAGCGATCCCATTCGATCTATGTCGAGGGCGAGTGCGGAACGAACCGTGTGTTCGGAATCGACGATGATGGACCTGTCTCTTATACACATCTGACGCTGCCGACGAAGAGGATAG
>CAXDNE010000168.1:0-16047 GCA_963990595.1 uncultured Methylobacterium sp.
TCAGATGTGTATAAGAGTCAGGGCTCCTGCCGCGGCAGGGTCAGCGCGGTCGGGATTGGCCGGTCCTCGGGCGGGCCGAAGGCCTCGGGCTCGACGCTCACCCCGGCCGCCTCGAGTTCCAGCATCACCAGGACGAGGGCATCGACATCCATGCGCTCCACCGGCAGCGCGGCCCGCAGATCGTCCGCCGAGAGCTCGCCCCGGTCCCGTCCCAGGGCGATCAGCCGGTCGAGCGTCCCGCGATCGATGGTCTGCGACATCCCCGGCCCCACCGCGCCTGCATGCCCTTCGAGAACCCGCGCGCGGCCGGGTGGTTACCGGAGGCTCAGCGGCCGAGGGCGGTCCCGGCGGCCAGGGCGTCGCCCCGTCCCAGCCGGACCGGGCCGCCCGAATCCGGCCCGCCCCGGAGCATCGGCCGCTCGATCAGGTACCAGCTCAGGATCCCGAGGGGGGTGGCGGCCGCCAGCGTCAGGGCCGCGACCGTCCAGGGGGAGATTCCGGGGAAACGGGCGATCAGCAGGCTCTGTATCGGCCAGGCGTAGAGATAGAGTCCGTAGGACGGATCGAGCCGCGCGGTGGCGCGGCTGAGGGCGTTGGGGCGCACCGCGAGGGCGAACCAGAAGATCAGGTAGCCGCCGAGGATCGCGAAGGCCGGCTCGGCGAGGGGCCGGCTGAACATCAGCGGCAGGAGCAGCAGGGCCGCCGCGGCCGCGCCGCGTCGCGTGTAGGCGATCCGGTCGGCGAACAGCCGGAAGGCGCCGCCGCAGGCGAACACGAAGGTCAGGCGGATCATCTCCGACAGGGAGCCGAGACCGTCGCCCGGATGGCCGATGGGGAGGTAGAGCCAGCGCAGGGCGACGAGCCCGCCGAGGCCCGCCAGTAGGGCGAGGTAGCGCCCGCGCCGCTGCAGAGCGCGGGCGGTGCCGACGAGGCCGAGCAGCAGGTAGCAGCCGAACTCGCACGGAATCGTCCACATCGAGCCGTTGAGCAGGGGATAGGGCAGCGCCGCGAAGGCGCCCGGGACGACCGGCATCAGCAGCAGCGACAGCCGGAGCAGAATCTGCAGGGGCGAGGCGGCCGCGAGATCGCCGCCGCCCAGGGGGGCGACCACGGCGATGCAGAGGAGCGAGGCCACCACGAAGCCCGGGTAGATCCGCCGCACCCGGCGCAGCACGAAATCGGGGAACGAGCGCTTGGCGCGATAGCTGGCGGTGATCAGGTAGCCGCTCACCAGGAAGAAGCCGTCGACCGCGACCTCCCCGAGCGAGAGGGTGCCGAAGACCCGCGTGAGCAGCTCGCGCGAACGATTCCCGTCCACGAGCTCGGGGGCGTGGGCGAGGATCACCAGGATCGCGAACAGGAGGCGCAGCGCCCCGAAATTGTTCGCCGCCCTGTCTCGGTCGCCCACCGTCTCCGCCACCTTCGCCCGCCTCGCGATCCCTCTGACGAGGTCCAGGGGCCGGGAAACGCTGCGCGAAGGCAAGGACGCCGGGGCAACACCGGCGCGGGAACTGCCGCCTGCGCCGTCGGCCGAACCCGATCGCACCGGTGCCGTTGCGCTCCCCGCGCGGTTGGGCTAGGGAATGGCCACGGCCAGCACCCGTAGCTCAGCTGGATAGAGCGTTGCCCTCCGAAGGCAAAGGTCACACGTTCGAATCGTGTCGGGTGCGCCAATCTTTCTTGGACGCCACATAAGTTCCGACTGGCGTCATCCTGGCACAACTTAGTGCCAGAAAAGATTCTACAAGTAGGATCTTGAGATGCAAGACTTTTCCCTCTTTTTTCCAACTTGGAAGAGCCGCGAGGCGCTTGAGCGACTTGATGCCTTCTCGTCCGATTAGCGGACCTGATGACTCATAGTCGTCGACGGGTTGCGCCAGCGAGGCGTACGGCGAGCGCGTCCTGAAACCTGCCCCGCGTTTTTTCGGATGTGGGTGTGGGCCAATCGTCGAGCCTACGACGCCCACCATCGCCGAGCCTTCGGCGATGCCAGGATCACCACGGCAACCTGAACCGGGCTGGCGATGCCCCGCTTTGCCCAGGGCATCACGGACACGTGTGACGCGGCGCTGACATAAGGCGAATGCACGTACCGGATGCGAGCCTTCGCTGAGCCGCCGTGACCGGGTTTCTGTAGGTGTGGGGCCGGCGAAACGGCCGATTGCGCCCTTCCCAATCCGCGATCACGACCGTAATGTCTCTAGTAGCTAGAGCATCACGGGGGAATTCGATGCGGTCATTCGCCATCGGCGTGCTGTCGGAGCGGACGGGGGTCAAGATCCCGACCATCCGTTTCTACGAGTCAATCGATTTGCTCCCGGCGCCCGAGCGGACGCAGACCAATCGTCGGACCTACGACGATGACACGGTCCGACGTCTGCGCTTCATCCGGCATGCGCGAGAACTTGGGTTCGAGGTTGAGGCAATCCGGACGCTGCTCGATCTCGCGGCCCATCCCGAGAGGCCCTGCGCGGAAGCCGACGTCGTCGCCCGGAGCCATCTCGCCGACATCGACGACCGCATCGCGCGGCTGACGGGGTTGAGGGCGGAGGTCCAGGCCATGCTCGACCAGTGCACCGGCGGCCAAGTCCGCGAGTGCAGGGTGATAGAGGTGCTAGCCGATCACGGGGAGTGTCTAAGTGACCGACACCGTTCCTGATGCGTCCGCCCCCGGCATTGCCGTGATGCCCATGCCAGCCATGTCTAAGTGGGCCTCGTGCCCTCCGTATCGCGGAGGGGCAGCCAGCTGGCCACCCTGACGTCGAGAGCGACCACCAGGGCCGGGACCAGTATGATGACGGAGAGCCCCCCCTCCCGGCGTAGACGTCCCTGCGCCGTCGAAGCGCGGCGGTCGCGTTCATCACCCTCTCGGGCGTGGCCGTGCCCAACGACTTGGTGCGAGCATGAAACAACTGATCGGCGAAGGCCGGCCGCGGAGGAAGCGATGTCGGAAGGCGCTCTGACCCGGCTGCGTCCGGTCGCGATGACCGCACTGGTCGCCTCGCTCGGTTTCGTGCCGAGGGCACCGCCCCGCACGTCGTCAGCAGGAAGTGGCTGAGCAGCTCGGTCAACGCCACGTATTCGGCCTTCTCGGATCCCAGCCAATCCGGATATACGACAGCAACCTTCGAATTGGTCAGGGCATGGGTGGACTTGACCACGTCCTCGAAGATCGTCCTGCCGTTCTGGCGACCCTGCACGTGGTACCGGGGAGAGCATCTGCACGACCAGGAGATTGTCGAGCGCCTCCTTGATCGCCACGATCTGCCGGAAGGGCCCCTCCTCGGCCCGTCGCGCGACCCGGGTCTTTCCGGAAGACCTCGCGTGCACCAGCGTGGCCATGCTACCGAGGCGTCCGACCGCGCGTTCCCGGACGACCACGACCGACAATTGCTGGCGTCGCAAGCGCTTCTCCGCGGCGGCGGCCGAGGCCTCCGCCTTGGCGAGCGCCTCCCTCAAGCCGGCCACCTTCGCCTCCGCTGCCCGGATCCGCATCTCTGCCTCGGCCAGGGCCGAGTGCAGGTCGCTGACGTCGACTCACACGGATGCGGTCCCGCCCTCGACCTCCCCGACCTCGACGCACCCATCGGCCCTCGGCCGTCCGGACGTCCCCCCGCCCGGACTTGCCCGACACTGACAATGCACATTTACCGCCGCGAATTACCTGCCTCGCGTTCGAGGCTCGATATCGACCATGTTCGGCGCGGCAATGTCCGTCCCCCCGCCCGACCGCATGGGCGGACGCCCCGGAACGTGTAACGGAGCACGCTACCCGATACGCGTTCGCCCGGGCCCAGCTCTCGCCCCGGCGGCAAAACCGACGCCGGCTGCCCAGAATGCTTCGCCCCTGTCGCATGTCACCGCGGACCGTAAGACGCAGATGCGGAGATCTGATCCGTCGCGACGAGCGGACACCGGCCGCCGCCGATGTGCAACCCAAACTCAAGGATGGGATCGGGTGTCGCCGTTCCCCACCCTGGCGGCATCCGGCGGTGGTCTGACGCCTTGTCGCAATGCGAACCTCAAGCGGTTCCCAGGATAAGGTCTGGGCCGCCGTCTCGCGCGCGTCTCGTGCGCGGACCGCCGGCAACCAGTCCCACGAGCGCGCCCGTACGGGATGGGTCCACCGGCTCAGCAAACCTCCGCTCGGCCCTGGGAGCGGAGAATGGAACGATGCGGTCGGATGCCCTAAAAGCCCTGGAGCGCAAGCGGCGCCAGCGCTGAAGCGCGCGCCGAATGGAATTGAGGAAAGCCGTCGCGATTCAGCGCGTCCGCCTCGGCCAACGTCCGCCTGCGGAATAGGTGCGCGCCGCGCCGCCGATCTCGTCCCTGAGGGACAGGCATGCTTCGTCCAGAGAGACCGAGGCGGATGTCGAGGCCTCGCCGCCGGCAGCGAGCGCTTCCAGGGCGCAGAGGAGGTGCTCGGCCACGCCCGGCTCCCCCTGACGGCACGCCTGCCGGAAGGCGGCGAGGATCAGGGCGTCGATGGCTTGCGCCTCATCTCCCATACTCATGGGCGGCCTCCCTCGGCCGGCGGAACCTCGGATCGGAATAGAAGTAAAGCGACGACGGCGAGCGCCAGTTCCGCAGCCGCGAACGCGGCCAGAACGGGGCCGAACTCTAAGCGAAGCGTCGACCCGAACAGTAGGCTTCCCAGGCCGAACCCGGTGAACAGTAGGCAAACGTTCAGGCCCATGGCCTGCCCCGGCCGCTGGCCGCCGAGCGCGGTGACGATGCCGGCGAACAACGGTTGCGTCATGTCGTAGCCGAGGGACAGGACCGTCACCGCCACCACCGCGAGCAGCAAGGGCACGTCGAGGATCAGGGCTGCCGCCGCGACGGCGCCCAGGAAGAGGCCGAGCGGCAGAAGCCGCCCGCGACCGCGTTGGTCCGCCACCCGGCCGATGATCGGGCCGAGCAGGAAACCGGGGATCCCGTAGCCGAGGAGTGCAAGGCCGACGCCGACGGGCCCAAGGCCGTAGCGCCGCTCGAAATACAGCCCCAGCCAGGTGAACACGCCGGAGTGGAATACCGAATTGAGGAAGACGTAGGCATACGTGCGGCGACCGCGGGTAGAGACCAAGAGGTCCCGATAACCGCGGAACAGCGTGCCCAGGTTGGCCCCAGCCGCCGTCGCGCCCGGAACGACCCCCCTTGACCGCCTGAGGACGAACAGGATCGCCGCACCTGCCGCCGCCACGGCCAGGAAGAGGCCCCGCCATCCGATGGATGGTTCCAGCAGCGCCCCGGAGGTGGACCCGAAGGCCATGCCGCCGGCCATGGCCCCGAAAAGCCATCCCAGCGGGCGCCCGCGTCGCTCGTACGGAAAGAGCCTGCCGACGAGGACGAGACCGAGCGGCACGACTCCGCTGGACCCGAGCCCAGTCAGCAGACGCCAGAGCGCGAGTTGCTCCACGGACCCTGCCGTGGCGGTGAGAGCGGTCAGCACGGCGAAGCCGGTCATCGATCCGGCCATCACGCGCCAGATGCCGAGGCGGTCCGCCAGGAGCCCGTAGACCAACGTCGCCACGCCGTACGGGATCAAGTACGCGGGAACGATCAGTCCGACCCGCTCCGGCGAGGCGCCGAACGCCTCCCCCAGTTGCGGAAGGATCGGGGCGACCATGAAAGCCTGGAAGAAGATGACGAAGGTGGCGGCCGCAACCGCCCGGAGCAGGCGCTCCCGATGCACGTCCGAGACATCGAGCGAAACCGGGGTCATGGCCGAACCGCACCGGTCTCGAACCCGGCGCTGGCGAGGGCCGACCCGATCTGTCCGGGTTCGATCCGGGACGCCTCGAACGTCACCGTGACGCGCCTGTGCCAGGCGCTGGGCTTCGCTTGATGGACGCCGGGTACACCCAGGACGGCGTCGCGGACCTTTTCGGCACACCCGTCGCAGATCATGCCGGGCACCGAGAAGGTAACCTCGGACAGGGAGGCCTTCGGCGTGTCGCTCATTGCACCGTTTCTCCGGGTTCAAAGCAGGTCCGCGTAGACCTGGGCGTAGTAGGCGCTGACCAGCAGGAGGGCCGCGCCGCTGACGATTTGCAGGGTCCGCCCCCAAAGGCCGAGGCGAGCCAGGCGCGTGACGGCCCCTGCCGCCATCCCTGCGGCAAGGAACGGGAGACCCCGGCCGAGACCGAACAGCAGGGCGAGCAGGATGCCCCGACCCGGATCCCCGTCCGATGCAGCGACCGTGAGCAGGAGCAGCAGCGGGGCCACCGAGGTGCCGATGCTGAAGATCAGCCCGTAGACGAAGGCCCCGAAGAGGCCGGGCCGGCGCCATGCGGTGAGGTTGCCGAGGCGCATGCGGGGCCAGCAGAACGCCGTCACCGCCGCGCAAAGCGAAAGGATCGCCATGGCGAGCGCCCAGCCCCTGCCGAAGGCCTCGGTCGCCAGGGCGCCGAGATGGCCAGCGACGGCTCCGAGAACGGTGAGGCTCAGGACGATTCCCGCAAAGAACGCGCTCGCGACGTGAAGCCCCATTCGGCGAGAGCCCGCCTCAGAGGCGCCCGCGACGCTGGCGATGCCGAGCCCCACCGGCAGGGTACAGGGGCAGACCGCACTGGCCAGGATGCCCGCGAGGAAGGTGACCCACAGGGTGGCCGGGCCGCTTGTGCCGGACGCGAGCGGCTGGATCACGCTTTCGAGGGTCATCGCTCAAGAACCGGAGTGCCAGCCTTGTAGCCAAGAACGTCGATGGCCGTTTTCACCCGACTGAGAAGGAGGGCACGCCCGGACGCGTAGGTGACGCGGAGCGAGCGCCGAACGAAGTCGATCTCCGCGTCCGAGACGCCGTCGACCTTCCTGACGGTTCGCTTGATCGACGCGGCGCAGGATAGGCAAGCCATGCCCTCGATTGGAATCGTCGCGACCTTCAGCTCGGAGACCCGGCGCGACATGGCCGGCTGATCCTCCACCGCCCATGATCGACCGACCGAACCGAATGTGGCGGCGAGGGCGAGCGCGGCGACGGCACCCTGGCGTAGAGGGTCTGTCATGGGGAAACTCCTGTTAGGTTGGGCTACGCTGTCCGGGGCGGATGGCCGACGTTCATGATCGCACCCAGGAAGAGGCCGGGCTGTGCCCAGAGCGAGTTGAGGAAGATCGCGGTGACGCTGACCGCCATGGCGACCATGGCCCAGATCGGGTTGACCAGCCCGGTCGCGGCGAGCGGGATGCCGAAGCCATTGAAGGCGAAGGCGAGCCAGACGTTCTGGAGCATCTTGGCGTAGCTGCGGCGGCTGATCCGGCGCGCAAGCGGCAGTGCGGCGAGGCGGTTCGACAGGATGATGATGTCGGCGGCCTCGATGGCGATGTCGGTGCCCCCGCCCATCGCGATGCCGACGTCCGCCTGCATCAAGGCCGGTGCATCGTTGATGCCGTCGCCGACCATCGCGACCTTGCCCGCGGCCTGAAGCCGTCGCACGATCTCGGCCTTGCCGTCGGGGAGGACACCGGCATGGACCTCGTCGATGCCAGCCTCGCCGGCGATCCGGCGTGCGGTTCGCTCGTTGTCCCCGGTGAGCAGGACCGTCCGCAGCCCCTCCCTGCGCAAGGCCGCGACAGCCTGCACGGCATCCGCCCGCAGCCGGTCGTCGAGGGCGAGCAGGCCCAGCAGACGGCCGTCACGGCCTGAGACGATGACGGTGCGCCCGGCCTCCTCCAGGGCCAGGATGCGCGCCGAAGCCGGCGCGAGATCGATGCCGTGGCCGGCGAGGAAGGCCGGGCTGCCAACCACGACCTCGCTATCCGCGATCCGGGCCACGACCCCTTTGCCCGGAATGGCCTCGAACGCGACCACCTCCGGGGGCACGGCACCGCGCGCGAAGGCCGCTTTGACCACGGCTTGGGCCAGCGGGTGCTCGGAGGAGGCCTCGGCTGCGGCGGCGAGGGCGACAAGCGCGGCCTCGGTCCCCGAATAGACCTCGATCTCGCGGACCACGGGCCGCCCCTCGGTCAGGGTTCCGGTCTTGTCGAGCACGACGGTGTCGACGAGGCGATAGCACTGGAAGGCCTCGCCGGTCCGCATAAGGATGCCATGCTCGGCCGCCTCCCCAGCGCCCCGCACGATGGAGAGCGGGGCCGAGATGCCGACGGCGCAGGGATAGCCCATGACCAGGACGCTTAAGCCCGCGAACACCGCCCGCGCGATGTCGGCCTCACCGCCGATAAGCCAGGATCCGGCGAGCCAACCCGTGAACGCGAGCGCAGCCACCACAAGCACCGTGGGCGTGTAGACCTGCAGCACGCGGTCGACGAGATGGAGGAGGCCTGGCTTCAAGGCGCGGGCGTCTTCAACCTCGCGGATCACCTTCTGCAGGAAGCTGCCGGCGCCGACGGCCGTCACCCGTACGAGCAGGCTGCCGGTGCCGTTGATCGAGCCGCCGATGACGACGTCGCCTTCCGTGCGCTCGACCGGGATGGGCTCACCGGTCACCAGCGCTTGGTCGACGGCGGAGCGGCCGGATACGACCGTCCCGTCGACGGGCACGCGCTCCCCGGGGCGAATGCGGACGAGGTCGCCGACCGCCACCGCTTCGAGCGGAAGGTCCTGCTCCTGCCCATCCCGGACCACGCGGGCGGTTTCGGGCTGGAGGTCGAGCAAGCGCTTCACGGCCTGCGAGCTGCGCGTCTTGACGATGAGCGACAGCCACTCGGAGAAGATGTGGTAGGTCACGACCATCACCGTGACGGCGAAGAACGGGGCGGTCGGGTAGCCCGGACGGTTCAGTACAAGCCCGATGACGCCGCCGGCCATGCCCGCGAAGGCGCCGATCTCCAGCAACGCGTGCTGGTTGAGGATGCCGCGGCGCAAGGCCTGGATGGCCATGTGCAGGATGTGCCGTCCGACCCCGAAGACGAGGGCCACGGCCAACGCCGCGACGAGCCAGGGGGCGGACGTCGCCAAGTAGCCATGGAGGTTCAGGTAGAGGAGACCCAGCGCCAACACGGTCAGGCCACCGGTGCTGGCAACAGCGGCCAAGACGCTCGTTTTTTTCAGGACGAGGAACACCATGGCGCCGAGACTGAGGCAGACCAGGGCGGGCAGGTAGCCGATCCAGCCGAGCGAGGGATCCGCGATGATGGGAATGGAAGCGACGCTGAGGGCAACCGCGACGACGAAGCGGCGGCTCTCCCGCACGAGGTCCCGCTCCTCTTCCTCGAACGGCCGGACCTTGCGCGGGTCGGAGATCGTGTAGCCGATGTCGCGCAGGATCCCGAGCAGAGCCGCCGGACGGGCGATTGCGGGATCGTACTCCACGAGCGCCTGCTCGTGGGTCAGGCTGACGGCGACCTTGTCGACGCCGGGTTGGCTGCCCAGCGCCTTCTCGATGGTTCCGGTGCAGAGCGAGCAGTGGAGGCCGCCGATCCGGGCGCGGATGCGGGCGCGGTCGGGCCGGCTTGCCGGCTCCTCGCTCCAAAGGGGAAGGTTCGCGTCGAGCGCTGTTGCCGAAGCCACTGCCCTGTCTCCTTGCGGTGTCGGTGAACGGGATCAGGCTGGGTCGCGGGCGACTACATGGAAGCCGCGCCTCTCGACGGCGGCGACGAGGCGGTCCCCGCTCGTAACTTGCGGGTCGTAGAGGACGCGGGCGCGCGCTTCCTCGAAGGAGACGTCGACACCGCGCACACCGGCCTGTGCATCCAGGAGCGAACCGACGGAGGCGGCGCAGGAAGCGCACCGCAAACCCTCGATCCTCAGGTTAATGGTCTTCATCGTGGCTTCCCCTTCTTCGGTTCGTCGCACCGACAGGTGCCTGGCCCGCGCGGCGCGTCCTCCAGGGCTTCCAGGATGGTGCAGTCCTCAAGTCCGCCGCGTCCGGGGCAGGAAGCGACCACGGCCTCCAAGGCTGCGCGGACGCGGAGGAGCTCGGAGATTTTCTCGTCGACCTCCGCGATCTTGTGCTGGGCCTGGGCTCGCACCTCGGCGCAATCGGCGGCCGGGTTGGCGCGCAGGGCGAGGAGTTCCTGCGTCTCCTTCAGGGAAAACCCGATCCTCTGGGCCTGCCGGATGAAGCGGATGCGGGCGACCAGCTCGGGCGAGTAGGTCCGATACCCGGTTCCTTTGATGGGCTGCTCGATCAGGCCTTCGCGCTCGTAGAAGCGGATGGTCTCGACGCCCACGCCGGCGTCCTGCGCCGCTTGTCCTATGGTTTGATCTCTCATCCCGGATCTCGACATCACCAGCTCGCAACGACCCTAGCGGCCGTACCATGGTACGGAGTCAAGCCACCTTCGAAGCCGCGTGTGACGCGCCGCGCCGCGTTGGACCGTCGGCCGCCGCCGGGTCCGCGCCACCGCCGCCGACACCTCACGGAGGCGGCGCCATGCAGGAGCGGCGAGGCCGACCGTATGCGGCGCTTGGCCCCGAGCCTGGCCGGCCTGCTGGCCATGCGCGACGAGCCGCGCCCCGACGCGAAGGCCGGAATCGACGCACTGGCCGCCGCGGGGATCGGGGCGGTTATGCTCACCGGCGACAATGCGCGCACGGCCCAGGCCGTGGCCCGGGCGCTCGGCATCGAGGCCCGGGCCGAACTCCTGCCGGAGGACAAGCAGCGCATCGTCGGCGAGCTCCAGGCGGCGGGCGCGGTGGTGGCGAAGGTCGGCGACGGCATCAACGACGCGCCCGCGCTCGCGGCGGCCGACGTCGGCATCGCGATGGGCGGCGGGACCGACGTCGCCCTGGAGACCGCCGACGCCGCGGTGCTGCATGGGCGCGTCGTCGACGTGGCGCGGATGGTGGCGCTCTCACGTCGGACACTCGCCGTCATCCGGGCGAACATCGGCATCGCCCTCGGCCTGAAGGCGGTGTTCCTGGTGACGACCGTGGCGGGCGTCACCGGGCTGTGGCCCGCGATCCTGGCCGATACCGGCGCCACGGTCCTCGTGACCGCGAATGCGTTACGGCTGCTGCGGGTTCGCGCATAATGTCGCCCCCCAAATCGGGGGCATCGCCTTCCCTCGCGACCGTGGCGCCACGGCGGCCACCGGTTCGGGTCACGCTCGTTGCTTGATGGACCGGATGTCGGCGGGGACACCTCCGGTGAGGGGTACCGTATTGGGATCCGGCCGAACGCGAAGGGCACGTCGCGAGAGGCGCGCGCTCCAGCTGGCGTCTCAGGGCTGCAGGATTGCCGAGGCGTACAGATCGTCGTTTTCGGAGATAACCTGTAACGGATGGCGCCATAGATTGTGCGTGTGGAAGCGTGACACGTCCGTCGGCATAGGGTCGTCGCCCCCGATACAAGCGCCGGACGCGTTACACTCCCGCAGCGAACCGTGATCCGCCGCCGACCTTGGTCGTCGTTTCCCTCGGCGGGCCGGACGCTGGACCGCGCAGGGGCCCACCATGAGCCACGAAGTCGCTTGCCTGGAGGAACAGGTCGACGGAGCGGTCCGGCCAGTCGCATGTCCGCGCGGGGGCGGGACGCCGCCCGTTGCGTGAAGCTGTGGCGCGGGGTGTCGCGGGTCATGGAGAGGCGGTACCGGTGGCTTCGCGGCAAGGAAGCCGGCGGGCAGACCCCCGTCCGGAGCGCTGACGGCAACCTCCTTTTCGTAAAAGCATTCTGGCCTGCACCGGCAGGCACTACGGTCGCTTCGTCGTCGTGTCGGCCTGGACCGGATGGTTGATCGTCCCGTTCGGCCTGCGATGGGCAGATCTGCGGATTCGGCGGGCTCACACGGCGACCGTGCCGCCGATCACGGACCCCACTCCGAAAGGCGCGCAGCACCGGCGCCTGGAGCGCCTTGTTGTCCAAGCTAAGTTGCGCTTTCAGCTGCGGCTGGTACTGCTCTCGCTCATGACGATCCCAGCAGCGTGGCTCCTGCGAAATACGCTAGCACATTCTAGAAAATTGCACCGGCGATGCGCAGATTGTTCGGTTTTGCCCGAAGCTAGTCCTAGGCGAATGGGATGTTCAAATAGGTCATTAAGTTACTCGTCACTCCAAAACCAATACAATGGCTGTCAAATCACTATTGCAAATAGTTCTACTTCGAAGCGGCCCCGCGGGACGGTTATCACTGGGGGCGCGAACTGGCACGGCAGTCGGGCATTCGAGGACTGACCGTCCAAGGGTCTGGACTCAATCAGCTTGACCGTCCCAATGGCTGCTTCCGACCGAGGCTGTGCAAAAACGCGGAAGCTCTCTGAACTTGTAGAACAATTTTCTATGTGGCAGCCATCCAGGCAACATAAATAGAGGCATAGATGCCATGGAGGCGCCTATTCCGAAGCTGCCCCGTGCATTCGAGGGGAGATCCCTCTACCGCCTTCGCGTTTTCACCCAAGCTCGATCCATAGCGGACCCTTAAAAGGGATAGTCTCTCACATCGTAGCATCGAGCATGTCGAGCACCGGGCAAGCAGGCGTCGGCGCGCCGCTGCACTGGTCGATTGTGCCGCTCAGGATGGCCTCAAGCCGCGCGAGATGAGCGAGTTTAGTGCGGACCTCGGACAGGTGCGCACTGGCAATGTTCCGAACCTCGGCACAGGATCGGTGTCCGGGCACGGCCAAAGTCAGCAAAGTTCGGATATCCTCGATCCCGAAGCCCAACGTACGAGCGTGACGGATGAACGCCAAACGCTGGATGTGGACCGGATCGTAGGCCCGATGACCGCCTCCAGTGCGGGCAGGCGGTGGCATGAGCCCGATACGCTCGTAGTAGCGGACCGTCTCAAGATTGACCCCGGCTGCCGCCGCGAGTTGCCCGATGGAGAGGCCGCGCGGACCCATGACCATTTTCCTCTTGATCCCGTAGTGGCTACGGGATGCAGAGTGGCACGACCATGATCAACACACCAGACATAGCGGCCCCTGCCAGACCTGCCCTACGCCCACGGGAGCGCCTGCCCGTCCGTACGGGAGGCTGGTTCGCCGGGTTGGGCACTGTCGCCGGATTAGGGGCTCTGGCGGCATCATCCTGCTGTGCCCTGCCCGTGGCGCTCGCCGGTCTCGGCGCAACGGGGGCCGTGTTCGGCGGGTTGGCGATGTTGGCGAGCGTCCGGCCCTTCCTGCTCGGAGGGGCCGCGCTGGCCCTCCTCGCGGGCTGGGCGATGTTCTTCCGCCGCCGCGCAGCGGCCTGCGCCCTGTCTGGTCCATGCGCCAGCACTCAATCATCACGACGGACGGCTGCCCTTCTCGGGCTTGGATCGGCGCTGGTTGCCCTGGCGATTGTGTGGGAACCCTACCTTGAGCCCATGGTGCTCAGGGCCATGCGGTAAGGTTGATGCAGCTTCAGTCCACCCTCACATGCCCGAACTGCGGCCATCAGGCGACTGAAACGATGCCGACCGACGCCTGTCAGTTCTTCTACGAGTGCACCGGCTGCGGCGCGCTCCTGCGACCGAATGCGGGCGACTGCTGCGTGTTCTGCTCCTTCGGTGACGTTTCCTGTCCGCCGATCCAGGAGGCCCGCGAGAGCGGTCGGTCTGCGTGTTGCTGCCCCAGAGTTTAATCCCGCGGTGTGGTGGTACGGTCGGCCACCATGCTGCGAGGGATGCGCTATGGGCCAGCTTCTCCACTTCAGCGCCCGCAAGGCGGGCCGGTCACCAACGCAGGAGACGGGGCCCGAGCAGGGCACCGGCGAGCGTGCACAACGCGATAGTGCCGCCGTACCAGAGCGCCACGAACGGGACCGAGTCGTCCATGCAGTGCAGGGCGTAACCCATTGCGCTGATACCACCGGCAACCAGTCCCACGAGCGCACCCGTACGGAAGAGGTCCGTCGGCGCGGCAAACCTCCGCATGGCCCAGATCAGAACGGCGAAGGGCAGCACCCCGATGACCGGGATCGATACGAGACATTCCAGCCACATGTGGCCGACCAGCATCCTATCCCAATGCGAACTGGGCGCCGAGGCAAGGCTGACGCCTGCGAGCAGCATGATCCCGAGGAACGGCGCCGTGGCGACCCAGGCTCGGATCCTAGCCTCGCCACCCGGGCGCGCGACCTTGATCAGCAGCCACCCGGCCAGGACGACGACGCCGGCACCGAAGGCCACCTTCAGGAGCAGGAAGCCGAGCACGCCAGCATGGCCGAGATCCGGCCGCACCCCGAGCAACAGAAGCGTCAAGCAGAGCGCCACACCGGCAGCGAGCGCCGCAGCGAGGCCGAGGCCGCGCCTGAGCCTGCCGTGGTCGGTCGGCTCGATGTTCGTGCTGAGCATCTCGATCAGTTCGTTCGTTCTCATCGTCCCTTTCCTTGGCTGATGCCGGCCGCCATGGCCTTGAGGCCGCGGTGGACGCTGACCTTAATGGCCGATTCCGACATGCCGCATCGACTGGCCGCCTCGGCGACGCTCAGGCCGTCGAGCTTCACGTAGCGGATCGCGCGTCGCATCTTCTCGGGCAACCTGGCCATGAGCCGGTCCAGGTCATACGCGCTCTCCGTGCCGACATGGTCGTCCTGCGCCTCGAAGTCGCCGGCGTCCTCGATGGGGACGGAAGCCATCGCGGGGCGCGTATGGCGCAGGTGGTCGATCAACTTATAGCGGGCGATGGCCTGCACCCAGGGGGTGAACGGCTGGTCCACGTCGTAGGTATGCCGACGCGTATGGATCGCCATCAGCGCGTCCTGCACGAGATCCTCCGCCTCCGATTGACTTCGCCCGATGCGGGCGAGCTTTCCCCGGTAATAGGCACGCAGATGCCCGCTCAGTCGGTCGAGAAGCGCCCGATACGCAGCCGCGTTCCCGTCCAGGCCGGCCTTCATCAGGCGCCTGAGCTCTCCTTCACTGGCGATCATCGGGCACTCCCAACCAAGTTCGGGAGGCATGCGCCAACGGTTACAGACCCTCGCCGAAGCGCCGGGAGGCCGCCGACCTTGGAGTGGCCCACGACGTCGGATGACGCCTCGGCCCTGCGGCCGGGCACCGGAGCGTGAACGGTGCGGTTTCGCGCGCGTCCACGAGCCGAAGATCCCCGGCCATGGGCCGGAGCACGGTGGAATGACATCGATCTCGTCCTGAGTGCCGTGAGGACCCGGCCCTCGACGGGATTCCGGGCACAAAGCCGCGCATGCTGTCGTCGCAAGCACGACTGCGAGCGCGCCGGCTAAACCGGCGCGCCTAGCTCAGAACGGTAGCCTTGGGTGGGAAGGGGTCCGGCGGTCCCTTGAGGCTCACGCCCCCGATATCTACGAGCGCGTACGCGAACGATGTCCCGATGACACGGGGTTCGAAGGCCGGGGGGGCGTCGGCGACGTAACCGGCGCACAGGAGTGAGCAGGCCGAGCGTGCTATCCCGCCCTCGTCACAGCCCTCGCAACACTCGCAGCCATCGGGCATCGAAGACTGCATCGCCGCGACGGGTGTGGACGCCTTCATGTGAGCGGCCTGCACGCCATGCAGCGCGAAGCCCGCCACGAGGGCGAGGATCAAAACCAATGCGCAAGAAGAGCGGGACCGCAGCCAGGACATCGGAGCGAACGTAACAGGCAGCCGAACGCCTTGAAAGCCGGCATCGCCGCATGGCGCCATGGTTTCACGCGCATCGCCGGGATGCGCAGAGCTGACGGGGTCGTGCAGTCGCTCGGTGCTCACCCCTGGCATGCCATCTTTCCGAGACATGCGCGGCGTGCGGCGACGGGGTTGCCTTCAGCCAGCGTCATGGCGCCCGCCAACTTTGTAACGAAACGGCTGCCGGCTTCGAAATTCCCTTAAAGGTCCGGCTCCGTCCCGGAGACCGTATCCGGCTGCGCGGCGGTGGCGGATGCGCCGCATTCGCTCTCGGCCGGCTTGGAAGCGAGCCGGCCGAACCGGCGGTTTGCCGGTGGGCCGGGAAGGGCCTTCGGACACCGCCGGCGGTAAACCCGGCTCATAAGGCACCGAACGCGAGCAGCATGGGCGCGGTCGCGGCCGTGCGGCGGGGTTAGGCCTTCTCCCGCAACGTTCAGTGAACCGGAAAGACCGCAATCATGGGCTTCTACGCGCGCCGCATCTTTCCCTTCCTCGTCGACTATGCCTTGCGGAACCAAGAGGCTGCGGCTTGCCGCGCGCGGCTCGTTCCGCTGGCGCACGGCACCGTGCTGGAGGTGGGCATCG
>CAXDNE010000169.1:0-16036 GCA_963990595.1 uncultured Methylobacterium sp.
ATCCTGGTCGGGCTCGTCACCGCCGCGCAGGGCGGCGTCGAGCGGCAGGGTCACGGCCGGGCCGGCGGCGGAGCGCGGCACCGGGGACGGCCCCACCACGGGCATCTCGAACCCGGGATCGAACAGCGGCTCCGCGCGCCGCCGGGCCGTCTCGGGCAGGGCTCGCGGCGGCTCCGGCAGGCGGCCGCCCTCGATCAGGGGATCCGGCAGCGGCTCGTCGAGGGCATCCGGGGCCGGCTCGGCCCGGAGGGCCGCGTCGGGCAGCGGGCGCTGGCTGCGCTGGATGTTGCGCTCGACCACCACGTCGTTGGGCCCGCCCACGAGGAGCAGGTGCTCGACATTGTCCCGGCGCAGCAGGATCAGCTGGCGGGCGCGGTCGAGCTCGTAGACGTCGACGATGCCGAGCCGGGGCTGCCGCCCGCGGCCGCCGGCGCGCCCCGGCAGCGCGAGGCTGCGGCCGGTGAGCCGTCGCACGGTGAACACGATGGCCGCCAGCGCCGTGAAGATGACGGCGAAGATCACGACATACTGGACGATGGGGGAGCCGTCAGAACCGAACACGGATTGCAGCCATCGCAAGGTTACGCACTCGCACGTTCCGGCCGCCGCTGGTTCGCGCCCGGCAGGCCTTGTCCATACCACGCCGGCGGGGCTGCAGGGCAAACGACGTTAAGAGTTCGTTAACAGACCTTTTAACCCAACGCTATCAACACAATAGGTTGTGAAAAGGGTCACCGGCCCGCGGATCGGGCCGCGGATAGCCGCCCGCGCCGGGCCTCCGGCCGGCGCCCGCACCGGCGTCGGGACCGCGGCCGAGCGGGGCCGGCAGCGGCCCAGGGGCCGCGGCGGTCGGCGAACGGCGCGGCAGCGGCGCGTCGGAATTTTTAAATGTTTCCGACATATCATTTCGTTTCTGGAGCATGTCAGCGCCGCGAATTCTGCCGATCGGCAGATTGTGCCGCCCCAATAGCCGGTGACCGGCACTGGTTTCATTGCGATAAATTTGGACCGCGTCCTGCTTCGCCCTCCGACAGAGGGGACAGAACGAGGATGACCCATGTCGATCGGCTCGATTTCTTCAACCAGCCAGCAACAAAGCCTCATCGCCGCCATGCGGGCGGCCTCGGCGGCGGCCGCGACCCAGGTGGCCGCGACCCAGGTGGCCGACGGGAACGCGTCGGATCCCACGGGCCAGACCACCGCATCGGGCGCGAGCACGGGCGGGGGAACCGGCACGACCAGTTCGGCGGCGACGCCGACGCTGTCGAGCGACGTCCTGGCTTCCCTGCTGCAGCTCCAGTCGGTCGATCCGTCGGCGGCTTCGAGCAGCGCCGCGTCCTCCGGCACCGCCGCAAGCGACCCGAGCCAGACGGGCGCAGTCCACCACCATCACGGTGGCCACCACCGGGCTGAGGCCCCGGCACCGTCGGGGCAGGCGGATGGCACGATGACGGGCAACACGACGAGCGGCGCCGCGACGGACGCGACGCAGGGATCGGCCGCGGCCGAGATCCCGCCGACGGCCGCCGACGCCTAGCGCCGCGGTCGCCTTCCGGGCGCCGGAGACATCGCCGATACATCGGGCGGGCAGAACCGGACGGTCCGCCCGCTCCGGCGGGCGGCCGGCAGGTCCCCGCCATGACGCGTTCCCACCCGATCCCTGTCGCCGTTCTTCTCGCCGCGAGCCTGCCGGCCGCGGCGGCCCCGCAGCCGACGAGCTGGGGTCCCTACGAGAAAAGCATGCGGACGGATGGGGCGCCGTCGCGCTGCCTGGAGCACAGGCGCGGCCTTCAGCGGGCCGGCGATGCCCGCTGGTCGGTCTTCCAGGTCTTCAACGACTGCAACCGGCGGGTGCAGGCCCTGTGCGACATCGCCTACACGCCCGGTTGCGACTACGGCCGGGACGTGGCGGTCGCAGCTCATCTCGACGCGCCGCTCGAGCCTTACGGCGAATCCGCCCCCTTCGGCCATCATCTCACGGGCGCCGGGGGCGGGGTCCCGGGCTGCTACTTCGCCCGCTGCACCGAGGCAGACCCCGCTCCTCCCGGTCGGAGCGCCGGCGGCCGGTAGCGTCGGACCAGAGGCCGGGTTACCGGTTGCCGGGCTCGCCTGCGGCGCCCCGGAACGACGGCCCAGAACTGTCTTTGCCGGTTCAAGGGCATTTCTCGGCGCAGTCTCGGAACCGGGCGTTAACCGCTTAACGCGTCGTTAACCATGCAGGCGGCAGATTTTGCCGAGCCCGCCGGTTGCGGCGCGGCGACGCCACACTGGAGGCGATCTTGGCCCTCACCGACCTGCCCGTGCTCGGCATGCTGCGCACCCGGATGCAATGGGCCCAGGCGCGCCAGGGGCTGATCGCCGAGAACGTCGCCAATGCCGACATGCCGGGCTTCAAGCCCCGGGACCTCGTGGAGCCGCGCTTCGACCGGGCGACCGGCAGCATGGTCTCGGCCTCGCCCACCCTGGCGCTGACCAGCCCGGCCCACTTGGCGCCGGCCGGGCAGGGGGCCGCCGGCACCGAGGCGAAGCGCGTCAAGGAATTCGAGATCCGCCCGAGCGGCAACGGCGTCAATCTCGAGGACGAGATGATGAAGGCCGGCGAGAACCAGTCCGACTACCAGCTGGCCGCCTCGCTCTACCAGCACAGCCTGACCACCCTGAAGATCGCCGTCGGCAAGAGCTGAGGCAAGAGCTGAGGGTCCGGGACACCGGACGTTCGGTCGTGGCGCGCGGAAGGCCCTGAGCCATGGAATTCAGCAAGTCTCTCACGGTGGCGGCGGCCGGCCTCAAGGCTCAGGCGGGCCGGATGCGGATCATCGCCGAGAACATCGCCAACGCCGATTCCGCGCCGCCCTCGGCCGGGGCGCAGCCCTACCGGCGCAAGATCCCGACCTTCACCAGCCATCTCGACGACGCGACCGGAGCCCGGCTCGTGGAGGCCGGCCGCGTCCGGCGCGACCCGTCGGCGTTCCGGACGAAATTCGAGCCCGGCAACCCCGCCGCCAACGCCCGGGGCGAGGTGCAGATGCCCAACGTCAACGCGCTGATCGAGAACATGGATCTGCGCGAGGCCCAGCGCTCCTACGAGGCGAACCTCAACATGGTCACCGCCACGCGCAAGATGCTGGCGCAGACGCTGGCGATCCTGAAGTGACCGCGTAAGGACGCAGAGCCATGGCTTCGAGCAATTTCGCGGCGGGCGCCTACGCCGCCGTCCAGGGCCTGGCCTCGGGTCGGCCCACCCCGCGGGTCCAGCCGGCCGCCGAGGCCGGCGGCGACTTCATGCAGCTCCTTGGGCAGACGCTCGACAGCGTCGGCGATGCCGGGCGCCGGGCCGACGCGCAGGCCGTCTCGGCCGCCGCCGGCAAGGCCAACGTGGTCGACGTGGTCACCGCGGTGGCCGAGAGCGAGACCGCCCTCCAGACCATGGTCGCCGTGCGCGACCGCATGATCTCCGCCTACGAGGAGATCATGCGCATGCAGATCTGACGACGGGCCTTCCCGCGCCATGCGCGAGACGCCGCGGCCGTCTCTCTCAATCCTGGTTCACACAGACGGCACCCACGATGACCGGCCTCGCCATCCTCGACGTCGCCCGCGACGGCATCTTCGTCTTCCTGAAAATCGCCGGACCGCTGATGCTCGTCTCGCTCGCCGTGGGTCTCGCCGTCTCGCTGGTCCAGGCCCTGACCCAGATCCAGGAACAGACCCTGATCTACGTGCCCAAGATCGTGGCGGTGTTCGCCGCGCTCCTGCTGATGCTGCCCTTCATCGGCGATGCCATGGCCGGCTACATGGTCCGCATCGCCGCCCGTATCGCGGCGGGCGGGTGATGGGCGATCCGGCCGAGACTCCGCGCTCGACAGCGGCCACGACAGCGGCCAGATCCGCGTGCCATAGGGGCGGCGATGAACCTGCTCCTGCCCGGCATCGCCTCGGCCTTCCTGATCACCTTCGCGCGCGTCGGCACGCTGATCATGCTGATGCCGGGGATCGGCGAGCAGACGGTCTCGCCGCGCCTGCGGCTGGCCTTCGCGCTGCTCACGGCCCTGGTGCTGTTCCCGACCGTGCGCCCGCTGCTCGGCGGCACGGAGGGGCTGGCCGGCCCCCGGCTGATCGGGCTCCTGTTCGGGGAGACGATCGTCGGGCTGGTGCTCGGGCTCACGGTGCGGATGGTGCTGGCCGCCCTGCAGACCGCCGGCGTGATCATCTCGGCCCAGCTCGGCCTGTCCTACGCCATGACGGTGGATCCGAGCCAGGGCGGGCAGCAGGTGGCGATCGGCAACTTCCTGTCGCTGCTGGGCATCACGCTGATCTTCACCGCCGACCTGCACCACCTCGCCATCGAGGGCCTGGCCCGCAGCTACGCGGTGCTGCCGCCCGACGGCGTGCCGTCCTTCTCGGACGCGCTGATGCTGGCGACCCGGGCGCTCGCCCGCGGCTTCACGCTGGCGGTCCAGATCTCCGGACCCTTCATCGCGTTCGGGATCCTGTTCAATCTCGGGCTCGGCGTGCTGTCGCGGCTGATGCCGCAATTGCAGGTGTTCTTCCTGGCTGTCCCGGCCTCGGTGCTGGTGGGCATGCTGATCCTGATGGGCTGCCTCGGCATCATGATGGGCGTCTTCCTGGACGATCTGGGCCGGTATCTCGGCGCGTATCTCGGCCGGTGACCGGACCTGCCGTCTCCCGTCCGTCCCGCTCGCGCTGAGGTCGACGCACGATGGCCGAGGGCGCGGACGACGAGGACAAGACCGAGGAGCCGTCCCAACGGCGCCTCGACCAGGCGATCGAGCGCGGCGACGTCGCGAGCAGCACCGAGATCAACACCTTCGCGCTCCTGGGGGCCTTCACCCTCGCGCTGATGGTCGCGGGTCCGGGCATCGCGCAGAACCTGCTGCACGGGCTCAAAGCCTATCTGGCCAACGCCCACACCCTGCCGGACGACGCCACCGCCCTGCGGGAGGCCGCGACGCGGGGCCTCTGGCTGTGGCTCCAGGCGGTGGCCGTGCCGGTGGCGCTCACCGTGGTCGCCGGGCTGGCCGCGGGGCTCCTGCAGCACCCGCTGGTCTTCAGCACCGAGGCGCTGATGCCGAAATTCGAGCGCCTCTCGCCGATGGCCGGCCTGAAGCGCCTCGTCGGCGTCGAGGCCTGGATCCAGTTCGGCAAGGGGCTCGCCAAGATCATCACCGTCGGGGTGGTCGGCGGCGCCGTCCTGTGGAACGACCGCGACCGGCTGGAGGTGTTCGTCCAGCTCGACCCCGCCGCCGCCCTGCCGGCGATCCTGTCCCTGAGCCTGCGGCTGCTCGCCGGCATGCTGTGCATGCACCTCGCGATCACCCTCGGCGACGCGCTCTACGCGCGGTTCCGCTGGCGCAAGCGCCTCCGCATGTCGAAGGAGGAGCTGAAGCAGGAGATGAAGGAGTCGGATGGCAACCCGGAGGTCAAGGGGCGCATGAAGCAGCTGCGCATGGCCCGGGTGAAGAAGCGGATGATGGCCGCCGTGCCCACCGCCACCGTCGTGGTGACCAATCCGACCCACTACGCGGTGGCCCTGCGCTACGAGACCGGCATGGCCGCGCCGGTCTGCGTCGCCAAGGGCGTCGATGCGCTGGCCCTGCGGATCCGCGCGGTGGCGGCCGAGCACGGCGTCGCGGTGATCGAGAACCCGCCGCTCGCCCGGGCGCTTCACGCCACCGTGGAGATCGACCGCGAGATCCCGGCCGAGCATTACCGCGCGGTGGCCGAGGTGATCGGCTTCGTGCTGCGCCTGCGCCGGAGGGCCGCCTAGCCCCCGGCCGAACCCCGCGCGGCCGCGGCCGCGACGCGGGCCGGTTGACGGGCCAGGGAAAGCCACGCTTCGTCCACCTTTTTTCGCGAGGCTGTGCCGAGGCTTGGCGCGCCGCGCCGCGTGCCGCGCTGCCCTTGCCCTGATATGGCCGGCGGGCCTAACCGGGGGATCGTTCTGGAATGAAGCCGATGGCCGACGTCACTGGACCTCCGGCGCCCGCCGGGGGCCCGAAGAATTCTGGACCGGCGATGGCCGGCGCCCAGGTTCCGGTTCCGCCGGCGACGGCGCCGCAGGGGACCGGCTCGATCGACCGCTCGGAGCAGCCGGGCCGGGTCGGGCTGCTCCTCGTGCTCGCGGGCCTGCTGGTCGGCGCCGCCATCGGCCTGTCCTTCGTGGCCAACGAGCAGGCCCAGTCGCTGATCGTGTGGCTGCTGGCGCTCCTCGCCATGGCGGGCGTGTTCTTCCTGTTCGCCCTGGCGATCGGCGCGCTCCAGCTCAGCGGCAGCGCCGCCCGGGACGACATCACCAAGGGCATCGTCGACGCCTCCCCCGACGGGGCGCTGGTCGTCGAGGATAGCGGCCGGCTGATCTACGCCAACGAGGCCTATCTGCGGATCGCCGGCGGCGACACCTTCTCGAACCTCGTGCCGGTGGAGCGCATCCTGGTGGGCTCGCCGGAGGTCTCCGAGGCGGTCTACCGCCTGTCGCAGGCCTCGCGCGACGCCCGCGCCCACACCGAGGAGGTGCGGATGTCGCCGCCGCTCGGGCCCGTGGCCGGCGAGCGCAGCTTCGGATGGTACCGGGTCTCGGTGCGGCCGCTCGCGCGCCCGCGCCGGGCCGCGGCGCTCTGGACGGTGGCCGACATCACCGCCGAGCGCGAGCGCCAGGAGAACGTCTTCCAGGAACTCCAGCACGCGATCGACTACCTCGACCATGCCCCGGCGGGCTTCCTGTCGATCGATCCGGCCGGCGCCATCGTGTACATGAACGCCACCCTGGCGGCCTGGCTCGGCTACGATCTGGCGAGCGTCGGACCCGGCGGCCCGCACCTCACCGAGATCGCGCCCGAAGCGGACGTCCTCGTGCGCACCGCCGGCCTGCCCGGCGAGGTGCGCACCGACCGGTTTGACCTCGACCTGCGGCGGCGCAACGGCCACACCCTGCCGGTGCGGCTCTACCACCGCATCGCCTTCGGCAAGGACGGCAAGCCCGGCTCCTCGCGCACCTTCGTGATCAACCGCTCCGCCGGGGCCGAGACCGACGAGCCGCAGCGCGCCGCCGAGGTGCGCCTCGCCCGGTTCCTCAACAACTCGCCGATCGCCATCGCGACCCTCGACCGCACCGGCCGGATCGCCCGGGCCAACGCCTCCTTCACCCGGCTGTTCGGCACGGTGCCGCGCCAGGCCGAGGAGGGCGCGCTCGACGGGGAGGGGACGTCCCGGTCCGAGCCCAATGTCGGCGACTCGGTGGCCGACCGCACCGCCCTGGAGGCCGGCCTCGCCCGCGCGGCGAGCGGGCTCAGCGATCCCGAGCCCATCGAGGTCCAGCTCAACGGTCCGGGCGGCCGCTCGGCGCGGGTGTGGCTCAGCCCGGCCGACGGGGGCGACCCGGGCCAGCAGACCGACGAGGCCGAGCGCATCATCCTGTACGCCCTCGACACCACGGCCCAACGCCAACTGGAGCAGCAGGTCGCCCAGGCCCAGAAGATGAACGCCGTGGGCCAGCTCGCGGGCGGCATCGCGCACGACTTCAACAACGTCCTGCAGGCGATCATCGGCTACTCGGACCTGCTGCTGGCGAGCCACCGGCCGACCGATCCGGCCTTCCAGGACATCATGCAGATCAAGCAGAACGCCAACCGGGCGGCGGGCCTCGTCCGCCAGCTCCTGGCGTTCTCCCGCCGCCAGACCCTGCGGCCGGAGGTGATGAATGTCGGGGAGGCACTCTCCGAGCTGACCCTGCTGCTGAAGCGCCTGCTCGGCGAGCGGGTCACCCTGGAGCTGAAGCACGGCCGCGAGGTCTGGCCCGTGAAGGCCGACGTCAACCAGTTCGAGCAGGTGATCGTGAACCTCGCGGTCAACGCCCGCGACGCCATGCCGGAGGGCGGCAAGCTGATGATCCGCACCGAGAACGTGACCGATCCGGGTCCGGCGGCGGCGGCGGAGGGGCGCGGCGGCGCGCCGGCGGGCGACCACGTCCTGATTGAGGTCCGCGACACGGGCCAGGGCATCCCGCCCGAGCTGATGGAGAAGATCTTCGAGCCCTTCTTCACCACCAAGGAGATCGGCAAGGGCACGGGTCTCGGGCTCTCGACGGTGTTCGGCATCGTCAAGCAGTCCGGCGGCACCATCGACGTGCAGTCGACGATCGGGGCGGGCACGGCCTTCCGCATCTACCTGCCGCGGCACGTGCCCCTCGCCGAACCGGAGGAGGTCCCGCTCGCGCCGCCGGTCCCGGCCCTGCCGCGGGCCGAGCCGCTCGCGACGCCGCCGGACGCCGCGGCGAAGAAGCCCGGCGCCGAGCCGGCCACGGGCAGCGACGCCGCCCCGTCCGGCCCCGCGGCGCCCGCGAAGGTGGAGAAGCCGGCGCCGCGCAAGCCCGCGGCCGATCATACGGGGCAGGGGACGATCCTGCTCGTGGAGGACGAGGATCCGGTGCGGGCGGTCAACAGCCGGGCCCTCTCGGCCCGCGGCTACACCGTGCTGGAGGCGGCCTCGGGCCTCGAGGCGCTGGCGATCGTCCGCGAGGGCGCGCAGACGATCGACCTCGTGGTTTCCGACGTGGTCATGCCCGAGATGGACGGCCCGACCCTGCTGCGGGAGGTGCGCAAGCACCAGCCCGACCTGAAGGTGATCTTCGTCTCGGGCTACGCCGAGGACGCGTTCCGCAAGAACCTGCCGGAAGGCGAGACCTTCAACTTCCTGCCGAAGCCGTTCAGCCTGAAGCAGCTCGTCGAGACCGTGAAGAAGACAATGGCGGATTGAGGGGGCGGGGTCTCCCCTCCATCCCCCTCATCCCGCGGAGCTGCGCAGCCGCCTCGAAGGAGAGCCGCGGAGAGCGGCGCGATCCCCGGAGCAGGTCGGCCGTGGCGCGGTGCTCCCGAACGGCAAGCGGCCCCGGGGAAACCCGAGGCCGCCAAGTCGCTCGCGTCGATGAGGCCGCCGCAGACCGTTCGGCCGCGGCGCGGTGCTTACGCCTCGCCCTCGTCGAGATCGTCCGCCGTCGGGGCGGCGTTCTCCAGGATCTTCTCGGCCACGAGACCCGAATTCTGCCGGATCGAGCCCTCGATCTCGGCGGCGATCCTCGGGTTGTCGCGCAGGAAGCCCTTGGCATTCTCGCGGCCCTGGCCGAGGCGCTGGCTGTTGTACGAGAACCAGGCGCCGGACTTCTCGACGATCCCGGCCTTCACGCCGAGGTCGATCAGCTCGCCGACCTTCGACACGCCCTCGCCGAACATGATGTCGAACTCGACCTGCTTGAAGGGCGGCGCGACCTTATTCTTCACCACCTTGACGCGGACCTGGTTGCCGATCGCCTCGTCCCGGTCCTTCAGGGTCGAGATGCGGCGGATGTCCAGGCGCACCGAGGCGTAGAACTTCAGGGCGTTGCCGCCCGTGGTGGTCTCCGGGCTGCCGTACATGACGCCGATCTTCATCCGGATCTGGTTGATGAAGATCACCATGCAGTTCGAGCGCGAGATCGAGCCGGTCAGCTTGCGCAGAGCCTGGCTCATCAGACGGGCCTGGAGGCCCGGCTGGCTCTCGCCCATCTCGCCCTCGATCTCGGCTCGCGGGGTGAGCGCGGCCACCGAATCGACCACCAGCACGTCGATCGCGCCGGAGCGCACCAGCGTGTCGGTGATCTCGAGGGCCTGCTCGCCCGTGTCGGGCTGCGAGATCAGCAGGTCGTCGAGGTTGACGCCGAGCTTGCGGGCATAGACCGGATCGAGGGCGTGCTCGGCATCCACGAAGGCGCAGACGCCGCCCTTCTTCTGGGCCTCCGCGATGGTGTGGAGGGCCACCGTCGTCTTGCCGGACGATTCGGGGCCGTAGATCTCGATGACGCGGCCGCGCGGCAGGCCGCCGACGCCGAGCGCGATGTCGAGGCCGAGAGAGCCGGTGGAGACGGTCTCGACCTCCTGCACCTTGTCGGTCTTGCCGAGGCGCATGATCGAGCCCTTGCCGAAGGCGCGCTCGATCTGAGACAGGGCGGCGTCAATGGCCTTGGACTTGTCCTTGTCCACCGGGGGCATGTCGACCACTTTCAATGCGGGCTGGGCCATCTGGCGGGCTCCTTATGAAGGGGTTGGGCGCCATTCACAACGCGCGTCAACACCGCGCCTGTGTACTTGTTTTGTTCTCTTTCGGCAAGGGCGGACGGGGGCTCCACCGTGCGTTGTTCGGTGAATTCTCGCCCTGTCCGCCTGGGCTTCCCCGGGGCGCTCTCGCGACGGAAGACAGGGTGAGGGCCGCCTTCCATCGCGACGAACCGTGCGCCCTCACCCCACCGACGGGCGGCTACGAGGGCCCGCCCCCGCGACCCGGCCGGTCCCGTGATCGACCTCCGCCCGACGCAACCCCTGATTCCGAGGTACCCGCGTCAGCGGGCCTCGAAGGAGGCCTCCGGGGATCGCGCGGCCGGCTGGAAGGCTCCTTCGAGGCCTCGGCTGTGCTCCGGCGCCTCAGGATAAGGGTGCGGGTCGGACATCCGTCTTCGACGCGACCGGGGCCGGACACGCCACCGGGTGACAACGGCCACCACAGAGACGCCCGCGACGCGAAAACGCGAAAGCCTCGCGTCGCCGCGAGGCTCCCACCCATCGCTCAGGATGGCCCGTCGTCAGCCCGGGGCGCGCCGAGGCTCGCAGCCTCGACGGCGCGCCGCGATCAGGCGGCCTCGCCGGCCTCGGCCTGGGCGACCTCGCCCTCGACGAGCTTCCAGGTCTTGGTCTTCGAGTAGGGACGGCACTCCTCGATGAACACCGTCTGCCCGACCTTGGCGGCATTCGCCTCGTCGTGCGCGTGGTAGTTCTTCGAGCGGCGAACCGTCTTCTTCATCACCGGGTGGGTGAAGCGGCGCTCCACCTTGACCACGATGGTCTTCTCACCCTTGTCGCTGACGACGGTGCCCTGCAGGATGCGCTTCGGCATGGTTGTCTCCTAAAACCCGCCTCAGCCCTTGGCCTGCTGCAGCGTCTTGGAACGCTGCAGAGTCCGGACACGGGCGATGTCGCGACGGACCTCGCGGACGCGGGCGACGTTCTCGAGCTGGCCGGTGGCCCCCTGGAAGCGCAGGTTGAACTGCTCTTTCTTGAGGTTGATCAGCTCATCATTCAGCTGATCCGGCGACAGCGCCTTCAGATCAGACAGTCTCTGGGTCGACTTCACGATATCCTCCGTTCAGTCGGCGATGCGCTGGACGACCCGCGTGCGGATCGGAAGCTTCGCGGCGCCGAGGCGGAGCGCCTCCTTGGCGATGTTCTCGGCAACGCCGTCGACCTCGAACATGATCCGTCCCGGATGCACGCGGGCGGCCCAGTAATCCGGGGCACCCTTACCGGAGCCCATGCGGACCTCGGTCGGCTTCGAGGAGACCGGCACGTCCGGGAACACCCGGATCCAGACGCGGCCCTGGCGCTTCATCTCGCGGGTGATCGCGCGGCGAGCCGCCTCGATCTGGCGGGCGGTGACGCGCTCGGGCTCCACCGCCTTCAGGCCGAACTGGCCGAAGTTCAGCTCGAAGCCGCCCTTGGCCGCACCGTGGATGCGGCCCTTGAACTGCTTGCGGAAGCGGGTCTTTTTCGGTTGCAGCATGGCTTCCTACCTTACGCGTGCTCGCGCTCGCGGCGTCCGCGCTCGCGGCCGCCCTCGCCATCGCGCTCACGGCGTCCGCCGGAGCGGCCGCCCTCTTCCTGGGCCTTCTTGTCCTGGGCCATCGGGTCGTGCTCAAGGATCTCGCCCTTGAACACCCACACCTTGATGCCGCAGGTGCCGTAGGTCGTGAACGCCGTGGCGGTGCCGTAATCGACGTCGGCACGCAGCGTGTGCAGCGGGACGCGGCCCTCGCGGTACCATTCCTGGCGGGCGATCTCGGCGCCGCCGAGGCGGCCCGAGCAGTTGATCCGGATGCCCTCGGCGCCCAGACGCATGGCCGACTGCACGGCCCGCTTCATGGCGCGCCGGAAGGCAACGCGGCGCTCGAGCTGCTGGGCGATCGAGTCGGCCACCAGGGTGGCGTCGATCTCGGGCTTGCGCACCTCGACGATGTTGATGGTCACGTCGGCCTTGGTCATCGTGCCGACGAGCTTGCGCAGCTTCTCGATATCCGCGCCCTTCTTGCCGATCACCACGCCCGGGCGGCCCGAGTGGATGGTGACGCGGCACTTCCGGTGCGGACGCTCGATGACGATCTTGGAGACCGCCGCCTGCTTGAGCTGCTTCATGAGGGCGGCGCGGATCGCGACGTCCTCGTGCATGAGCTTCGCGTAGTCGCCCTTGTTGGCGAACCAGCGGGAATCCCAGGTCCGGTTGATGCCGAGCCGGAGACCGATCGGGTTGACTTTCTGGCCCATCAGATCCTCCTCAGGCCGCTTCGGCCTGGCGGACTTCGCGAACCACGATGGTGAGGTTCGAGAAGGGCTTCAGGATACGCGCGCCGCGACCGCGGGCGCGGGCGTGGAAGCGCTTGAGAACCAGCGCCTTGCCCACGAAGGCCTGGGAGACGACGAGGTCGTCCACGTCCAGGTCGTGGTTGTTCTCGGCGTTGGCGATGGCGCTCTCGAGGCACTTCTTGACCTCGGTGGAGATCCGCTTGCGCGAGAACTGCAACTCGGCGAGCGCCGTGTCGACCTTCTTGCCGCGGATCATCTGCGCCACGAGGTTGAGCTTCTGCGGGCTGACGCGCAGCATGCGCGCGACAGCCTTCGCCTCGTTCTCGGGGAGCGCGCGGGGGGTGGCTTGCTTGCCCATCTCAGCGCCTCTTCGCCTTCTTGTCGGCCGCGTGGCCCGGGAAGGTGCGGGTCGGCGAGAACTCGCCGAACTTGTGCCCGACCATCTCCTCGGTGACGTAGACCGGGATGTGCTTCTGCCCGTTGTGCACACCGAAGGTGAGCCCGACGAACTGCGGGAGGATCGTGGAGCGGCGGCTCCAGATCTTGATGACCTCGGAGCGCGAGGAGCCCCGCGCCGCCTCGGCCTTCTTGAAGAGGTAGCCGTCGACGAACGGCCCCTTCCAGAGAGAGCGTGCCATAGCGATTACTTCTTGCGGTTGTGGCGGCTGGACAGGATGAACACGTCGGTCCGCTTGTTGGACCGGGTCTTCTTCCCCTTGGTGGGCACGCCCCAGGGCGTGACCGGGTTGCGGCCGCCCGAGGTGCGACCCTCGCCGCCGCCGTGCGGATGGTCGACCGGGTTCATCGCCACGCCGCGGTTGTGCGGGCGCTTGCCGAGCCAACGGTTGCGCCCGGCCTTGCCGAGCGAGATGTTCATGTGGTCCGGGTTCGAGACCGCGCCGACGCTGGCGAAGCACTGGCCGTGGACCAGGCGCTGCTCGCCCGAGTTCAGGCGAAGCGTCACGTAGCCCTGGTCGCGGCCGACGATCTGCGCGTAGTTGCCGGCCGAGCGGGCGATCGCGCCGCCCTTGCCGATCTTCAGCTCGACGTTGTGGACGATCGTGCCCACCGGCATCGAGCCGACCGGACCGGCGTTGCCCGGCTTGATGTCGACGTTCTCGCCGGCCACCACCTTGTCGCCCGGCTGCAGGCGCTGCGGGGCAAGGATGTAGCTCTGCTTCCCGTCGGGGTAGCTGATCAGCGCGATGAAGGCCGTGCGGTTCGGATCGTACTCGATCCGCTCCACCGTGGCGGCGACGCCGAGCTGGTCGCGACGCTTGAAGTCGACGTTGCGCAGCACGCGCTTGTGGCCGCCGCCGCGGAAGCGGACGGTGATGCGGCCGAGATTGTTGCGGCCGCCGGAGGACGACTTGCCCTCTGTCAGCGCCTTCACCGGCTTGCCCTTGTAGAGCTCACGGCGGTCGACGAGCACGAGCTGGCGCAGGCTCGGCGTGACCGGTTTGAATGTCTTCAAGGCCATCGGCTTGGATCCCTAAAACCCGTCCTCAGAGCCCGGTCGTGACGTCGATCGTGTGCCCTTCGGCCAGGGTCACGATCGCCTTCTTCACGTCGGAGCGCTGCCCGCGGAGACCGCGGAAAATCTTCTTCTTTCCCTTGGTGACAAGGGTGTTCACGGCCGTGACCTTGACGTCGAACAGCTTCTCCACGGCCTCCTTGATCTGAGGCTTGGTCGCCTTGGGGGCGACCCGGAACACGACCTTGTTCTGCTCGGTCAGGTTCGTCGCCTTCTCGGTGATGACCGGGGAGACGACGATGTCGTAGTGGCGCGGATCGGCACTCATTTGAAACGCTCCTCCAGCGCGTCGACGGCGGCCTTGGTCAGGACGAGCGTGTCGCGGCGCAGGATGTCGTAGACGTTGATGCCCTGCACGGGCAGCACGTCGATCTGCGGGATGGCGCGGGCGGCCCGGCCGAAATTCACGTCGACCTCGGCACCGCCGATGATCAGCGCGTTCGAGAGGCCCATCTTGCCGAAGCGCTCGACGAGACCCTTGGTCTTGTGATCCTCGATCTTGATGTCGTCGACGACGATCAGGGTCGCGGCCTTGGCCTTGGCCGACAGGGCGTGGCGCAGGGCCAGCGCACGGACCTTCTTGGGCAGGTCGTGGCTGTGGTCGCGCGGCACGGGGCCGAAGGCGCGTCCGCCGCCGCGGAACTGCGGCGCCGAGGCCGCGCCATGGCGGGCGTTACCGGTGCCCTTCTGCTTGTAGAGCTTCTTGCGGGTCCGGTTCACGTCCGAGCGGTTCTGCACGGCGTGGGTGCCGGCGCGCCGCTTGGCGAGCTGCCAGCGGACCATGCGCTGCAGCAGGTCGGCGCGGGGCTCCAGGCCGAAGATCTCTTCGTTCAGCTCGACCGAACCGGCACCGGCGCCGTCGAGGGTTTTGACATCGAGCTTCATCACGCGGTCTCCTCAGCCGCAGCGGCCTCGGGGGCCTGGGTCGAAGCGCCGTTCTCACGGAACTTGCCCGGCAGCGGAACATCGGCGGGGAGCTTGCGCTTCACCGCGTCGCGGATCTGGATCCAGCCGCCGGCGACGCCCGGCACCGCGCCCTCGACCAGGATCAGGCCGCGCTCGGGATCGGTGCGCACGACGCGCAGATTCTGGGTCGTGACCCGCTCGACGCCGAGATGGCCCGGCATCTTCTTGTTCTTGAAGGTCTTGCCCGGATCCTGACGGCCGCCGGTCGAACCGATCGAACGGTGGGAGATCGACACGCCGTGGGTGGCGCGCAGACCGCCGAAGTTCCAGCGCTTGATACCGCCGGCGAAGCCCTTACCGGTGGTGGTGCCGGTGACATCCACGAACTGGCCGGGGATGAAGTGGTCCGCGGTGATCTCGGCGCCGACCGGGATCAGCGCGTCCTCGGTGACGCGGAACTCGGCGAGCTTCTTCTTCGGCTCGACCTTGGCGACCGCGAAGCGGCCCCGCTCGGCAGCCGAGACGTTCTTGACCTTGGCCTTGCCGACGCCGACCTGCAGCGCGACGTAGCCGTTCTTCTCGACGGTGCGGTGGGCAACCACCTGGCACTGATCGATCTTGAGCACGGTGACGGGGACATGCTCCCCCGCGTCTGTGAAGACGCGGGTCATGCCGACCTTCTGTGCGATGACGCCTGAGCGCATAGGTCTCTCCCTCGCGCGATGAAACGGTAAGCTCTAAGCCCCGGCGGGGCTCAGAGCTTGATCTCCACGTCCACGCCAGCGGCGAGGTCGAGCTTCATCAGCGCGTCCACGGTCTGCGGCGTCGGATCGACGATATCGAGCACCCGCTTGTGCGTGCGCATCTCGAACTGCTCGCGCGACTTCTTGTCGATGTGGGGCGAGCGGTTGACGGTGAACTTCTCGATATGCGTCGGCAGCGGGATCGGACCCCGGATGGTCGCGCCGGTGCGCCGGGCCGTGGAGACGATCTCCTTGGTCGACGCATCGAGGATGCGGTGATCGAACGCCTTCAGGCGGATACGGATGTTCTGACCGTTCATGTTCCTGGAACCTTCAGAGGGACGGCGGGGTGTGCGAGGCTTCGACCCCGCCGCGCCCTGCTAAGGATGCTTGCTCGAGTTCAGTCGTTGATGGCGGCGACGACGCCGGCGCCGACGGTGCGGCCGCCCTCGCGG
>CAXDNE010000170.1:0-15820 GCA_963990595.1 uncultured Methylobacterium sp.
ACGAGCTTGCCTCTTGTCTCGTGGGCTCGGAGATGTGTATAAGAGACAGCTTGCGCACCACGGTCTCGTCCCGGATCGTGGCGACCGTGGTGCGCAAGGTCTGCGCGAGGCCCGCGCGGCGCTCAGGGGTCTCGACGGACCCGGTCTCCATGGCGCGCCGCCAGAGCAGCTCCGACAGGGGCAGCGCTGCCGCGAGAACTTGGTCGATCGCCCCGGGGCCGCCCGATCGCAGCAGGTCGTCGGGATCCTGGCCGCCGGGCAGCAGGGCGATGCGGAGCGACCGGCCCGGCTCGAGGAGCGGCAGCGCGAGGTCGAGGGCCCGGAAGGCGGCCCGCTGGCCGGCCTTATCGCCGTCGAAGCACAGGATCGGCTCGTCGGCGTGGCGCCAGAGCAGGCCGAGCTGGTCCTCGGTCAGCGCGGTGCCGAGCGGCGCCACCGTCTCCGGATGGCCGGCGAGCGTCATGGCGATGACGTCGACATAGCCCTCGACCGCGATGATCGAGCCCCGCTCGTGCGCGGTCTTCCGGGCGCCGTGCAGGTTGTAGAGCATGCGGCCCTTGTGGAAGAGCGGCGTCTCCGGCGAATTCAGGTACTTGGCGCGCACATCCTTGGCGAGCGCCCGGCCCCCGAAGGCCACGACCCGGCCGCGGGTGTCGGTGATCGGGAACATCACCCGGTCGCGGAAATAATCGTAGGGAACCGAGATCCCCTCCCCGGCGGCGAGCAGACCCAGCTCGACCATCAGCGCCTTGTCGACGCCTTTTCCGGCGAGGTGATCGCGCAGGGCGTAGCGGTCGTTCGGCGCGTAGCCGAGCCTGAACCTGTGCTGGACCTCACGGCCGAGGGCGCGGCGTTCGAGATAGGCGCGCGCCTCGCTGCCCTGCCCGGATTGCAGCCGCTCCTCGAACCAGGACGCGGCCAGCTCCATCACCTCGATGGCGCCGGCGCGCTTGGTCTCGGAGGCGCGGTGGTCCTCGGTGGGGGCCGGCAGGCTCACGCCCGCCTCTCCGGCCAGCCGCTCGACGGCTTCGGGGAAGCTGAGCCCCTCCGTCTCCATCAGGAACGTGAAAATGTCTCCGTGCTTCGAGGACGAGAAGCAGTGGTAGAACTGCTTCTGGTCGTTCACGTAGAAGGACGGTGTCTTCTCGGCATTGAACGGCGACAGGCCGCGCCACTCGCGGCCGGCCTTCTTGAGCTGCACCCGCCGTCCGACCACCGAGGAGGCCGGCAGCCGGGCACGGATCTCGTCCAGGATGTGGGGCGGATAGCGCAAGGGGCCTGGGATGGTTTGCCTGAACCCGCGGATATAGCGCGTCGGGCGTACCGGAGTCCCCCACCTGTCCGCTATCCGACAGGGGATTGCGGGGAGAGGTTCAGCCCTTCGCCGCCAGGGCCGCCTTCACCAGGCCGCTCGCCTTGCCGAAATCCATGCGCCCCGCGAAGGTGCTCTTCAGGGCGCCGATCACCCGGCCCATATCCTTCGGCCCGGCGGCGCCGGTCTCCAGGATCGCCGCCTCGACGGCCGCCTTCATCTCGGCCTCGTCCATCTGCTTCGGCAGGAACGTCTCGATGATGGCGACCTCGGCGCGCTCGTTGCCGGCGAGTTCCGGGCGTCCGCCCTGGTCGTAGACGGCGGCCGATTCGGTGCGCTGCTTGATCATCTTCTGGAGCAGCGACAGGATCTCCTCGTCGGAGATCGGGTCCTTGCCGTTGCCGCGGGCCTCGATGTCCTTGTCCTTGAGGGCGGCCTGGATCATCCGCACGGTGGCGAGCCGATCCTTGTCGCCGGCCTTCATGGCCTCCTTCATCTCGGTGGTGAATCGTGCGCGCAGCATCTCGATGAGCCTTCCAACGGTGGAAACGGGGGGCTGGCCTGCGGTTTGCGGGTCTTGAGCCTCGGCGGCCACAGGGCCACATTGACCCAATCGCGGGCCGCTCGCTAAGAGCGCCGCACACGATCATGCCGCCAGCCGAGCGCGCCGTATCCCGGCGCCTGCCTACGGCCGGACATAAGCGAGACTCGCCCGATGCTGCAAGACGCCGCTGCGCATGCCCCCGAGCATGCTCCCGAGCCCTGGGCGGAGCCCGTCGCCACGGCTCTGCTGGTGCTCGCCGACGGAACCATCCTGGAAGGGTTCGGTATCGGGCAGACCGGCATCGCCGACGGCGAGGTCTGCTTCAACACGGCGATGACCGGCTATCAGGAGATCCTGACCGACCCCTCCTATGCCGGGCAGATCGTCACCTTCACCTTCCCGCATATCGGCAATGTCGGCACCAACGACGAGGATCTGGAGAGCCTCGAAGCGGCGCCCGCCTCCGGCGTGCGCGGCACCGTCATCGCCTCGGCGGTCACCAACCCGTCGAACTGGCGCTCGTCCTCGCACCTCGACGGCTGGCTCAAGGCCCGCGGCATCGTCGGCATCACCGGGGTCGATACCCGCGCGCTGACCGCCCGAATCCGCGACCAGGGTATGCCGAACGCCGTGATCGCCAACGATCCCGAGGGTCGCTTCGACCGGGAGGCTCTCAAGGCGCGGGCGGCGGCGTTGGCTCCGATGGAGGGGCTCGATCTCGTGCCGCCGGTCACGAGTCGCGCACCCTCGGAATGGTCGGAGACCGTCTGGGCGCTGGGCAACGGCTACGGCACGCGCGCGTCGGGCCAGGGCCTGAAGGTCGTGGCGATCGATTACGGCGTGAAGCGCAACATCCTGCGGCTCCTGGCCCAGGCCGGGTGCGACGTCACCGTGGTGCCGGCCACCACCAGCGCCGAGGAGATCCTGGCGATGAAGCCGGACGGGGTGTTCCTGTCGAACGGCCCCGGCGACCCGGCCGCCACCGGCGCCTATGCGGTCCCGGTGATCCGCAAGCTGCTCGACGAGAAGGTGCCGACCTTCGGGATCTGCCTCGGGCACCAGCTGATGGGCCTCGCCCTGGGCGGGCGCACCGTGAAGATGGGCCAGGGCCATCACGGCGCGAATCATCCCGTGAAGGACAAGACCACCGGCAAGGTCGAGATCGTCTCGATGAACCACGGCTTCGCGGTGGACCCGACCAGCCTGCCGGAGACCGCGGTGGAGACCCATGTCTCGCTCTTCGACGGTTCGAATTGCGGCCTGACACTCACCGACCGGCCGGCCTTCTCGGTGCAGCACCATCCGGAAGCCTCGCCCGGACCGCGCGACAGCCACTACCTGTTCGAGCGGTTCGTCACGCTGATGCGCTCGGGTGCGCCGGAGACCGGCCAGGGCGCCTGAACCGGCCCGGTATCGCCACGCCGCCTCTGCGCGCGCAGAGGCGGAGCGAGGGGGCGGCTCTCGGGAAGGTCCCGGCGACGCCATCCCAATCGGGCCGCGCCGGGGCCACAAATTCCGCCGAATCGGACGGCTAAACAGATCCCACGACGGTCCCTGGACGGCGGCGCATCCGCGCCCGCCGGCGGCGTCTCCGTCGCAGGGGATTGCCGGATGACCATCGACGAGGCGCGCGACGATTTCTCCCGCCTGCACCGTACCTTCACGTTCCATCTCGGCGTCGCCGTGAGCCTGTCCTGGCTGACCGCCTTCTACGCCGCCTTCTACGCCCCCTGGGTGCGCAATATCCGGGCCCTGATCGATCCGGCCGGGAGCTTCGACCGCGTCGAGAGCACGATCTCCTATCTGTTCGCCATGCCGGCCGTTCTGGCCCTGGCCTGGGTGACCCTGTATTTCGGACGCGAGGCCCTGCGCCGCGCGCAGACCCTTTCGAACGTCGCCCTCGAATTCGCGGCCGCTGCCGTCGTGGCCTTCGGGGTGTTCTATCTCTCCATCGACCGGGCGATGGCCGCGCTGCACGCCGGTTTCTGACAGGGGCGGCGCGCGCCGCCCCTCCCGGCCGGGTCAACCGCACGCGCCCGAACGGCTCATCGAAACGCCCAGCGCGCTGAGCTGCGCCAGGTGCGCGCCCGCATCGGCCACCTTCGGGCATGACGCGACGCTTTCTCGGCCGGAACGCGATCGCTCGGCCATGCAGCGGCTGCGCGTCCAGGTTGCGGATGTGACCGTGCCTTCTCCCGGCCTTCCAATGAGCCCGTTGCCCGTGTAAACGCGGGGCTCAACGACAATCCCGCCACGCGCGTCCGGGAGCACGGCTGAGACGAGCCCGTGCCCGATCGGGCGCGCTTGGCCTGAGAAGGCCAGAAATGCCCAAGCGCACCGACATCTCCTCGATCCTGATCATCGGTGCGGGTCCGATCATCATCGGACAGGCCTGCGAGTTCGACTATTCCGGGACCCAGGCCTGCAAGGCGCTCCGCGAGGAGGGCTACCGCATCGTCCTGGTGAACTCGAATCCCGCGACCATCATGACCGATCCGGACATGGCGGACGCCACCTATGTCGAGCCGATCACCCCCGAGATCGTCGCCAAGATCATCGAGAAGGAGCGCCCCGACGCGATCCTCCCGACCATGGGCGGGCAGACGGCGCTGAACTGCGCCCTGTCGCTGCAGCGGATGGGCGTGCTCGCCAAGTTCGGCGTGCAGATGATCG
Source organism: uncultured Methylobacterium sp. (assembly GCA_963990595.1). Lineage (GTDB taxonomy): Bacteria > Pseudomonadota > Alphaproteobacteria > Rhizobiales > Beijerinckiaceae > Methylobacterium. The sequence goes on from CAXDNE010000170.1 coordinate 4,530, forward strand.
GCGCCACCGCCGAGGCCATCGACAAGGCCGAGGACCGGAGCCTGTTCCGCGATGCCATGACCAAGATCGGGCTCGACACCCCGAAATCGGCCCTCGCCAATGCCTCCGCGGCCAAGAAGGCCGATCGCGAGAAGTACCTCGCCGAGGTGGCGCGCATCGAGGCCGCCAACGCGGATCCGGAGGCGCGCCGGGTTGCCCTCGCGGCCTTCGAGAAGACCTGGACGGCGGGCGAGGCCGACCGGCGGAAGCGCTACGGCGAGCATGCCCTGGGTCAGGCGCTGATCGCGCTGGCCGAGGTCGGCCTGCCGGCGATCATCCGGCCGTCCTTCACCATGGGTGGCACCGGCGGCGGCATCGCCTACAACCGCGAGGAATTCCTCGACATCGTCGAGCGCGGCATCGACGCGTCGCCGACCAACGAGGTGCTCATCGAGGAGAGCGTGCTCGGCTGGAAGGAGTACGAGATGGAGGTCGTTCGCGATAAGAACGACAACTGCATCATCGTCTGCTCCATCGAGAACATCGACCCGATGGGCGTGCATACGGGCGATTCGATCACCGTCGCCCCCGCGCTGACGCTCACCGACAAGGAATACCAGGTGATGCGCGACGCATCGCTGGCGGTGCTCCGCGAGATCGGCGTCGAGACCGGCGGCTCGAACGTGCAGTTCGCGATCAATCCCGAGAACGGGCGCATGATCGTGATCGAGATGAACCCGCGCGTCTCGCGTTCCTCGGCGCTCGCCTCGAAGGCCACCGGCTTCCCGATCGCCAAGGTCGCGGCGAAGCTCGCGGTCGGCTACACGCTGGACGAGATCTCCAACGACATCACCGGCGGCGCGACCCCGGCCTCGTTCGAGCCGACGATCGACTACGTCGTCACCAAGATCCCGCGCTTCGCCTTCGAGAAGTTCCCGGGCGCCGAGCCGACGCTCACCACCGCGATGAAGTCGGTGGGCGAGGCCATGGCGATCGGCCGCTGCTTCGCCGAATCGCTGCAGAAGGCCCTCCGCTCGCTCGAGACCGGCCTGACCGGCCTCGACGACATCGAGATCGAGGGGCTCGGCAAGGGCGACGACCACAACGCCATCAAGGCGGCGATCGGCACCCCGACCCCGGACCGGCTGCTCAAGGTCGCGCAGGCCCTGCGGCTTGGCGTCAGCCACGAGCAGGTCTACGCCTCCTGCAAGATCGATCCGTGGTTCCTGGAGCAGCTCCAGGCGATCATCGACCTGGAGAACCGGGTGAAGGCCCACGGCCTGCCGAAGACGGCCGGCGCCTTCCGCCAGCTCAAGGCCGCCGGCTTCTCGGATGCCCGCCTCGCCGTGCTGGCCAAGACCGACGAAGCCGCCGTCAGCGCGGCCCGGCACGCCCTGGCGGTGCGCCCGGTCTACAAGCGGATCGACACCTGCGCGGCCGAGTTCAAGTCGCCCACCGCCTACATGTACTCCACCTACGTGGCGCCCTTCGCGGGCGCGGTGGTGGACGAGGCGGAGCCTTCGGACCGCAAGAAGGTCGTGATCCTCGGCGGCGGCCCGAACCGGATCGGCCAGGGGATCGAGTTCGACTATTGCTGCTGCCACGCCTGCTTCGCGCTGTCGGACGCGGGCTACGAGACCATCATGGTCAACTGCAACCCGGAGACAGTCTCGACCGACTACGACACCTCGGACCGGCTCTACTTCGAGCCGCTGACCGCCGAGGACGTGCTGGAGATCATCGAGACCGAGCGGCAGGCCGGCACCCTGCACGGGGTGATCGTCCAGTTCGGCGGCCAGACCCCGCTGAAACTCGCCCGGGCGCTGGAGGCCGCCGGCGTGCCGATCCTCGGCACCTCGCCCGACGCCATCGACCTCGCCGAGGACCGCGATCAGTTCAAGCGGCTCCTCGACAAGCTCGCGATGAAGCAGCCGAAGAACGGCATCGCCTACTCGGTGGAGCAGAGCCGGCTGGTCGCGGCCGATCTCGGACTGCCCTTCGTGGTGCGCCCGAGCTACGTGCTGGGCGGCCGCGCCATGGCGATCATCCGCGACGAGACGCAGTTCGCCGACTACCTCCTCGACACGCTGCCGAGCCTGATCCCCTCCGAGGTCAAGGCCCGCTACCCGAACGACAAGACCGGCCAGATCAACACGGTGCTGGGCAAGAACCCGCTCCTGTTCGACCGCTACCTGTCGGACGCGGTCGAGGTGGACGTCGACGCGGTCTGCGACGGCAAGGACGTCTTCATCGCCGGGATCATGGAGCACATCGAGGAGGCCGGCATCCATTCCGGCGACTCGGCCTGCTCGCTGCCGCCGCGCTCGCTCTCGCCCGAGATCATGGCCGAGCTGGAGCGGCAGACCAAGGCCATGGCGCTGGCGCTCAACGTCGTCGGCCTGATGAACGTGCAGTACGCCATCAAGGACGGCACGATCTACGTGCTGGAGGTGAATCCCCGCGCCTCGCGCACGGTGCCCTTCGTCGCCAAGGTGATCGGCGAGCCGATCGCCAAGATCGCGGCGCGGATCATGGCGGGCGAGCCGCTCTCGGCCTTCGGGCTGACGCCGAAGACCCTGCCGCACATCGCCGTGAAGGAGGCGGTCTTCCCCTTCGCCCGCTTCCCGGGCGTCGACGTGCTGCTCGGGCCGGAGATGCGCTCCACCGGCGAGGTGATCGGACTCGACGCGAGCTTCGGCGTCGCCTTCGCCAAGAGCCAGCTCGGCTCGGGGACCCAGGTGCCGAAGGCGGGCGCGGTGTTCGTCTCGGTGCGGGACGCCGACAAGGCCCGGATCCTGCCGACCATGAAGCTCCTGTCCGATCTGGGCTTCACCATCCTGGCCACCGGCGGTACCCAGCGCTACCTCGTCGAGAACGATGTCCGGGCCGAGCGGATCAACAAGGTCCTCGAAGGCCGGCCGCACATCGTCGACGCGATCAAGAACGGCGGGATCCACCTCGTCCTCAACACCACCGAGGGTGCGGGGGCCCTGTCGGACTCGCGTTCGCTCCGGCGCGCGGCCCTCTTGCATAAGGTGCCGTATTACACCACTCTAGCCGGCGCGATGGCGGCGGCCGAGGGGATCAAGGCCTATCTAGAAGGCGATCTCAAGGTCCGCGCGTTGCAGGAATACTTTGCGGCCTGAGCCTCAGGGTCCCGCTGACTTTATCTCGTGGCCCGGAGAGAGTGCTGCACTCTCGGCCGGGCCTCTTCATTGTGGCGCGAGACGATGACGATAGACAAGGTTCCGATCACGGTCCGCGGATTCGCAGCCCTCGAGGAGGAGCTGAAGCACCGCCAGCAGGTGGAGCGCCAGCGCATCATCCAGGCGATCGCGGAGGCCCGCGCCCTCGGCGATCTGTCGGAGAACGCGGAGTACCACGCCGCCAAGGAGGCGCAGTCCCACAACGAGGGCCGCGTCCTTGAGCTGGAGAGCATGATCGCGCGCGCCGAGATCATCGACGTCACCAAGCTCTCGGGCAACAAGATCAAGTTCGGCGCCACCGTGAAACTCGTCGACGAGGACACGGAGGAGGAGAAGACCTACCAGATCGTGGGCGAGCCCGAGGCCGACGTCCGGTCCGGCCGCGTCTCGATCACCTCGCCGATCGCCCGCGCGCTGATCGGCAAGGGCGTCGGCGACACGGTCGAGGTCACGACGCCGGGCGGTGGCAAGTCCTACGAGGTCGTCGCCGTACAGTACGGCGCCTGACCGCCATGCGTCCGCACCTTTGGGGCCGGCTCGCCGGCCTCCTTCTCGGCACGGTCGCGTCGGCCGCGGCGGCGGAGGATTTTCCGCCCACCGCCCGGTTCTCCGACATCCGCGTCGATGTCCGGCCGCTGCTCGACAAGGGCGCGGGTCTCCAGGCCGAGGCGCTCGCGGCCGACCTGACCGAGGCCCTCCGCAAGAACTTCGCCGGCCGGGTCGGCGGCCCCGGACCGCGTCTCGTCGTGGTGGTGAGCGGTCTGTCCTTGCGGCCCTATGTCGGCAGCGGTGCGCGGCCCGGCTACGGCGGCAACTTCCAGACCGACTACATGGAGGGGGAGGCGCTGCTCGTCGGTCCGAGGGGGCAGATCCTCGGGCGGCACCCGCAGATGACGGCGACGCCGTCGAGCTACGGCGGCGCTTGGTACGATCCGCAATTCGAGGGGCGACGGCTGGCGGCCATCGCCGACATCTACGCCCAGTGGCTCGCCCGGGACCTGCCGCGGGACTAGGTCGCCGCGCCGCGATCCTTCGGGGGTTGAGCCGAGCCGCGCGATTCGGCCATCCGGCGCTGCGGAGCCCGGAGGCGAGGATCGTCCGATATGCTCCCTCGGACTGAGGTGCCGGGGCGCAGCGGAGGCCGCGACGGAGGGCTCCTTCGCGGCGGCTTCGCCGCCGCAAGCTCAGGACGCGGGCGGTGGATGGGATTGGTGGGCTTCGCCGCCGCACGCTGGCCGATCGCAGGGTCGTGGTATGGGGTGCCCGCGAACGGACGCGTCACCAGAGCTTCGGCAACTAAGCAAAATCGGGTTTCTTGAGCGAGGCGCATGGCACGTATCGACCTGTCGGAGGCGCAACCCGCCCCGCTCAGCAGCCCGGATTCGCGGCCTGAGGGCCTGCCCGAACTCTCCCGCGCTCGCGCCTGGGTCCTCACCGACGGCAAGGCCGGCGACGAGAATCAGTGCGTCGGGATCGCCGAGACCCTGGGGCTCGACTTCGAGATCCGTCAGGTGCCCGCCTCCGGCCCGTTCGGATGGATGGCGCCGTGGGGGCCGATCGATCCGCGCCAGGGATCACGGCAGCGCGCCGGCGCCCTGTCGGGACCCTTTCCCGATATCCTGATCGCCTCCGGGCGGCGGTCGGTGCCGTACCTGCGGACCGTGCGGCGCGCGACCGGCGGCCGAACCTTCACGGCGTTCCTGAAGGATCCGCGCACCGGCGCGGACAGCGCCGATTTCATCTGGGTGCCGGATTACGACGATCTGCGCGGGCCCAACGTCTTCACCACGCTGACGGCGCCGCACCTCGTCACCGCGGCGCGCCTGGCCGCGGCCCGGGCCAGACCGGATCCGCGTCTTGCACGCCTCGACGGACCGCGCGTCGCCGTCCTGGTCGGCGGCGACAGCCGGCATCTGAGCTACCGCAAGACCGACATGATCCGCCTCGTGGAGGATCTGCGCGACTTGGCCGATCAGGGCTGCCGGCTCATGGTCACGATCTCCCGCCGGACCCCCAACCCGCTCCGGGATGCCGTCAAGGCGCTCGCCACCGAGACGGGCGGGTTCCTCTGGGATGGCACGGGCGACAATCCCTACGTCGCCATGCTGGCCCTCGCGGAGGCGATCGTGGTCACCTCCGATTCGGCCAACATGGTCAGCGAGGCCGTGGCGACCGGCGCCCCGGTCCTGCTGTTCGACCTGCCCCGCACCTATATCCGGCATCGGCGGATGTTCGCCGGCTTGGCGATTGCCGGTGCGTTGCGGCCGTTCACCGGTCAGTTGGTGGATCTGACGTACAAGCCCATCGATGCGACGCCGGTGATCGCACAGGCGCTCGCCGAGGCCTATGCTGCGCGCCGCGCGACCGGACCGGCCTGAGGAGATCGACACAGATGGCCCACACCCATGCCAAGCTCGTGATCATCGGCTCGGGGCCCGCCGGCTACACGGCGGCGATCTACGCGGCCCGCGCGATGGTCGAGCCGCTGCTGATTTCCGGCTTTCAGCCGGGTGGCCAGCTGATGATCACCACGGATGTGGAGAATTACCCGGGCTTCGCGGAGGCGATCCAGGGGCCCTGGCTGATGGAGCAGATGCGCCTCCAGGCCGAGCATGTCGGCACCCGGATCGTCTCTGAGTACATCACGAAGGTCGATCTCAAGCAGCGGCCGTTCCGGCTCGAGGCCGATTCCGGCGAGACCTATTCCTGCGACGCGCTGATCATCGCCACCGGCGCGCAGGCCAAGTGGCTCGGTCTGCCCTCCGAGGCGGCCTTTCAGGGTGGCGGCGTCTCGGCCTGTGCCACCTGTGACGGCTTCTTCTTCCGCGGCAAGGAGGTCGTGGTGGTCGGCGGCGGCAACACCGCGGTCGAGGAGGCGCTGTACCTCGCCAACATCGCCAGCAAGGTGACGGTGGTCCACCGCCGCGACAGCTTCCGCGCCGAGCGGATCCTCCAGGAGCGCCTGTTCAAGCATCCGAATGTCGAGGTCCTGTGGCACCGGGAGATCGCCGAGATCTGCGGCGTGCAGAAGCCGGCGCCGAACGTCACCCATGTGCGGCTCAAGGATCCGCGTTCGGGCGAGATCAGCGAGGTGAAGGCCGACGGCGTGTTCGTGGCGATCGGCCACCAGCCGGCCACCGCGATCTTCGAGGGGCAGCTGCCCATGCGCCACGGCGGCTACCTGACCGTGAAGCCCGGGACCACCGAAACCGAGATTCCCGGCGTGTTCGCAGCGGGCGACGTCACGGACGACGTCTACCGGCAGGCGATCACGGCAGCCGGCATGGGCTGCATGGCCGCGCTGGAAGCCGAGAAGTTCCTGGCCAACCTCGAGATCGGTGAGCCTCCGGTCCAGGCCGCGGCGGCCGAGTAGGGCCGGCTCCGCCGTCGACACCGGCACAGCGGCGTCGGCGGACCCCATTTCAACAACTTCCCGATCCTTGCGCTTGCACCAAACCATGCGCCGTGCGCATAGGAGTGCCCACTGCGCCGGGATGCAGCTATTGCATGCCTGCGCGGCGCCGCGGGTGGCCGGCTGCCATCGGCGTCGCGCAGTCGGCTCGCTGTGTCGCCGGCCGCGCCGCGTTCCTCGCTGAGGCGCGGACCATGGGCTCGCGCTGGTAGGGGTTCTTGCCTTGGATTGGGATAAGATCCGGATCTTCCTGAACGTCGCGGAAGCGGGCAGCTTCACCAAGGCCGGTGATGATATTGGGCTCAGCCAGTCGGCGGTGAGCCGCCAGATCAGCGCCCTGGAGCGCGAGCTGAAGGCGCCGCTGTTTCATCGCCACGCCCGGGGCCTGCTGCTCACCGAACAGGGCGACCTGCTCTTCCGTGCCGCGCGGGACATGAAGCTGCGGCTGGAGAACACCCGGGCCCGGCTGGTGGAGACCTCCGAGCGGCCGACCGGGGATCTCAAGGTGACCACCACGGTGGGGCTCGGCACCTCCTGGCTGTCGCAGCGGGTGGGTGAGTTCCTCGATCTCTATCCGGACGTGCGCATCGAGCTGATCCTCACCAACGAGGAGCTCGACCTCGCGATGCGTGAGGCGGATGTGGCCATTCGCATGCGCCGTCCGGCCCAGCCGGACCTGATCCAGCGGCGGCTCTTCACGGTGCATTACCACGCCTTCGCCAGTCAGGATTACGTCAAGCGCTTCGGCGAGCCCAAGACCATCGAGGACCTCGACGACCACCGCTTGGTGTCGTTCGGCGGCAACGAGCCCTCGTACCTGCTGGCCGCCCACTGGCTGGCCGATGCCGGCCGCGACGGGCGGGAGCGGCGCCACGTCCACCTGACGGTGAACAACATCGGTGCCCTGCAGCGCGCCATGGAGGCCGGCGCCGGGATCGGGATCCTGCCCGACTACGCGGTGGATGGCGATCAGCAGCTGGTGCAGGTTCTGCGCGAGACCGAGATGCCGAGCCTCGAGAGCTACCTCGTCTACGCCGAGGAGATGCGCTCGGTCGCCCGGGTTCAGGCCTTCCGCGACTTCCTCGTCTCGAAGGCGCAGCGCTGGACCTACTGAGCGCCGGCTCTCCGGCGCTCAGCTGCCGGTCCGGATGTCAGACGAACAGCCGCTCGCCCTCGAGACCCTTGTAGAGGCCGGCGACCTGCTCGCCGTAGCCGTTGTAGATCAGGGTCGGCACCCGCTGGTCGGTCCCGAGGACCCGCTCCGTCGCCTGGCTCCACCGCGGATGCGGCACGGCCGGGTTGACGTTGGCCCAGAACCCGTACTCGGAGGACTGGAGCCCTTCCCAGAACGTCTTGGGCCGGTCGGCGGTGAACGAGATCTTCACGAGCGACTTCGCCGACTTGAAGCCGTACTTCCACGGCACCGCGATGCGGATCGGTGCGCCGAACTGGTTGGGCAGCGGCTTGCCGTAGATCCCCGTGACCACGAAGGCGAGGTCGTTGCCGGCCTCGGCCAGCGTCAGGCCCTCCGTATAGGGCCAGGGATAGAAGAAGGCCCGCTGGCCGGGCGCCATCGCCTTGTCCAGGAAGGTCTCGAAGCGGATGTACTTCGCGCCCGAGCTCGGCTTGGCGAGGGCCACCAGCTTCGCGAGCGGAAAACCGGTCCACGGCACCGCCATGGACCACGCCTCGACGCAGCGATGGCGATAGAGCCGCTCCTCAAGGCCAACCTTTCGGATCAGGTCATCGACGCCGATCTCGAAGGGCTTCTCGACGAGCCCGTCGATCTTAAGGGTCCAGGGCTGGGTCTTGAGCGCGTTCGCGGCCGGCAGGACGGTTTTGGACGTGCCGAACTCGTAGAAGTTGTTGTAGTCGGCGCTGAAGCGTTCGGGCGTGAGCGGCCTGTCGAGGGTATAGGCGGGGTTCCGGGGGGCCGGGTAGAGGGCCTCGGCCTCCGTCGCCGCCAGGACGGCCCTGCCGCCCAGGAGGGAGCCGGCGGCCAGTCCGGCCGCACCGCCGATCAGCGCCCGGCGGTTCAGGAACACGCCTTCCGGCGTGGCGAGATGCTCCGGGATCTCCCACCCGCGCTTGCGCTTGATCAACATGGCCGCCTCCTCGGAACTCCCTTGCGCACAACCCACAGATCGGCTCGGACCGAAAGGGGTGCAAGCGCCGCAGCCTCACCATTCGGCGATCGGCACGGGGGGTTACGCCGCCCGGCTGTCGGGCCCGGACTCAGGCCGGCGGGGTCTCGTCGCGCAGCATCCGGCGCAGGACCTTGCCGACATTGGTCTTGGGAAGCGTGTCGTGGAGCACCACCCGACGGGGCACCTTGTAGCCGGTGAGCTGGGTCCGGGCGTAGGCGCGCAGGGATTCGGGCGAGATCGCCGGATCCTTCAGGACCACGTGGGCGACGACCGCCTCGCCGGTCTCCTCGCTCGGCGCGCCCACCACGGCGCATTCGAGCACGGCCGGATGGGTCGCCAGGACATCCTCGACCTCGTTGGGATAGACGTTGAAGCCGGAGACGAGGATCATGTCCTTCATCCGGTCGACGATCCGGAACTGGCCGTCGCTCTGCATCACGGCGACGTCGCCGGTGCGGAAGAACCCGTCCGGGGTCATGGCGCGCCGCGTCTCCTCGGGACGCCCCCAATAGGCGCGCATCACCTGCGGCCCCCGCACACAGATCTCGCCCGGCTGACCCGCCGGGACCGGCTGACCGGACAGATCGCGGATCGAGACCTCGGTCGACGGCAAAGGAAATCCGATCGTGCCGGAGAAGTCCCGCATCCCGCGCGGGTTGACGCACACCACGGGCGAGGTTTCCGACAGGCCGTATCCCTCGATGATCGTGCTGCCGGTCAGCGCCTTCCAGCGCTCGGCCACCGCCCGCTGGACGGCCGTACCGCCGCCGACGACGAAGTCGAGGTTCGAGAAGTCGACCGTGCCGATCTTCGGATGGTTGAGCAGGACGTTGAACAGGGTGTTCACGCCCATCAGGTGGGTGAAGCGGGTGCGGCTCAGCGTCTTCACCATCCCGTCGCAGTCGCGCGGGTTCGGGATCAGCAGGCATGAGCCGCCGTTGCGCATGAACTGGAAGAAGCAGGCGGTGAGCGCGAAGATGTGGTAGAGCGGCAACGCGGTCACCGCGCAGCGCCGGACGCTCGGATCCTTCGAGCCGAACCAGAGCTGCGACTGCTCGACATTCGCCATGATGTTGCGGTGGCTGAGCATCGCCGCCTTGGCGATGCCGGTCGTCCCGCCGGTATATTGCAGGAAGGCGAGATCCTCAGGCACCACCGGAACCGTCGTCCGGGGCCGCGCGCGGCCCTGGCGCAGGGCGGTCGCGAACGGGACCGCGAGGCCCTCCGGCAGCCGGAACGGCGGCACGGCCTTGCGCACGTGGCGGCTGGCGAGGTTGATCACGTGGCCCTTGAGCCCGAGCCCGTCGCCGGGACCGACGAGGGCGATCCGGTCGAGCGCGATGTCCGGCAGGGCCGCCGCGACGGTGGCGCCGAAATTCTCCAGGACGATCAGGATCCGCGCGCCCGAATCGTTGATCTGCTGCGCCACCTCCCGGGGGGTGTAGAGCGGGTTGGTGTTGACCACGATCCCGCCGGCGAGCAGCACGCCGAAGATCGTCACCGCGTAGGCCGGTACGTTCGGCAGCATGATCGCGACGCGGTCGCCCTTCGCGAGGCCCTGCCCCTGCAGCCAGGCCGCCAGGTCGCGCGCCTGTTGGCCGAGCGTCGCATAGGTCATCGTCGAGCCGAAGCACAGCATCGCCGGCCGCTCGGCGAAGGCGCGCATGCTGGTCTCGAACAGATCGACCAGCGTGCCGAGGCTCGCCACGTCGATCTCCGCCGGGACCCCCGACGGATATGAGGCCAGCCAGGGACGCGCCGATGCCGGATCGGCCGGTGAAGGCGGCGTCCCGCCGGATTTCGGCGCCGGAGTGCCGGGCTCGATCACCTTCGCCTCATGCATCGCGATGCCTCCCGCGGGCACGGCTCTCGACGGCCGAGTCCCCCCTACGCAGAACCCGCCGACTCTGCGGGAACGGAGCCCGGCCCGCAAGGCAGGGGCGTCAGGGGGCTCGACGTTGCCGGCGCAATGTCGCCAGCGCCGTGTGCGGCAGGGCGGCGACCACCAGCAGGAGGCCGGCCAAGCCGGCTTCGTCGGGGTGCAGCGCCCGGTGCGGCCAGGGGCCGAGCCCCAGGCTCCCCGCGAGCCCGATCACGACCGCGCCGAACCAGAGCGCCAGGAAGGCGAGCGCCCCGGCGCCGACGCGGCCGAGACGCGGCCGCAGGGGGCGGTTCGCCGCGATCACGAAGAGGCCCATCAGACCCCCGAACATGGCCGCGGCCACGCCCGCGCCGAGCCCGTAGGCCAGCCACAGGGGCTGGTGCGTCAGGAAGGCCATCCCCCCGGTGGCGAAGCCGGCCCGCAGGATCACCCCGCCGAAGGTCGGGTAGAGGCCGGCCAAGAGCAGGAGCGCCGCCCCCGCGAGGCCGAACAGGATCCGGCGCGGCACGGCGCCGGGCCCAGGCCCCGCCGCCGCGGCGGCGAGATGGGCGAGCCCGTAGACAAGCGCGAAGGCGAAGAGCGGGTAGCGCGCGACGAAGTAGCCGAAGATCCAGGGCTCGACCGATTCCGGCACCGCCGAGCGCTGGCTGAAGCCGGTGGCGGCG
>CAXDNE010000171.1:0-15793 GCA_963990595.1 uncultured Methylobacterium sp.
TGCCTCTTGTCTCGTGGGCTCGGAGATGTGTATAAGAGACAGACTTCACCCGGTCCGCGAGCCAGCCGGCCAGGATGTCGGCCACGGCGTCGCTGTTCGTCTCCAGCATCATCATGTGGCCGTTGCCGTGGATGTCCCGGTCGGCCAGCCGGATCACGTCGGGCTTGGCGCCGGCCTGGGTCAGGAAGGCGGCCGTGCAGGCGTCGTAGGTGGCGTGGAAGGACGCCTCCGCGGTCACCAGCACGGTCGGCACCTTGGCGAGGTTCGGCAGCGCCCGGGCGGGCTCGCCCTGCAGCCAGCAGCGCACCTGCCCGTCGGCCGCCTTGGCCTGCTGCGTCACGATCAGGTCCTCGGGCGCCTTGACCGGCGGGTCGAAGGTCAGCGGCATCCGGGTCAGCCCGTAGGCGCGGGCGCGCCCGTCGCCGGTCTTCTCCCAGAAATCCTTGCCGCCGCGGAACTGGACGTCGAAGAAGGGCGGCCCGCTCGGCTCGACGGACACGTGCGCCTTCACGAGCTCGGGCCGGGCATCCGAGACCGCCCAGCCGAACAGGGCCGCCTGACCGTGGGTGAGCAGGATCGCCGGCCCGATCTTGTCCAGCAGCGCCACCAGCGCCGGGTCGACCAGCTCCTCGGTCTGCTGGCTGTTGGCGAGGAACGGGACCTGGCTGGCGAAGAACTGGTCGAAACCGGCATTGCCCTGCACGCCGGCCCCGCCCGGCCAGCGGGTGTGGAGCTTGGCCTGCGGGTACAGGTCGTAGACCTCCGGCGCCGTGTGGGTCCGCTCCAGGCTGCGGCTGCCGAGCCTGTCGTAGGGTCCGTAGACCTCAGGATTGGTGCCCGAGCGCCCGCGCCCGACCTGATCGACCACGAACACCTGGAAGCCCTTCTCGACGAAGCGCTGCACCCAGCCCGGACGCCCGTCCGCGGTGGCGAGGAAGTTCACGCCGGTCTGGGCCAGCCCGTGCACCATCACCACCGGGTAGGGCTGCGTGATCCGGGCCGGGCTGCGCGACTGCACGAACATCTGGCCGACCATCACGGTCTTGTCGCCGAGCTTCTGGTAGCGGCCGCCGATGTAGAAATAGCCGGCCCGGGTCACGGGCTCGGCCGGCGCCGGGTCGGAAGGCTGGGCCGATGCGCGGGACGGCGCCGGGGCTTTGGACGAAGCCTGCGCTGGAACCGGAGCTGGACTCTGGACCGGGACCTTGGCCGGGACCGTCCCCTGGGCCCGGGACGGCCCCGCGGACAGGGCCGCCACCTGAACGGCGAGCAGCGCCGCGAGGGCGCCGTTCGCGATGCCGTTGCCGGCCATGCCGTCTCTCCCGGATCCGCCCTGCTCCGCGGGGGCGCTTATCGCGGGAAACGCAACGCTCGGCCAGCCTCGAAAGCTGCAAGATCCCGCGTCGCCCGCGGGGGCGTGACTTGCGGTCCGCGCCCGGGAGGGCCGCCGAGCCCGAACCCACGCGCATGCCAGGCGCGACCGCGGCGACGCTGGCGCGGCGGTCGCGGCGCGCCCACCTTCGGGAGACACCGGCGCCGCGATCGGCGCCTCTCGTCCGGATCGCCCGTGGCGATACCCAGCAAGGACCTCAAGCCGTGGATCCCGCAACCGCCAAGACCCTGGTCTCCGCCGCCCTGGTCGCCTCCATCGCCCTGTTCAGCCTGGTGTCGCTCCAGGCCTTCCTCGCCCAGGTCCTGGCCGACCTCCGCGAGGCCGGCGCCGCGCTCAAACCCGTGCCCGTGCGGGTGCGCGCCGAGAACCGCCGGCCTCCGCAGGCCTGAGCGGCTCCCGGGCCCGTCCGGCGGCGCTCAGGCCTCGTCCTGCCGGGCCCGCTCGCGCAGGATGAACTTCTGGACCTTGCCGGTGGAGGTCTTGGGCAATTCGCCGAACACCACGTGGCGCGGGAGCTTGTAGGAGGCCAAGCGCCCCCGGCACCACTGGATCAGCTCGTCGGCGCTCGGGCTCGCCCCGGGCTTCAGCTCCACGAAGGCGCAGGGCGTCTCGCCCCATTTCGCGTCGGGCTTGGCCACGACGGCGGCGGCCGCCACCGCCGGGTGCTTGAACAGGGCGTCCTCGACCTCGATCGACGAGATGTTCTCGCCCCCTGAGATGATGATGTCCTTCGACCGGTCCTTGAGCTGGATGTAGCCGTCCGGGTGCTTCACCCCGAGGTCGCCGGTGCGGAACCAGCCGCCCTCGAAGGCGGCCTGCGTGGCCGACGGGTTCTTGAGGTAGCCGCGCATCACCACGTTGCCGCGCATCATCACCTCGCCGATCGTGGTCCCGTCGGCGGGCACCGGCTCCAGCGTCTCCGGGTCGCGCACGTCGAGGGCTTCCAGGACCGGGTAGCGCACGCCCTGGCGCGCCTTCTTGGCGGCCCGCTGGTCGGCTGCCAGCGTGTCCCAATCCGTGTGCCAGGCATTCACCACCGCCGGTCCGTAGCTCTCGGTCAGACCGTACAGGTGGGTCACGTCGAAGCCGGCCTCCGACATGCCCGAGAGCACCGCCTCCGGGGGCGGGGCGGCGGCGGTGAAGAAGGCCACGCGCCGGGGCAGGTCCCGGCGCTCGGCATCGGCGGCGTTGATCAGCATCTGCATCACGATCGGCGCGCCGCAGAGATGCGTGACGCCGTGCTCGGCCATCAGCCGGTACATGGCCTCGGCCCGCACCTGCCGCAGGCAGACATGGGTGCCGGCCACGATTGACAGGGTCCAGGGGAAGCACCAGCCGTTGCAGTGGAACATCGGCAGGGTCCAGAGATAGACCGGGTGCTGGCCGAGCCCGCCGGTGATGACGTTGCCGAGGGCCAGCAAGGCCGCGCCCCGATGGTGGTAGACCACGCCCTTCGGGTCGCCCGTGGTGCCCGACGTGTAGTTCAGCGTGATCGCGTCCCACTCGTCGTCCGGGAGCCGCCACGCGTGCTCCGGGTCGCCCCCCGCGAGGAAGGCCTCGTAGTCGGTCTCGCCGAGGCGCGTGCCGGGGCCGTCATAGTCCGGATCGTCGACGTCGATGACGAGGGGCTTCGGCGCGAGGCCCTCTAGCGCCGCCGCGGCGATCCCGGAGAACTCGCGGTCGGTGATCAGCACCTTGGCCTCGCCGTGCTCCAGGCAGAAGCGGATCGCGGCGGCGTCGAGGCGGGTGTTGAGGGTGTTGAGCACGGCCCCGGTCATCGGCACGCCGTAATGGCACTCGATCATCTCGGGGGTGTTGGAGAGCAGAGCCGCCACGGTGTCGCCGCGGCCGATCCCGCGCCGCGTCAGGGCGGAGGCGAGGCGGCGCGCGCGGGCGTAGAGGTCCCGGTAGGGCCGCCGCAGGGCGCCGTGGACCACGGCGATCTGGTCGGGAAACACCCGCGCGGCCCGGTCCAGGTAGAGCAGCGGCGTCAGCGGCTGGTGATTGGCCGGCACGCGGTCGAGGTCGCGGTCGTAGATCGTGTCGCGGGCCATGCCCGTCCTCCCGGCAAATCCTTTCCGGGACAGTAGCTTGCCAGCACGGGCGCGATCAATCGCGCGGGAGCGCCCCCGCGCGGCTTCAGTGGCGCGACTCGTCCTCGGGCTCGGGCAGGAAGCGGGCGAGCTCGAAGCCGATCTCGATCATCAGGTGCTCGATCCGGTCCGTGAGCGCGGGCCGATGCAGGGCGCGGGCAAGGTCGCGCAGGGCGATGATGTGCTCGGCCATCCGGTTCACGACGCGCTCGCTCTGCACGAGATTGGCCGCCTGCTCCTCGGTCCGGTCGATGGCGATGCCGCGCCCCCGGATCGCCCGGCCGGCGGGGTCGCGCTCGATCCGGCCGCGCATCAGCAGCGTGCGGATGCCGGTCCGCGTATCCCGCGTGCGGAACTCCGCCTCCACGGGGCCGCCGGTCTCGGCCACCGCGTGCAGGTAGCTCTCGATCCGGACGCGATCCTCGGGATGGGTGCGGTCCAGGAAGGCCTCGAGGGACACGCCGCGCGCGGCCGTCTCCGGGTCGAGGCCGAGCAGACCCGCCAGGGCGGCCGAGAGCGCCAGCTGTCCGGCCCAGCAATCGTGGACCCACGTGCCGACCACACCCGAGGCATCCAGGACAGATTGCGGGATCGGGGCTTCGGCCATGCCACTCCTCGCCGGGACGTCCAACGAATCTAAACTTGAGGTTTTCACCCCCAGCAAGCTCCTCATCTCAACTCGTCTTACGCTACGGTATCCTCGCGGCGCTGGAAAGGCTGCCAACTCATTCCACGGCGAGAATCTTAACCTGAAGTTTAGGATTCCCGCGGAGCGCCCATCGGATCCCGCCCCGCTCCGACGAGGCCCGCGCTTAACGGCTCGTTAACCATGTCGGCCGCAACGTACCGGGAGGCATCCTTGGGTCACAGGATCGCGGCAGGCCGCGCCCCAGACACCTGAGGTTGGCCACGTCGGCGCAGCGACCGGGAGTCGCGGCCGCCCGGACGGATGCACGGGGCCTTCTGGAGGACGCCCAGGATGAAAGCGATCACCTTCGTCACGCAGAAGGGCGGCAGCGGCAAGAGCACGCTGTGCATCTCCCTGGCGGTCGCGGCCCGGGAGGCGGGGCACACCGTCTGCATCCTGGAGATGGACCGCCAGGCCACGATCTCCGACTGGCTCGACCACCGGACGGCCGACGGTCCCGAAGTGGCGCAGATCGACGCCACGCAGATCGATGCCGTGATGGAGCGGCTGCGCGACTCCGCCTACGATTACGTGTTCATCGACACGCCCGGCGTCGATTCCACCGGCACGCTCTCGGCGATCCGCGCGGCGGATCTCTGCATCATCCCGTGCCGGCCGACGCCCGCGGACCTGCGCGCCTTCAAGCCGACGCTGGCGGCCGTCTACCGGCTGGAGAAGAAGTTCGCCTTCGTGCTGAACCAGACCCCGCCGCGCTCCTACCGGGTCCGCGACGCCGCGGACGGGCTGGCGGTGCTCGGCATCCTGCCCGACGTGAACATCGTCGCCCGCACCGACCACCAGGACGCGATCGGCCTCGGCCAGGGCGTCACCGAATTCAACCCCAAGGGCCAGGCTGCCGGGGAGGTCCGCCGCCTCTGGTCCTGGATCGAGCGCCGCACGCAGTCCCTGAGGACGGGCCAGAATGTCCAAGCCGCCTAAGCTCAGCCTCGCGGCGATCGTCGCCTCGGCGAGCCCGCCGGCCAAATCCGCCGCGGCGAGTCGGCCCCAGGGCGCCGAGATCGTGGCGCTGGCCCTCGCGCCCCCGGCGCCGAAGCCGGCGGCCACGCTCAAGCAGCGTGCCCGGCAGATGTCGGTCTATCTGGAACCGCCGGTCTACGACCAGCTGCGGGACCTCGCCTATGCCGAGCGGACCAAGATGCACGCCCTGATGCTGGAAGGGCTCGACCTGCTGTTCAAGCAGCGCGGCGCCCAATCCATCGCGCAGCTGACCGCCGAAGCCCCGTCGCGCTGACCCCGGACGATCCGAGCCCGGAACGGCCCAGCCCTGTCGCCGGCCCCGTCGGAGGACGGGGCTGAAGGCATTGGCTGGAGATCACCCTGGTCCGACCGGGCGTTGGGGGCGGGACCTGATGCGCCGCATGAGGCGCCCGGCGCCGGTCGACCGGCGGCTTCGCCCGTCGGACGCCACGCCGTTCAGGCTTCCTTTACGTGACCGATACAATTCTGGGTGGACCCGGTCGCGACCCTCTGGACGCGCCCGGCTTCGGCCCGGTGCGGCCCCCAGTCACGCGTAGAGTTGGTGAAGTCCACGATGGTGCGCACGACGCTTCCCCGGCCGGCGCGCCTCGCCCTGCGGCTCATGGCCGTCTCGGGCGTGGCCCTGGCCACGGCCAACTGCGCGACCTCCCCCCAGCAGAAGCTCGCCGCCGGCAACGGCATCGACCCGAAATACGGGGTCCGGGCGAGCCCGCGCCTCTACAACGAGGGCGACGTGATCCCGAAGGGCGGCGGTCGCCGCTACACCGGCAAGCCCTACGTGGTGGCCGGCCAGACCTACGTGCCGAAGGAGGACCCGCGCGGCTATGTGCGCGAGGGGCTGGCCTCTTGGTACGGCTCCGCCTTCCACGGCCGCATGACCGCCAACGGCGAGGTGTTCGACCGCCACTCGATCGCGGCCGCCCATCCCACCCTGCCGCTGCCGAGCTATGCCCGGGTGACGAATCTCGACAACGGCTACTCGATGGTGGTGCGCGTCAACGACCGCGGCCCCTACCACGCGGGCCGCGTCATGGACGTCTCCGAGGAGGCGGCCGACGCGCTGGGCTTCCACCGCCAGGGCACCGCGCATGTGCGCGTCGAATATGTCGGCAAGGCCTCGGTCGCCGGCAGCGACGACCGCAAGCTGCTCGCCAGCCTGCGCACCGACGGGCGCCCCGCCGGCCGCTCGACCGTGATGATGGCGGATCTCGGCCCCGCGGAGGAACCGGAGCGCTACGCGCGCTCGGCACCGGCCCCGCTGGCCTTCAGGCCCGCCCCCGAGCGCGAGGCGCCCGCCGAGGCCCCGGCGCCGCGGCCCGCGCCGGTCCACGCCCCGATCATGCTGGCCTCGGCCGCCGTGAAGGTGCCGGCGGCGGTGCAGCCGACGGCCCCGCGGGCGCGGGACTTCCGCCCGGCACCGATCCAGGTCGCGGGCCTCACGGGGACAGGCCTCCACGTCGCGGGCCTCAATCCGGGTCTGGGCCGCGCCGCGCCGCAGGCGGGCGGCCACCCGGCGGTCGCGCAGGCCGCGGCCCGGTCCGCTCCCAAGGCTGCCGCCATGCCGAGCCGCGTGGCCCGCGCGGAGGGTCCGCACCGGCCGGCTCCCGCTCCGGCCCGGGCCGCCGCGCCCGTTCCGGCGAAACTCGCGGCCGCCAAGGCCGTCCCCGCGGCGATTCCGGTCGCGGCCAAGGCCGCCATGGCGCGCCTCGCCAGCGCTTCCGCCCCCGCCAAGGCGGGCGCTCCGGGGCCGATCGCGGCCAGGACGGCCCCATCCGGCAAGGCCGCGGCAGCGGGCAAGGCGGTACCGGCCGCGGCGCGCCAGTCCCGGCTGGCCGGGATCTATTGAGGCGCTGATCACGCACCGGAGGTGGCAACGCGTGCCGCGATGCGGCATTTCCATTCGATCCGGCACCGAAACCGTAATATGGTCACGCTTGTTATACGGATACGGCCGGGGCTTCCCCGGCCGGGCGACAGGCGCGGGACGGAACGGTGATGCGCAAGACCCTTCTCACCCTTCTCGCGGCCGCCTGCGCGCTTGGCGCGGGCCTCGCCGGCGCCGCCGCGCAGAGTTTTCAGACCGCGGCCCCGCACGCGATCCTGATCGATGCGGATTCCGGCTCGGTCCTGTTCGAGAAGGCCGCCGACGAGCGGTTCTCGCCGGCCAGCATGGCCAAGCTGATGACCACCGACATCGTCTTCGAGGCGCTGAAATCCGGCCGCCTGTCGATGGACACGGACTTCACCGTCACCGAGGACGCGTGGAAGCGCGGCGGGGCCGGGGGCGGCGGCTCGTCGATGTTCGCGCAGGTCAACAGCCGCATCAAGATGTCGGATCTGCTGCGCGGCCTGATCGTGCAGTCGGGCAACGACGCGGCGATCACCATCGCGGAGAACATGGCCGGCTCCGAGGAGGCCTTCGCCGGGCTGATGAACCAGCGCGCCAAGGAGATCGGGCTGACGAACTCGACCTTCCGCAACGCCACCGGCTACTCGGCGCCCGACCAGAAGGTCACGGCCCGGGACATGGCCAAGCTCGCCCTGCACATCATCGAGACCTATCCGGACTATTACAAGATCTTCTCCGAGAAGGAGTTCACCTGGAACAAGATCCGCCAGCAGAACCGCAACCCGCTGCTCGCCCTCGACATCGGCGCGGACGGGCTCAAGACCGGGTACCTGGAGGAATCCGGCTACGCGCTGACGGGCTCGGCGGTGCAGAACGGCCAGCGCCTCGTCCTGGTGGTCTCCGGGCTGAAGACCGCCCGGGACCGCGCCGCGGAGTCGCGCAAGCTGATGGAATGGGGGTTCCGGGCCTTCGAGCCCCGGCAGGTCTTCGCGCCGGGCGAGACCGTGGCCGAGGCCTCGGTGTATGGCGGCCAGACCGGCTCGGTGCCCCTCGTGGCGAAGAAGCCGGTGCGGGTGCTGCTGCCGCGCGGCTCCAGCGACCGGGTCAGCGCCAAGGCGATCTATACCGGGCCGCTCGTCGCCCCCGTCGCGGAGGGGCAGCAGGTCGGCGTCCTGCGCGTCCAGCGGGGCGAGACGGTCGCCCTCGATCAGCCCCTCTACGCCGGAGCCACGGTGGAGCCCGGCACGCTGCCGCAGCGGGCGATGGATGCGGCGCTGGAATTCGGCACCGGGCTCGTGCGCAAGGCCCTCGACCGGGCCGGCAAGGGTGGCGACAAGGCCGGCGACAAGGCGGCCAATCCGTCGTGACCGCGCGCCCGTGATCGTGCCACGCTTCGGGGATTCCGCGCAGGCGCGGGGCGCCTTCATCACCTTCGAGGGCGGGGAGGGCGCCGGCAAGTCGACCCAGATCGGCCGCCTCGCCGCGACCCTGCGCGCGCGCTCCGGACGGGCGGTGTGCGTGACGCGCGAGCCCGGCGGCTCGGCGCGCGCCGAGGAGATCCGCGCGGCCCTGCTCGACGGCATCGCCAAGCCCTACGGCCCTTTCGCGGAAGCCCTGCTGTTCTGCGCCGCCCGGATCGATCATCTCGACCGGTTGATCCGCCCGGCGCTCCGCCGCGGCGAGACCGTGCTCTGCGACCGCTTCATCGACTCGACCCGGGCCTACCAGGGGGCCGCCGGGGGCCTCGATCCGGGTGTCGTGGCGGCCCTGGAGCGGGTCGTCGTCGGACCGACCCGACCCGACCTGACCCTGATCCTCGATCTGCCGCCCGAGACCGGCCTCGGCCGCGCGGCCGAGCGCGGCGCCGGGACGGGGCGGGGAGCCGACCGGTTCGAGGCCGAGTCCCTCGACTTCCACACCCGCCTGCGGGAGGCGTTCCTGGCGATCGCCCGGGCCGAGCCGGAGCGCTGCGCGGTGATCGACGCGTCGCAGGACCCAGATTCGGTCGAGGCCGCGATCCGCGGCGCGGTGGCGGCCCGCCTGCCGGACCTGCTTCCGGGGGAGGGAAGCCGCGGCGATGCGGCATGAGCGGGTGTTCGAGCGACGGCCTCCCCTCGACCTGGGGTGCCCGCGCCAGCGGCCTCGGAGGAACTCCGAAGGGTGCTGCGGCACCCGATCCGGGTGAGGGGTTGATCGGATGGCCGGGGCTCCGGCAGGGATTGCCGAAGCCGCTGGGCACCGCCGGCCCATCCCGGTCAGCAGCGGCGCCGGGACGGACGGAAGCCCGCAGGGACGCACCATGAAGCCCATCGACCGCGCCGCCGACGACGTCGAGCCCGGGGACCTGCCGGGCGTCCCGCGCCCGCGCGAGACGCTGGGTCTGGTGGGTCACGCGGCCGCGACCGATGCCTTCGGGGCCGCGCTCGCGGCGGGGCGCCTGCACCATGCCTGGCTGATCGCGGGCGCGCCCGGCATCGGCAAGGCGACGCTCGCCTACCGGGTCGCGCGCCGCCTGCTCGCCCATCCGGGGGGCGGTGGCCCGGCCGGGCTCGCCGTGCCGGAGGACGACCCCGTCACCGGCAAGGTCGCGGGCCTGTCGCATCCGAACCTCGTGGCCCTGCGCCGCCACCGAACCCCCGGGGCCAAGACGCTGCCGACCAAGATCTCGGTCGACATGGTGCGCCGGGCGCTGGACCTGTTCGGATCGACGGCCGCGGATTCGGGCTGGCGGATCTGCATCCTCGACAGTGCCGAGGACCTGAACGCCAACGCGGCCAATGCCCTGCTCAAGGTGCTGGAGGAGCCCCCGCCCCGCGCCCTGTTCCTGATCCTCTCCCATCAGCCCGGCCGGCTCCTGCCGACGATCCGCTCCCGCTGCCGGGCTCTGATGCTGCGCCCGCTCGCGCCCGAGGCGGTGGCCGCGGTGGTGCGCGGCCTGCCGGCGCCCTTCCCGCAGCCCGACGCGGCCGCCCTGGACCGGGCGGTCGCCCTGAGCGAGGGCTCGGTCGCCCGGGCGCTGGCGATGCTCGACCCGGTCACGGCCGGGCTCGTGGCGGAGGTCGAGACCCTGCTGGCGCGGGCGCGCAATCCCGATTGGGGCCGGGTGCTCAAGCTCGCCGAGACCCTGGCGGGCCGGGACGCGGAGGCGCGATTCGAGGCCGCCCAGGACGCGGTGCTGCGCTTCGTCTCGGCCGAGCTCGACCGGCGCCGGGACGAGCCCCCCGCGCGCCTCGCCGCCCTGGTCGAGGTCGCCGACAGGTTCGGCCGCGCCGCCCGGGAGGCGGCGATCTACAATCTCGACCGGCGCCCGGTGGTCCTGTCGCTGTTCGGCGACCTCGCCGAGGTCGCCTAGCGCGCGGGCCTCCGGAGCGCCGCGGCGTCCGCCCGCCGGCGGGTGGTCCCGGCCGGCCGCGCCGGGTCGGCGGGGCGCCCGGTCCCGGGGCAGATCCGGGCGTCGGAGCCCCCTCTCACCGCCCCTCGACCAGCCGCGCGTACTCGGATTCCGCCACCCCGTAGCAGCCCTCCGTCAGCGCTTCCAGCCGCGCGCGATCCAGGATCCTGATCCGCCGCCGGCGGCACCGGATGTGCCGAGCGCCTTCCAAGTTCTGCAGCGTCAGCGTCAGGCCGGCGCGGTGGACGCCCAGCATCATCGACATGAACTCGTGCGTGAACACCAGCTCGTCCTCGCCGACCCGGTCGTGGCACATGAGCAGCCAGCGGGCGAGCCGGCTCTCGAGGCCCAGCATGGCGTTCGCGTGGGCCGTCTCGGACACCTGCACCAGCTGCGCCTCGACGTAATGCAGCAAGCGTCGGCGCAGCCCGGCATGCGCCTCGGCGATCGCCGCGAGGGTGGCCGCCGACATGCCCAGGACCTCACCCGCCATCTGCACGAAGTGCTCGTGCGGGCTGCGGGCGTCGCCGAGCAGGACCGGCGCGGCACCGACCAGACCTTCCCGACCGATCATCCCGATCTCGATCCGCGAGCCGGCACGCGCGGTGACCACCGAGACGATGCCGGTCTCCACGAAGTAGCAGGTCTCGATCGGCGCGCCGGGCTCGATCAGCGGCTCGCGCAACCGCGTGCTCTGCGGCACGAGATGTGGCGCGAGCAGAGCGAATTCCTCCGGATCCAGGGCGCGCAGGAGGCGGTTGTGGAGGGCGGACTGGTCCGTATGCGCCAGGGCGCCCTCCTGCGCGGGCAGGGGCGCACATTCGCTCTCGATCGCCGACGCTTGGGGCATTTGCCCTCTGGAGGAACGGAAGCCGGATCAGGACGCGGGCAGCCCGGCCGTGTGAACGCTCAGCCGATCCAACCTGCAGCCATCACCGGCAGACCACATTGTCCGAGATCAATCGATCCGACGGCTCGGTCCTGCACCGACCGCGCGCGGCAGCCTGGTCTCGCGTCCACCTGTCCCCTTGGCCGCCGGCCCGGCCGCGCGGTCCGGCGCGGCTCGCCACGGGGCGCGAACGCCACGACGCGCCCCACGATGCGGAGAGACCGCGGCACAGCTCCGCCGCGACGTCCGGCATCACGCTCCGCTTCACCACCGTACGGCGTGGTGCGCGAGGGCGCGCGGGCTTGCCAAGCCGCCCGGCACGCCGAGCCCGATCGCCTTGGCGAGGGCGGAGCGCCGCTCGGCATAGCCCGGGGCGACCATCGGATAGTCGGCCGGCAGGCCGTAGCGCTCCCGGTAGCCGCGCGGGCTGAGCCCGTGGCAGCCGAGATGACGCTTGAGCGTCTTGTAGATCTTGCCGTCGACGAAGCTGATGATTCCGTCATGCTGGACCGATCTGCGGATCTCGGCAGCCGTCGGCTTCTGGGCCGCGTCACGGCCAGGGACCGGCGGGGACGCGCGTCTCGCGCGACGGGCGGCGATGGCGGCGTGGAGCGCCGCGATCAGCTTCGGCAATTCCACGGCCGGAAGTGAGTTGTTCGAGACGTATGCCGATACTATTACAACCGTAAGATCGACGTCGCGTTTTCCAATATTCAGGGCGCCGCTCATCCCAAGATACTCCACTGATTGTTAGAACGACTGCAAGACTGAAACACAAACATGCGCCGCGGCGTCAAGCAGAAAACGGGGCTCCGGGACGTTTTGTGTAGTTTCGAACAATCGGCGGTCGACGCCTGCCCGCGGCCCGGCCCGCCGATCGGCCCTGTCGGAGCGACGAGCCGGCCGGCGCGGCGGCGCGGCTCGCCCCCGACAGGCGGCGGGTGCGGCATCACGGGATGGCGCGCGTCCGCACAGCCCGCGACGGTTGCGTCCCGGCCGCTGCCGCGCGACAACGCGGACAACCTCCCGAGATCATCCGGAACACCACAGACGTGACGTCCAACGCCCCGGCGCAAACCAGAAAGACCTTCGGCCTCTCGACCGCGATCTCCTACCCGAACGGCGCGCCGCATATCGGCCACGCCTACGAGGTGATCGCCGCCGACGCCATCGCGCGCTTCCACCGGCTCGACGGCTACGACGTGCTGTTCTCCACCGGCACCGACGAGCACGGCCTCAAGATCCAGCAGGCCGCGACCCGGGCGGGCACCACCCCGCGCGCCTTCGTGGACGGCACCGCCGCCCGCTTCCAGGCGATGGCCGACCGGATGGACTGCGCCTACGACCGCTTCATCCGCACCACCGAGCCCGGCCACTACGCGGCCGCCCAGGAGATCTGGCGGCGGATGGAGGCCAACGGCGACATCTATCTCGACAAGTACGCCGGCTGGTACTCGGTGCGCGACGAGGCCTATTACGACGAGGCCGAGACCCGGCTCCTGGAGGACGGCAGCCGCCGCAGCCTCGCCACCGACACGCCCGTGGTGTGGATGGAGGAGGAGAACTTCCTTTTCCGCCTGTCCGCCTATCAGGACCGCCTGCTGAAGCTCTACGAAGACCAGCCTGGCTTCATCGGGCCGGAAACGCGAAAGAACGAGGTGGCGAGCTTCGTGCGCTCCGGCCTCAAGGACCTCTCGGTCAGCCGCACCAATTTCGACTGGGGCGTGCCGGTGCCCGGGCACCCGAACCACGTCATGTATGTCTGGGTCGATGCCCTGACCAACTACCTGACGGTGACGGGCTTTCCGGATGCGTCCGATCCCCGGAAAGACTTCTGGCCGATGGACCTGCACGTCATCGGCAAGGACATCGTCCGGTTCCACGCGGTCTACTGGCCGGCCTTCCTGATGTCGGCCGGCCTGCCCCTGCCCAAGCGGGTCTTCGGCCACGGCTTCCTGCTCTCCAAGGGCGAGAAGATGTCGAAGTCGCTCGGCAACGTCCTCGACCCGTTCGAGCTCGCCGACACCTACGGGGTCGATCCGGTGCGCTACTTCGTGCTGCGCGAGGTGCCGTTCGGCGGCGACGGCAGCTACAGCCACGAGGCGATCATCGGCCGGATCAACGCTGATCTCGCCAACGATCTCGGCAACCTCGCCCAGCGCTCGCTCTCGATGGTCGCCAAGAACTGCGACGGCGCGGTGCCGGACCCCGGTGACCTGGATGCGGCCGACAAGGCCCTTCTGGCCCTGGCCGACGCCCTGCCGGAGCGGGCCCGCGCCCTGATGGGCGACCTCGCGCTCCACGCCATCCTGGCGGAGATCTGGACCGTGGTGGCGGAGGCCAACCGCTACTTCGCCGGCCAGGAACCCTGGAAGCTGCGCAAGTCCGATCCGGTGCGGATGAACGCGGTGCTCTACACGACGCTGGAGAGCCTGCGCGTCTTCGGCATCGTGACCCAGCCCTTCGTGCCGGGGGCGGCCGCCAAGCTCCTCGACCTGCTGGCGGTGCCGGCCGACCGGCGCAGCCTCGCCGATGTGGGGGAGGGGGGCCGCCTCGTGCCCGGCACGCCGCTCCCGGCTCCCGCGCCGATCTTCCCGCGCTTCGAGCGCCCCGAGACCCCTTCCGCCTGAGGCCCCTCCGCGTGAAGGCCCCTGCCGCCTGACGGCCCCGAGACCCGATGCTCATCGACAGCCACTGCCATCTCGACTTCCCGGATTTTTCCGCCGACCTGCCGGGCGTGATCGGCCGCGCGAAGGCCGCGGGCGTCACCGGCATGCTCACGATCGCCACGCGCGTCGCCAAGGCCGACACCTACCGGGCGATCGCCGCGGCCCATCCCGAGATCTGGTACACGATCGGCACCCACCCCCACGGGGCGGCCGAGGAGCCGGACGTCGCCGCCGAGACGATCGCCGGTATCGCAAACGCCGACCCGCGCTGCGTCGGGATCGGCGAGGCGGGGCTCGACTACCACTACGCCGACGCCGCCCCCGAGGTCGTGCAGGAGCGGGTGCTGCGCGCCCATATCGAGGCGGCGCGCCTGGCCGGGGTGCCGCTGGTGATCCACGCCCGGGACGCCGACGACCACATGGAGCGGGTTCTCTCCGACGAGATGGGCCGCGGGCCGTTCCGGGCGGTGCTGCACTGCTTCTCGTCGGGCAGGCGCCTGGCCGAGGCCGGGGTGGCGTTGGGGCTCTTCGTCTCGTTCTCCGGCATCGTCACCTTCCGGCGCTCGCATGACCTGCGCGCCATCGCGCGGAGCGTGCCCCTCGACCGGATCCTGGTGGAGACCGACGCGCCGTTCCTCGCTCCGGAGCCCCATCGGGGGCGGACCAACGAGCCGGCCTACACGGCCGACACCGCCCGGTCGCTCGCCGACACCCTGGGGCTCGCCCCGGAGGAACTCGCCCGGATCACGACGGCGAATTTTTTCAGCTTGTTCGACAAGGCGGCCGGCGGGACGCCCCGCAGCGCCGCGTGACGGAAGCGGGCGCGAGCGGGAGATCCGGATGGCGAGCCTGACCCTGCGCATTCTCGGCTGCGGCTCCTCCGGCGGGGTCCCGCGGGTCGGCAGCGGCTGGGGCGCCTGCAATCCGGAGGAGCCGCGCAATCGGCGGCGGCGCTGCTCGATCCTGGTCGAGCGCGCATCGGGGGCCGGGCGGACAACGCTGCTCGTCGACACCTCCCCGGATCTGCGCGAGCAGCTCATCGACGCCGGCGTGACGCGCCTCGACGGGGTGCTCTACACCCACGCCCATGCCGACCACACCCATGGGATCGACGACCTGCGCCCGCTGGTGATCGCCATGCGGGCGCGCATCCCGGTCTACGCCGACGCCCTGACCCGGTCCCTGCTCACGGCCCGGTTCGGCTATTGTTTCGAGACGCCCCCCGGGAGCGCCTATCCGCCGATCCTCGACCTCCGCGACTTGGCCGCCGACCGCGAGCTGACCCTGGCGGGGGCGGGCGGTCCGATCACGGTGGAATCGCTTCCCGTGGAGCACGGGAACGAGGCCGCCCTGGGATTCCGCTTCGGCCGGGCGGCCTACATGCCCGACGTGAGCCTGATCCCGGAGGCGAGCCTGACCCGCCTCCACGGGCTCGAGCTGCTGATCATCGACGCCCTGCGGGACACGCCGCATCCGACGCATTTCTCGGTCTCCGACGCGCTGGACCTCATCGCCGCGGTCCGGCCGCGCCGGGCGGTTCTCACGAATCTGCACACCGACCTGGACTACGCCGCCCTGGCGGCGCGCCTCCCGGACGGTATCGTGCCGGCCTATGACGGAATGACCCTGACCCTCGACGGTTGAGCGCGCTTCGGACCAGCCGCGAATCGCGGCGTCACACGCCTGTCGTCGGGCGAGTCCAAGAAAATCGGCTTCGCGGTCGAACAAGGCTGTTGACGGGCCGGATCGGCCTGCGTATATCGCTGTTCATCGGCGCCGGCCGCGAGAGTGGACCGGGCGCTGAAGCATCTTCTGACAAGCG